>JADCEX010000202.1 GCA_020249825.1 Roseomonas sp.
GGCCCGTGCATCTTCGGCTTCACGATATAAACGCTGCCGGCGCGCGAATTCAGCCGCTTGCCGCGAATATCATGAATGGCAATCACCGACGTGCAGAAGGCATCCAGAATGGTTTCCGGCACTTCTGCGCCATCCAGCTTCACCGCATCAATCATCATGTGGTGACCCACATTGCGCACCAGCATCACCGAACGGCCATGCAGCGTGATCCCGCCACCGGCCGGGCGCTGAAACACGCGGTCCGGGTTCAGGCGGCGCAGCATGGTCTTGCCGCCTTTCTCAAAGCTCGCTTCCAGATCGCCGCGCATCAGGCCAAGCCAATTGCGATAAACCGCGACCTTGTCTTCGGCATCCACGGCGGCGACGGAATCCTCGCAATCCTGAATGGTGGTCAGCGCGCTTTCCAAAGCCACATCGGCAATGCCCGCCGGATCGGTCTTGCCGATCGGGTGGGCGCGATCGAATTTCACTTCGATATGCAAGCCGTTGTTCACCAATAGCAGAGATGATGCCGCATGCGGCTCACCCAGGAAGCCCACGCATTGGCCAGGCCGCGCGAGGCCGGTTTTGCTGCCATCCTTTAGCGTCACTTCCAAAGCGCCGCCTTCAATCCGGTAGCCTGTGGCATCGGCATGCGATCCCTTGGCGAGTGGCACGGCGCTATCCAGCACGCCGCGCGCATAGGCAATCACTTTCGCGCCGCGTTCCGGGTCATAGCCCTTGCCCGCAGCGGTACCTGGAATGGCATCCGTGCCATACAGCGCATCATAAAGGCTGCCCCAGCGCGCATTGGCCGCATTCAGCGCGTAGCGCGCATTGGAAACGGGCACGACAAGCTGCGGCCCGGCCATGGAGGCGATTTCCGCATCCACATCGGTCGTGGCCACCGTCACCTGCGCGGGTTCCGGCAGCAGATAGCCGATTTCCTTGAGGAAGGCGGTATAGGCCGCCTGATCAATCGGCTTGGCGGGGTTGGCGCGGTGCCAGGCATCAATCTTCGCCTGCAGCGCATCGCGCTTGGCGAGCAGCGCGGCATTTGTCGGCGCCATTTCACGCAGCGTGCGTTCCATCGCTTCCCAGAAGCGGGCGGGCTCCACGCCCGTGCCGGGCAGGGCTTCGGTTTCGATGAAATTCTTCAGAATGGGGGCAACGAAAAGCCCCTTTGATGCAGACATTGGAACGCTCCCGAACAAGGGACGGGTCTTGGCCCGCCCGTAGAATCCGGAGGGTTCCATAAAAGGAAAGGGGCGGCGGGGCAAACCGGGCGGGGGCTTGCGGGAAGCGGCGGGCGGCGCAAGGCTGTGGGGGCAAAAATACGAGGAAACCGCATCATGGCCTATACCCCGCCCCGTCATACTTCCCAGCATTGGCACATCACCAAGCCTGCCGCTTCTGGCCGCAAGGGCATGGTGGCGTCCCAGGCGCGCGGCGCGGCAGAGGCCGGCGTCGCCATTCTGGAAGCCGGCGGCACGGCGGCGGATGCGGCGGTGGCCACGGCCTTTGCGTTGGCGACGCTGGAACCCTGGAATAGCGGCCTGGGCGGGATTGGCTTCGCGCAGGTGATGGCGCCCGGTGGGGCGGCTGAGACCTTTGATTTCGGCCCGGTTTCCCCGCGCGGCTTGAAGCCTTCCGCCTTCCCCATGACCGGCAAGATGAAGGCCGATTTGTTCACCTGGCCGGAAGTGCTGGAAGACCGCAATGTGCATGGCCCGCTTTCCTTCGCCATCCCTTCCGCCGTTGCGGGCTATATGGAATTGCATGCGCGCCATGGCCGCATGCCGATCAAGGATGTGCTGGCGCCGGCGGTGGCGCTGGCCAAGCGCGGCCTCGCGCAGGATTGGTTCACCACGCTGAAAGTGGCCAATTCTGCATCCGTGCTGAAGCTTTATCCAGAATCCGCGCGCATCTATCTGCCGGGCGGGCTGCCGCCTGTGGCGCCGTATCAGGGCTCACCGGGCTTCTTCCAGCAGGGCAATCTGGCCGCCACACTGGAACGGCTGGCGCATGCGGGCCTCGCTGATTTCTACACCGGCGATATCGCCGCCGCCATCGCCGCCGATTGCAAGGAAATGGGCGCCTTTGTCAGCGCCGAGGATTTGGCGAACTGCAAGGCGCGCGTGCTGCCCGCGCTGGAAGCCGCATGGCGCGGCAAGCGGCTGATGCTAGCCAATGGTCTGACCGCAGCACCCACGCTGCTGCGCGTGCTGGAAGGGATGAAGGGCGCGGATTTCTCGGGCAAGGCGCCATCTTCGGGCTGGTACGCGCAATTGGCCCGCGTGCTGCGCGCGGCCTATGCGGAACGCTTGGCGGGACTTGGTGATGCGGAACCCAAGGCCGCCGAATCCTGCACCACCCATCTGACGGTTGCGGATAAGAACGGCATGATGGTCGCCATGACCACCACGTTGTTGTCCAGCATGGGCAGCCGCGTGGTGCTGCCGAAATCGGGCGTGCTCATGAACAATGGCGTCATGTGGTTCGACCCGCGCCCGGAAGCCGCCAATGCGCTGGCGCCAGGCAAAAGGCCGCTGACGAATATGTGCCCAGTGATTGCGGCGGATGGAGACAAGCCCGTGATCGCCACGGGTGCCTCCGGCGGGCGGCGCATCATGGCATCGGTCTTCCAGATGCTGTCCTTCGTTGCTGATTTCGGCATGGGGCCTGAAGCGGCGGCGCATCATCCCAGGCTGGATGTTTCCGGCCCTGAGGGCGTGACCGCCGATATCCGGCTGGGCGCGGAAACACTCGCGGCGCTGGCGGCGGAAGACACGGTGACGGAAGTGGAACACGCTGTGCTGCCGGTGAATTTCGCCTGCCCCAATCTGATCCGCATCGGCGCGGATGGGCTGCGCACCGGCATTACCGATGCGATGAGCCCATGGAGTGCGGCCATCGCCGAAGCGTAAATCACAACAAAGGAAACACCCATGAAACGTCGTCATTTGCTGCAAGGGGCCGCGGCGCTTGCCGGGGCCTCGGGCTTTGCTGCGCCTGTGCTGGCGCAACCCGCGCGCACGGCCACGCTGCGCTTTGTGCCACAGGCCAATCTGACCGCACTTGATCCCATTTGGACCAGCGCGATTGTCACGCAAATGCATGGCTATCATGTGTATGACACGCTCTATGCCGTGGATGGCCAGCAGCGGGCGCGCCCGCAAATGGCCGCCGGGCATGAGGTTTCCGCCGATGGCCGGGTGTGGCGCATCCGCCTGCGCGATGGACTGTTCTTCCATGATGGGGAACCAGTGCGCGCGGCGGATTGCGCCGCATCACTGGCGCGCTGGTCGCGGCGTGATCCTTTCGGGCAAATCCTGGCCGCGCAGGTGGATGAATGGCGCGCGGCGGATGATCGCACTCTTGAGATTCGCTTGAAGCGCCCCTTTCCGCTGTTGCTGGATGCGCTGGCAAAGCCAGATTCCAATGTGCCCTTCATCATACCCGAAAGACTTGCGAGAACCGATGCCGGCACGCAAGTAAGTGAGGTGATCGGCAGCGGGCCTTATCGCTTCATGCGCGATGAATTCGTCTCTGGCAGCCGCGTGGTTTATATGCGCAATGACCGCTATCGCCCTCGTGATGAACCATCCGATTGGGCATCCGGTGGCAAGGTCGCGCATTTCCCGCGCATTGAATGGCATATCCTGCCCGACCCCGCGACGGCAGCGGCAGCGCTGCAATCGGGTGAGATTGATTGGCTGGAACAACCGCTTGCAGATCTGGTGCCTACACTGCAGCGCAACCGCAATATTGAAGTCGGTATCCTGAACCCGACCGGCTTGATGAGCATCATGCGCTTGAACCATCTGCAAGCGCCCTTCAATAATCTGCGCGTGCGGCAAGCGGTCGCTTTGGCGGTGGATCAGGCGGATTACATGCGCTCCACGCTCGGCGATGATCGCAGCATCTGGCAGGAATGCCGCAGCCTATTTCCCTGCGGCACGCCTTATGGCGTTGAGAATCTCTCGGAACTTAACGCGCCACCGCGCAGCCTGGATCGCGCCCGCGCCGCGCTGCAGGCGAGCGGCTATAACGGGGAGAAGGTGGTCATCATCAACCCGACCGATTTCCCGCTGATTGGCCCGCATGGGCAAGTGACCGCGGATCGGCTGCGCCGCATTGGCATGAATGTGGAGCTGGCGGAAACCGATTGGGGCACGGTGGTGCAGCGGCGCGTGCGCACCGAACCCACCGATCGCGGCGGCTGGAGCATTTTCCACACCTATGGATCGTCACTGGCCTATTTGAACCCGGCGGTGAGTTCATTGGTGAAGGGGCCGGGCGCGACTGGCTGGTTCGGTTGGTATGACAGCCCAGCGATGCAGGAACGCATCCACGCTTGGTTTGATGCGCCGGATGCCGCGCGGCAAAAGGCGCTAGCGGATGAGATCAATAAGCTCGCGCAGGATGATGTCGCCACCATCCCGCTTGGCCAATTCCGCATCCGCAGCGCCTGGCGGCGCAGCATCACCGGGCTTGCCCAGGGCAGCATGCCTTATCCTTGGAGCGTGCGGCCGGCGGGGTGAGCATTTTCAAGCCAAGTGGAATCACTTGGCGACTCGGAAAATGCGATCAAACAAGTTTTTAGTGGGTTGCCCATGAACTAAGGTGAATGGGCAACACACTAAATCAGGCCGCCTGTTTCGACCGCAAGGCACGCCAGACGGCTTCTGGCGTGATCGGCATATCAATATGCGCAACACCAAGCGCATCACACACCGCTGAGATAATGGCGGGCGGCGCACCGCAAGCGCCGCCTTCACCCGCGCCCTTCACGCCAAGATCATTGGATGGGCAGGGCACCACATTCAGATCAAGATTGAAGGAAGGCGCATCACCGGCGCGTGGCATGCAGTAATCCTGAAAAGTCGCGGTCAGGAATTGGCCGCTTTCCGGATCATATTGCGCATGTTCCAGCATAGCCTGACCAATGCCGGCCATGATGCCGCCATGGCATTGGCCATGCACCAGCATGGGGTTGATCGGCACACCAACATCATCCACCGCCGCGTAATTGACGATGGAGACTTCGCCGGTGGTGGAGTCAATTTCCACCTCGGCAACGTGGCAGCCATTGGGGAAATTGCATTCCGTGTCGCGCGTGTAAGTCAGTTGTTCCTCAAGCCCTGGGGTTTCGCCAGGCGGCAGGCGCGCAGGGTCATGCGCGGCGGCAATCACCGCGGGCCAGCTGGTGGCGATATCTGTCCCCGTCACGCTGAAACGGCCATTGAGGAATTCAATATCCGCGACCCCTGCTTCCAATAAATGCCCGGCGATGCGTTTGGCTTTTTCAATGACCAGCGTCGCAGCACGGCTGGTGGCAACCCCGCCCATTTGCGAAGACCTCGACCCGCCCGTGCCACCACCCTTGAGCACCACATCCGAATCTCCCTGGATCAGATCAATGGCATCAAAGGGCAGGCCAAGCTTTTCAGACAGGATTTGCGCAAAGGCCGTTTCATGCCCCTGCCCATGGCTGAACGTGCCAACTGTGAGCTTGGCGCGGCCCTCAGGTGTGAGCGCCACACGCGCCCATTCAAAAGGCTGCCCGCCGGAGGCTTCAATGAAATAGCCAAGCCCAATGCCGCGTAGCCTCCCGTGCTTGGCCGCTTCCGCACGGCGCGCAGCAAAACCTTGCCAATCCGCCAAGTTCAGCGCCATATCCTGCGTTTCCGCAAAGCGCCCGGAATCGATCACATTGCCAGCGACATTGCGATAGGGAATTTGATCCGGGCGGATGTAATTGCGGCGGCGAATTTCCTCCCGCCCTATGCCAAAGGCTGCGGCGCCCTGGTCGAATAATCTTTCAAGCACATAGGCGGTTTCCGGCCGGCCGGCGCCGCGATAGGCATCGGTCGGCACTGTATTGGTAAACACACATCGCACCTGCACATTCAATGCCTGAATGTCATAGACCGTGCCATTGATGCGCCCACCCGCCATGGTGGGTACGCGCGGGCCGAAATCAAGCAAATAGGCACCCATCGCGGCCAGGGTGCGAATACGCACGCCAATCGCCTTGGCGTTTTCATCAAAGGCCATTTCGGCATGGGTTACATGATCACGCCCATGCGGGTCTGCCAGGAAGGTCTCGGTCCGGCCGGCGCGCCATTTCACCGGCCGGCCCAGCTTGCGCGCCGCCCAAAGCACCATGGCACTTTCCGGAAACAGCTTGCCGCGCAAGCCAAAGCCACCACCGACATCGGGCGAGATGACGCGGATTTTTTCAAGCGGCACGTTAAAGACCAGCTTCGCAAGATTATCCCGCACCTTGACCGCGCCCTGGGATGGCGAAACCAGCGTCCAGCGTTCCCCATCCCAATCGCCGAGGGCAACACGCGGCTCCATCGGATTGCCGACAATGCGGTTCTGCACCAGATCAACCGAGGCGATGCGCGCCGCCTTGGTAAACGCCTCATCCGCTTCCGCGGCGCGGCCACTATCCCAATGAACGCAAAGATTGCTGCCCTGGTCTTCCCAAATGACCGGCGCGTCAGCATCAAGCGCCCTGCCGGTTTCCGTGATGCTCGGCAGGGTTTCATAGTCAATTTGGATCAGCTCGGCCGCGTCCATCGCCTGTTCGCGGCTTTCCGCGACAACCAGCGCCACCGGGTCACCCACATAGCGCACGCGTTCGGTTTGCAGGATATGGCGCGTGGGCGCGAAAAGCGGCTTTTCCTTGCCGGGCACTTCCACCTGCACGGGCAAAGGCTTCAGCCCATCAGCAATCGCATCATGGCCGGTCAGTACCGCCAGCACGCCAGGCGCTGCCTTTGCTTCGTTGGTATCCATGGAGAGGATGCGCGCATGGGCGTGTGGAGAACGCAGCACCACCGCATGCGCCTGTCCGGGGCGGTCCAGATCATCCGTGTAGGTGCCGCGCCCGGTCAGCAGCCGCACATCTTCCTTGCGCCGTACCGGCTGACCAATGCCAAACTTATCCATGACTTATTTCCCTGTGATTTCTTCAAGTGCCTGCGCGATGTTGGTGATGCGCGCAACCGGGCGCAGCCCTTCAATCGCGGCTTGATGTATTGCGCTGGAAAACGCCGCGCAGCCATCTTCCAGCACCGTTACTTCAAATTCCCGCACATGTGCGCCGCGCACGGTGGACGCCACACCACCATTAGTGACAATGCCCGCCACCAACAGCGCGCGAATGCCTGCCTTGCGCAAGGCCCATTCCAGGCGCGAATTCCAAAACGCATCATAGCCGATTTTCTCGACCATCAGATGGGATGGCGCCAATTCATCCACCAAGGCCTGGCCCCAGGATGCCGGCGCGAAATCCCCCTTGCGCAGGAAGGGGCGCATTTGTTTCAGGTGCTCCGCAATGAAGGGCTCACCGCCCTTGCCCGGCACCAAAGTGAAATGGGTGGAGGCAATCCAGCCACCCTTATCGCGCATGGCCTGACACAGCGGAGCCAGCCGCGCGGGCAGCGCCGCGATGGTGGCATCACTTTGCCCGCCGCGCGCATAAGCGCCCTTGGGATGGATGAAATCATTCTGTAAATCACAGAGCAGCAGAGCGGTTTCAGAGATAGGAATGGCGCCGGCCATGGTCACGCCCTTTCGATGATCAGATTGCCAAAGCGGTCCACCCGCGCCATCAGGCCAGGGTCAACCACCACGGTTGCATCGGGTTGTTCCAATATGGCGGGGCCGGGAATCTCGGCGCCCACCGGCAATTCAAGCCGCGCGTAAATGTGTGCCTCATGCCAAGCGCCATCGAACCAAACCTGCCGCGCGCCACGCGCTGCTTTTTCCAGGCTTGCATCAGGCCCCGGTGCAAGCGCTGCCAGGTCAAAAGCCGGGCGCCGGCCAATCGCGGCACTGCGCAGGGAGACGATCCTCACCGGAAGCCCAGGCAACAAGCGGCTGAAGGCGCGCTGGTATGCTGCTTCAAAAGCTTGGCGCACTACATCGCGCGTCACGCCCGTGCTATTGCCTGCCACTGTCACGGGCAGCGGCACCGCAACCGTATGGGTCTGGCCTGCGTAATGCATATCCAGCGTAAACACGGTTTCGATGCGCTCCACCGGCAGCCCCGCTTCGCGCACCACAGCGACAGCGGTGCTTGCTTCGCGCAGCAGATGCGCATCCAGCGCTGTGGCGTCCAGCGTATCCAGATCAAGGTTCAGCGTGCGCACCTGATCATGCCGCACATCGGCGATGATGCAGCCAAGTGCGGAGGTAACTCCCGGAAAGCGCGGCACCAGCGCCGCCTTCAAACCGACCTCGGCCAGCAGCGCGCCGACATGCAAAGCGCCACCACCACCGAAGGGCAGCGCCACAAAACGCGCCGGATCAAGCCCGCGTTCGATGGAAACAAGCCTGATGGCACCAGCCATTTTTGCGTTGGCCACGCGCAGAATGGCCTCTGCCGCCGCCATGGCATCGAGGCCAAGCGCCGCGCCGACATGCTTTTCAATCGCGGCCTTCGCCGCTGCAACATTAAGGCAAGTGAGCGCTCCGCCAATGGGCCGCGCAGCGTTGATCCGCCCAAGTACCAGGTTTGCATCCGTCAACGTGGGCCGATCATTGCCTTGCCCATAGCATACCGGCCCAGGGCGGCTGCCCGCGCTTTCCGGCCCCACTTGCAGCAAGCCACCGCGATCCACCGCCGCGATGGAACCACCGCCTGCACCAATCGTGGTGATTTCAATCATCGGGGAGCGGATGACAAGACCAAAGTCAATCGTCGCCTGCGCGGCCAGGGCCATTTGCCCATCGGCAATCAAAGACACATCAAAGGAAGTGCCGCCCAGATCACAGGTGATCACATGGCTGAAGCCGGCGGCCTTGGCGATGGCGCCCGCGGCAATCACCCCCGCAGCCGGGCCGGAAAGCGCGGTGCGTGCCGGGAAGCGCCGCGCCGTTGCGGTGGACATGATCCCGCCATTGGATTGCACAATATGGAACCGCCCACCGAAACCTTCTTCAGCGAGCGCGCCTTCCAACTTGCCGAGATAACCCGCGACCAGTGGTTGCAAATAGGCATTGAGTGCCGTGGTCGAAGCGCGTTCAAACTCGCGAATTTCCGGCAGAATTTCAGAGGAAACCGAAACATGCGGATTGGGCCAGATGCGCCGCACCGCTTCCGCCGCCGCCTGTTCATTGGCGGGATTGGCATAGGCATTGATGAAAATAATCGCGCAGGCTTCGGCGCCAGCGGCGAGCAATTGCCGCGCTGCCTTTTCCACCGCCGCGATATCAACCGGCGTGTGGATGCTCCCATCGGCGAGGCATCGTTCCGGTACTTCCAGCCGCAAATCCCGGTCAGCTAAGGGTTGGAAATCACCCCATAGGCCCCAGGTGTGGCGGCGATCTCTGCGGCGCATTTCCAAGACATCGCGAAAGCCGGCGGTTGTGATCACGCCAAGCTTGGCACCTTTTCGTTCCAGTAACGCATTGGTGCCAACCGTCGTGCCATGCACCACCGCCGCCATGCCGGAAGCGCCACCAAGCGCGCGAAGGCCAGTAAGAAAACCAGAAGCCTCATCACCACGCTGGCTTGGCACCTTCGCCGTCTGAAAGCGCCCCGTTTCGGGATCAAACAGGAACAAATCGGTGAAGGTGCCACCGACATCAACGCCGACAATCGCGCCGCTCATGATGCGCGCTTTCCGTAATCGCGCAGCGCCGCTTCGGCGCTGACATAACCCAAGCGGACATCGCGCGCGATGGCCTCCATGGGCCGCGCCGCAGGATCGCCCCAACCGCCACCGCCCGGGCTTTCCAGCCGCACACGTTCACCCTGGCCGATGGAAACACCGACAATCTTGCTTGCCATCGGCGGCGTTTCGCCGGCTGCTCCCCAGGTGAAGCGATTAAGCGCGCCTTCAGCACCGCCCGCCACACCAAAGGGCGCGAAACGCCCGCGTTCACCGAGCAAGGCGACTTCCGTGCGGCCCGGGGCCAGCGCCTCAATCTCATAGATTGCGCCAACACCGCCGCGATGTTCGCCCGCGCCGCCGCTATCGGGGCGGAGCGCCCATTGCGTGAACATGACCGGATAGGCCGCTTCCAGAATCTCAACCGGCGGGATGGTCGCTGTTGAGATCGGGTTATTCGCGTGATGCAAGCCATCAGAGGCCGGGTTACCGCCGAGCCCACCACCGAAGAAGGAGAACATCACCCAACGCGTCCCATTCTCCCGCTGGCCAGACAGCGCCAGCGCATTGATGGTGCCGAAGGGCGCCGCAGTCGCGGTGGCGGGCCGCGCCTGGCCAAGCGCGCCAAAGATCACGCCAATCAGGCGCAGAATAGTTTCGGTATAGCCCGCAACCGGACGCGGTGCCTCCGCACCCAATAGCGTCGTCGCCGGCGCGATGACTTCCACCGGCCGCAACACACCCGCATTGGCTGGCACATCCGGAAACGCGTGCTTCAGAGCAACATAACAGGCGGCCACCGTGGTTGCGACCGAGATATTGAGCGGTCCCGCACAGGGCGGTGAGGATCGCGACATATCCAGAATCAGCCGATCACCCGTAATGGTCAAATCAAGCGCAATCCGCAGCGCCTCATCCTTCACGCCGTCATTGTCCAGGAAATCATCAAAGCTATAGCGCCCATCAGGCAGGGCGGCGATTTCCGCGCGCATCAGCGCTTCCGCACGATCGGCCAATTGCGCGAAGGCTGCGGCGATGCGCGCATCACCATAATCATCCAGCAATTCGATCAGCCGCTTTTCACCGAGATCGAGCGCATTCAACTGGCCGTTCAAATCACCCCAATTGGATTGCGGTACGCGCGAATTGGCCGCCAGAATATCCAGAATATCCTGCTGCATCTGCCCGGCGCGGATGAGCTTCACGGGCGGGAAACGCACGCCTTCCTGATGGCTTTCCGTGGCGCGCGGATTGTAATTGCCGGGCACATTGCCGCCGATATCAAGCCAATGGCCAACACTCGCCACCCAGCAGAACAGCTTGCCCGCGCGGAAAATCGGGCGCACCAGGCGAAAGTCATTCAAATGCGTGCCGCCATCATAAGGGTCATTGAACAGGAAGGTATCGCCTTCCTGCAGCCCGCCTTCCGCCGCCACCTTGCGAATGACAGACCGTACGGCGAAGGACATCGCACCCACAAAAATCGGCAAGCCCTTCGTGCCCTGGACCAAGGTATCGCCGGTGATCGCATCATAAACGCCATGGCAGGCATCGCGCGCTTCGGCGATGATGGGGTTGAAGGCGCTGCGATAAAGCGTCGCATCCATCTCATCGGCGATTTGTTCAAGCCGGCCCTTCAATACGGCCAGGGTCACGGCATCAAGGCGCGCAAAAGCTGCTTCGGTCATCTCATAATCCAAGATAGCTTCGACGCAATTCCGGATCGGCGGCGATATCTTGCGCCGCGCCACTGAGGCTGATGACGCCATTCTCCAGCACATGCGCCTGATCCGCCACTTCCAGGCTTTGCGCCACGTTTTGTTCCACAAGCATGATGGTCAGGCCATCGGCATGCAGGCGCTGGATCAGCGTGAACATTTCTTCGACCAGCAAGGGCGAAAGCCCAAGCGAGGGTTCATCCAGGATCAACAGCTTCGGTTCCGCCATCAGCCCGCGCCCAATGGCGAGCATTTGCTGCTCCCCACCCGAAAGCGTGCCCGCGGCCTGGCGCGTTCTTTCAGCCAGGCGCGGGAAAATGCCAAAGACGCGTTCCAGGTTGCGCGCACGATTGGCGCGCGCGCGGCGATAGGAACCAAGTTCCAGCACTTCCCGCACATTCAGGTTCGGGAAAATCTTGCGCCCTTCCGGCACATGGATCAGGCCAAGCGCAACAATCTCCGGCGGAGATAGCGCAGCGAGGCTCTGCCCCGCGAAACGGATTTCCCCGCCGCGCGGGCGCACCACGCCGCTGATGGTCATGTTCAGTGTCGTCTTGCCCGCGCCATTGCCGCCCAGCACCGCCACCAAAGCACCCTCCGGCACGTTAAGGTCAATGCCGCGCAGGATCAGGGTTTCGCCGTAGCCTGCCTCAAGCGATTTTATTTCAAGCATGGCCCGCCAACCTTTGCGCGGCGCCATGGCCCAAATAGGCCTCAATGACGGCGGGATTGCCCACCACCTCCGCCGCTTCGCCCGAGGCAATGATACGCCCCCCGGAAATCACATGCACATATTCGCAAAGGCTCATCACCGCCTGCATCACATGTTCGATCATCAGGATGGTGACACCACCCGCGCGAATATCCCGAAGCACTGGTAGGAAGTCGCGAAGTTCCGAGGGGTTCAGCCCCGCCAAAACCTCATCCAACAAGAGAATACGCGGACGGGTCGCGAGTGCGCGCGCCACTTCAAGGCGCTTGCGGCCCGCCACCGTCAGCGCCGCCGCAGGCTTATCGAGCTGCGGCCCAAGGCCGAGGCGCTGCCCCACTTCTTCTGCCAGCGCCAAGGCATCGCGGCGCTTCGGCAAGCGCAGAAAGGCGCCGACAGCGATGTTTTCGCGCACCGAAAGCCCAGCAAAGGGCTGCACAATCTGGAAAGTGCGCGCCAGGCCAAGCTTCGCCAGATCATGCGGCTTGCGCCCGGTGATTTCCTCACCATCCAACAACACCAGACCAGCGCTTGGCTGTTCGAAGCCGGCGATCATCGCGAAAAGCGTCGTCTTGCCCGCACCATTCGGGCCAATCAGCCCGGTGATTGAGCCTTCCCGCACATCAAAAGTCGCGTCAGACACTGCGGTCAGCCCGCCAAAGCGCTTGGTCAGGTCGCGCACTGCGAGGAAGGCGGGGTCCCTCCCTTGCCCTGTCATGGCGCCCCCTTGCCGCGCCAACGCGCCGCGAGCAGCCCTGGAATGCGATGCAAGGGAAAGCGCACCACCAGAATCAGCAGCACACCGAAAATGATCAGATCAACACCGGGGATCTTGCCGATCAGCATTTTCGTCCCTTCGCTCAAGCCCTGTAGGATCAGTGCACCGATCAGCGGGCCGAAAACCGTGCCCGCACCGCCGATGATGGGCGCCAGCAGCGCTTCCACGGAAATCCAGGTGCCGAAGGCAAGGTTACTGTCAATATAAAGGAAATACTGCGCATAAAGCGCACCCGCCGCGCCGGTGAGTGCAGCCGATAGGCTGATGGCACGCAGCTTCACCGCCAGGATATCCACGCCAAGCGCCGCCGCCGCCGCTTCATTTTCGCGCACCGCCACAAGCTGCGCGCCAGTGCGGCTTTTCTCCAGCGCCAATGTGATCAGCATGGCGAGCGCGAGTAGCACCGCGCCCAGGATCAAAAAGCTCGACCGATTGGCGAATTGCAGATTGCCGGCGCCGAGATTGAGGCTGATCAGCAAGCCCGCCGCGCCGCCCGTGATCTCGGTCGCATTGGCCATGATGCGCAGTACTTCCGCGAAAGCCAGCGTGACCAGCGCGAAATAGGAACCCCGCAGCCCCGCGCGAAACACCATGGCGCCAATCGCGTAACCAAGCAGCGCAGCGGCGGCGATGCCGAAAGCCACCGCCGGATAAGCATTCACGCCAAAGCGCTGTTGCAGAATGGCACTGACATAAGCGCCCATGCCGAAAAACGCCGCATGCCCGAAGGAATATTGCCCGCCATAACCGCCCAGCAGATTCCACCCCTGCGCTGCAATCGCAAGGATCAGCGTAAAGACCAGAAAGTTCAGCACGACATTGCTGGTGACAAACAGCGAAACCAGCACAGCGCCAACCAGAAACAGCAGGATCGGCAGGGTCTCGCGGGCCGTCATGCGCGCGCCCCGAAAAGCCCGGTTGGGCGCAGCAGCAGCACCAGGATGAAGATCAGGAATATCCCGATCTGACCAAGGCTATCGCCGAAATAAAGCCCGGAAAGGCTTTCCACCACGCCGATGAAAAGCCCGCCCAGCAACGCGCCGGTCACGCTGCCCATGCCGCCCAGCACCACAATGGTGAAGGCCACCAGCACAAAGGCATTACCGACGCGGGGTGAGACATAAAAGGAAGGCAGCAAAAGGCAGGCCGCGATGGCAAGGCAGGCGGTGCCGATGCCGAAAGTCACCGCATAGATATGCGCGACATCAATGCCAACCAAGGCAGCGCCTGTGCGTTCCTTGGCCACCGCGCGAATGGCGCGCCCGGTATCGGTGCGTGTCATCAGCACATACAGCAGCACCGCCACCAGCAATGTCGCGCCAAAACCAATCAGGCGCGGCACTGAAAGCAGCACATCGCCAAGTTCCACCATGGACATGGCATAGGGCAGGCGGATTGTCATGGTATCGGAACGGAAAATCGCCAGCATGGCGTTTTCGATGATGATCGAAAGGCCGAGTGTCACCAGCAGCATATTGGAATCATCACCACGGCTTGCGGGGCTGATCACCAGGCGTTGCGCCAGATAGCCAAGCACAAAGAACAACCCCGCCAGCGGCACCATGGCCGCGTAAGGGTCAAGCCCAAAGGCGCCATGCGCGACGAATGCCGCATACATGGCAAGCGTCAGCAGCGCGCCATGGGCGAAGTTGATGATATGCAGCACGCCGTACACCAGCGTTAGGCCAAGCGCCACCAGCCCATAAACGGCCCCCATCAGAAGGCCGTTTGCCACGGCCTCCAGCAGAATTTCGGGCGGGTAGCCCATCTCAGCCGGTGACGGGATAGATCGGCTGGGCGTCCGCAAAGTCGCGCGGGAAGATCACCTTGATATCGGCGTTCTGCACTTGCGTATTCACCGGCCTGCCGCCCTGGTTCTGACCATTGACGAATTGCGTCGGCCCATAGGGCATGATGTGGCTGTCAAAGCCAGCTCCCGTCGCCGCAAGCGCCTGGATCAGCGCGCCACGATCTGCCCGGCCTGCGCGTTGCAGCGCATCAGCGAACAGCATCACGGCGGAATAATTCAGCGGCACATTGTAAAGCCAGAAGCGATTTTGCGCTTCCACACGCCGGCGCAATTCGGCAGTTTTTGGCTTGCGCGGATCGGCCCAATGGTTGCAATCCATCACCAGTTTGGCCGCTTCCGGGAATTCCCGCACGAAACGGAAATTGGAAGCCGCGCCGTTCAGGATGCAGTAAATCCCCTTCGGGCGAATGCGGCGCTGCTGCAAGGTTTGCGACAGCAACACGAATTCCGCGTAATAGGATGAAGGGATGATCAGATCCGGATTGAGTGCGCGAATACGCAGCGCCACATTGGACATATCGCGCGATGGGGTCGGGTGCGCGATCGTCTCCAGCACCTGAAAGCCGCGCTTGGGCAATTCGGCATTCAACAGCCGCGCCATGCCGGACCCGAATAGCCCATCCTCATGCACAATCACGGCGCTGCGCGCAGGCTTGCCGGCGGCGTCATTGATCGCGACCAGATTATCCAAGGCCGTCGCGGTCACCGTGCCAAAGCCGGGTCCGAAGCGGAAAGTATTGGTCAGGCCGCGAGAGACGATCTGATCGGATACGCCGACATCCACAATATAGGGCAGATCATAGCGCGACGCGGCCTGGGAAGCGGCAAGGCAAATGGGGCTCGCGAAGCCGCCCACAATCGCCAGCACGCCTTCGGCCTGCATTTTCTCAACCTCCGCCACGCCGCCATCGGGGGTGGAGCGTGCATCGCCGAACACCATTTCAATGGGCGCGCCGCCCAGCGCCCTGATGCCGCCGCCGGCATTGATATCGGCGATGGCAAGCTCTGCCCCCAGGCGGCCATATTCGCCATCCTGCGCCAGTGCGCCGGTCACGGGCTGGATGATGCCAAGCTTGACGGCGCGCGGCTGCGCCTGCGCAATGGCGGGTGCCGCGAGCATCGCGGGGGCGGCCAGCAGCACCTGGCGCCGGGAAAGGCTGAGATAAGACATTGGAGACTCCCCTGTTATGAGCCGAAAATGGTCATGCCCCAGGCTTTGCCAATTGGCCAGAGGGAAGATGAGCCAGAAATCCTCCAAAGCCAGTGTGATCGCGGAGGGGGATGGCCGCGCATGATCACCGCAGCCGACAGTAAGTGCCGCAATATGGCGCTGTTGGTGGGCGCGATTGTGCTGACGCTTTCCGTCTGGTTCGCTGGCACCGCTGCGGTGCCGGCGCTGCTCGCTGAAGGGCTGATTGCGCCAAGCCGCGCCGCCTGGCTGACCGCTTCTGTCCAATTGGGCTTTGTCTTTGGTACCTTGGTGAGTGCGGTTTTCTCGCTGGCAGATCGGTGGCCGGCGCGGTGGCTATTCCTCGGCTGCGCAATGCTGGCGGCGGTGGCGACCCTCGCGCAAACCCTGGTGGCGCCGGCGGGAGGGATGGCATTGCTGCTGCGTTTTGTTGCAGGCGCGGCCATGGCGGGGGTTTATCCGGTGGGCATGAAGCTCGCTGCCTCCTGGGCCAGGGGGGATTTGGGGCTGCTGATCGGGCTGGTGGTGGGCGCGGTGACGCTGGGTTCTGCGCTGCCCCATGTGCTGCCAGCGCTGGTTGGGGCTTTGGATTGGCGCGCGGCCTATGCCGGGGCAGGGGTGCTGGCGGGGCTTGGTGGGGTGCTGATTCTGGGCTTTCAGCCGGGGCCATTGCTGGGCGCGCGGCCACCCTTTCGCCCGGCGCAGATGCTGGAAGCCTGGCGCAATAAGGGGCTGCGCTTGGCCAATCTGGGATACCTTGGCCATATGTGGGAACTCTACGCCATGTGGGCCTGGATTGGGGTTTTCCTGGCCGCCGTGCTGGAAAGCCCTGCCATTGGTCCCTGGGTTTTTGCCGTGGTCGCCGCCGGGGCTTTGGGCTGCATTCTGGCGGGGCTGGCGGCGGATAGGTGGAATCGGGCCAAGGTTGCTGGCGCCTGCATGCTGGCTTCGGGTTCCTGTGCGCTGCTGATCGGCCCGGCCAGCACCTGGCCGCTGCTGGCGCTGGCGATTGCCTTCATCTGGGGGCTGACGGTGGTGGCCGATTCCGCGCAGTTTTCCGCCTGTATCGTGAGCCTTTCGCCGCCGGATTACGTCGGCACCATGCTGACGGTGCAAACCGCCCTTGGCTTCTTGCTGACGGCCGGCACCATCTGGGCCTTGCCGCAAGCCATGCAAATGCTCGGAATGTCAGCCGGTTTTGCGCTGCTGGGCATCGGGCCGCTGCTTGGCGCTGTGGCAATGTGGCGTTTGGCGCCACTTTTGCCGCGCCCCCGCTGACGCGGGCGTTTGACTTCCGGCCCTGCTGCCTTATCTCCGCCCTAGAAATGCAAGGCGCTACTCCGCGCCCGCACCCCCGGGACCATCATGACTGACACGCCGCTTTCGCTGATCCGCAATTTCTCGATCATCGCCCATATTGATCATGGGAAATCCACGCTTGCTGATCGGCTGATCCAGCAGACCGGCGCGCTTTCCGCGCGCGAAATGAAGGAACAGGTCCTGGATAATATGGAGCTGGAGCGGGAGCGCGGCATCACCATCAAGGCGCAAACGGTTCGCCTGACCTACCCCGCCAAGGATGGCAAAACCTATGTGCTGAATTTAATGGACACGCCCGGCCATGTGGACTTCGCCTATGAAGTCAGCCGGTCACTTGCCGCCTGTGAGGGGTCGCTTCTGGTGGTGGATGCGTCCCAGGGTGTTGAGGCACAGACACTTGCCAATGTCTACCAGGCGATCGATGCGGGGCATGAGATTGTGCCCGTGCTGAACAAGATTGACCTGCCGGCGGCCGAACCTGATCGCGTGAAGCAGCAGATCGAAGATGTGATTGGGCTTGATGCATCGGATGCGGTGATGATCAGCGCCAAGACGGGCCTCAATATCGAAGGCGTGCTGGAAGCAATTGTGGAACGGCTGCCGCCGCCGAAAGGCGATGCCGCCGCCACCACCAAGGCCTTGCTGGTGGATAGCTGGTATGATGCCTATCTTGGCGTCATCATCCTGGTGCGCGTGAAGGATGGCCATTTGCGCAAGGGTCAGCGCATTCGCATGATGTCATCCGGTTCCGTGCATACCATTGAACAGGTCGGCGTCTTCACGCCGAAGCTGGTGCCGGTGGAAAGCCTGGGGCCGGGCGAGATGGGCTATCTGACTGCAGCCATCAAGACCGTGGCCGACACCAATGTTGGCGATACCATCACGGATGATCGCAACCCGGCAGCCGAGGCTTTGGCCGGCTTCAAGCCTTCCATCCCCGTGGTATGGTGCGGGCTTTATCCGGTGGATGCGGATGATTTCGAAAAGCTGCGTGAATCACTCGGCAAGCTCAGGCTGAATGACGCGTCCTTTCATTATGAACCGGAAACCAGTGCCGCGCTTGGCTTTGGCTTTCGCTGCGGCTTCCTCGGCCTTCTGCATTTGGAAATCGTGCAGGAACGGCTTTCGCGCGAATTCGATCTCGATCTGATCGCGACCGCGCCTTCGGTGGTGTACAAGGTGCACAAGACGAATGGCGAAATGTTCGAATTGCACAACCCCGCCGATATGCCCGATGGCAGCGTGCTGGATCACATTGAAGAACCCTGGATCAAGGCGACCATCATGCTGCCCGATGATTACCTCGGCGCCGTGCTGGCCCTTTGCAACGAACGCCGCGGGCAGCAGGTGGAACTGACCTA
>JADCEX010000203.1 GCA_020249825.1 Roseomonas sp.
CGCATGTCGCTTGGTGGCGTGCGGGATGAGGCGGAAGTGCGCGGCCATCGCCGGACCTATATCGGCTCCATGCCTGGTAAGGTCATTCAGGGCATGAAGAAGGCCAAAACCTCCAACCCGCTTTTCCTGCTTGATGAAATTGACAAGCTGGGTGCGGATTGGCGGGGTGATCCTTCATCCGCGCTGTTGGAAGTGCTGGATCCGGAACAGAACAGCACCTTTGCGGATCACTATCTGGAAGTGGATTATGATCTTTCGGATGTGATGTTCGTCACCACGGCGAATTCGCTTCGCATGCCGCAGCCGCTGCTGGATCGCATGGAGATCATTCGCATCCCCGGCTATACCGAGGATGAGAAGGTTGAAATCGCGAAGCGCCATCTGCTCGCGAAAGTGAGCGAGGCGAATGGCCTGAAGGAAGGCGAATGGATGCTTGCCGATGCAGCCATTCGTGACCTGATTCGCTACTACACGCGCGAAGCCGGCGTGCGTAACCTGGAACGCGAAATCGCGGGCCTGGCGCGTAAGGCAGTGAAGGAGATCGTCTCCAAAAAGGCAAAGAAGGTCGCGATCACGCCCAAAAACCTTGAGAAATTCGCCGGTGTGCGGAAGTTCCGCTACGGCGAGGCCGAGGCTGAGGATATGGTCGGCGTTGTCACCGGCCTTGCCTGGACCGAAGTGGGTGGCGAAATCCTCACCATCGAATCCGTGCTGCTGCCCGGCAAGGGCAATGTGAAGCAGACCGGCAAGCTTGGCGATGTGATGCAGGAAAGTGTCTCGGCCGCCATGTCTTATGTGCGCAGCCGCGCCACGAGCTTCGGCATCAAGCCGACACTCTTTGAAAAGCGCGATCTGCATGTGCATGTGCCGGAAGGGGCAACGCCGAAGGATGGGCCTTCTGCCGGTATCGCCATGGCGACCAGCATTGTCTCCGTGCTCACGGGTATTCCGGTCAGGCGCGATGTTGCCATGACCGGGGAGATTACGCTGCGCGGGCGCGTTCTGCCGATTGGCGGGCTCAAGGAAAAGCTGCTGGCCGCGATGCGGGCCGGCATCAAGACCGTTTTCATTCCGAAAGAGAATGAGAAGGACCTGGCCGATATCCCGGAAAGCGTGAAGAAGGGGTTGGAGATCAACCCGGTATCCCATGTGGATGAGGTGATCATGCGCGCGCTGGCGCGGAAGCCCGAAGCCATTACCTGGGAAGAACCGGTTGAAACGCCGCCGCAAAAGCCCGAATCGGCTGCGGGCGCTGCCCTGCCGCATTAATCGGGCGGGATAGAGGCCTTTCGCCATTTGCGGCGGAGGAGGGGTAAGTGTAGAGAAGCGCAGGCTTCTCGTGACACGTTCCCCTTTCCGGCTTGATGGCTGATCGGTCGTTTCGCGCTCAAGTCATTGCTCTCAATTGGAAAGGATGTTCCCGTGAACAAGCAGGATCTGGTCGCGGCTGTCGCCAAGGCGGCTGATATGACCAAGGAAAAGGCCGCCGAGGCCGTGGATGCGGTGTTCGATTCGATCACCGCCGGCCTGAAGCAGGATGGCGAAGTGCGCCTGATGGGCTTTGGCACCTTTGCCGCCGCCAAGCGTGCCGCCAGCATCGGGCGCAATCCGCGCACGGGTGAGGAGCTTAAGATCCCCGCCAGCACCGCGGTACGCTTCAAGATGGGCAAGGGCCTGAAGGACGCGGTGAACTAATCCAGCAGCTATTGTAACTTGGCCGGGTCATCAAAGGCCCGGCCCCAATGCTATATGTTTTGGGTGGGGCGCTTAGCTCAGCGGTAGAGCGCCTGTCTTACACACAGGATGTCGGCGGTTCGACCCCGTCAGCGCCCACCAGTCTTTCAAGCATTGCCTTGACACCATCGGGGCAGGCGTCCTATCAGCCTTCATCGCTTGGTAAGCGGGTGTAGCTCAGTTGGTTAGAGCGTCGGCCTGTCACGCCGAAGGTCGCGGGTTCGAGCCCCGTCACTCGCGCCACTTTCCCATTTCCTCAATCATGTTTCCGTAACCGGGATGTTGTATCTCAGCATCTTGAAATTACGGCTGAATGCCCTATGGCGCATTCTGCGGAGCGGGGCTAATCTCGCTTCGCTGCGATGCGGTAAAACCGTGGGCAGGCCATAACGCGCAACCAGGCTTATGGGGGCGCCAGAGTTGAGGAAGCCATGACCCAGCCTTTGCTGGCAACGTATTTCCCTGTGCTCGTTTTCCTGGGCATAGCAGCGGGAATCGCGATTGCGATGGTTGCCGGCGCCATGCTGGCCGCGCGGCAAAAGCCCTATGCCGAAAAGCTTTCCACCTATGAATGCGGCTTTGCGCCCTTTGATGATACGCGGCGCCGATTCGATGTGCGCTTCTATCTGGTGGCGATCCTTTTCATCATTTTCGATCTGGAAGTGGCCTTCCTGTTTCCCTGGGCGGTGTCGCTCGGTGCCATTGGTTGGCTCGGCTTCGGGTCCATGATGGCCTTTCTTTTCGTGCTGACCATTGGCTTTGTCTATGAATGGCGCAAAGGCGCGCTGGATTGGGAATGAGATGAGCGGCGCTTCTGAACTTTCCTGGAACAAGCAGGCATTGCCACCCGGCGCCGCGCAGGACGCGGTGGTGAAGGCGGTTGGCGAAGAGATCACCGAAAAGGGGTTCGTCGTCGCCAATCTGGACAAGGTGGTGAATTGGGCGCGCACGGGTAGCCTGTGGCCGATGACTTTTGGCTTGGCATGCTGCGCCGTGCCGATGATCCATGCCTATATGGCGCGCTATGATTTGGACCGCTTCGGCATCATTCCGCGCGGATCGCCGCGGCAATCCGATGTGATGATCGTGGCCGGCACGCTTACGAACAAAATGGCGCCGGCTTTGCGTAAGGTTTACGATCAGATGTCGGAACCGCGCTGGGTGATTTCGATGGGGTCCTGCGCCAATGGCGGCGGGTATTACCATTACTCCTACAGCGTCGTGCGCGGCTGCGATCGTGTGGTGCCGGTGGATATCTATGTGCCCGGCTGCCCGCCAACGGCTGAAGCGCTGGTCTATGGCATTCTGCAATTGCAGAAGAAAATCCGCAGGACAGGGACGATCCTCC
>JADCEX010000204.1 GCA_020249825.1 Roseomonas sp.
TCAGTTGATACATGCCGGATATGCCAGCGCCAATGATGATGGCGTCAGCTTCCACGTGGCTGGCTGTTTCGGGCTTCATCGGGCGTGTTTCAACCATGGCAGGGAACCTGTGCTGACTGCGCCTTTCGGCCAAGCATCAAAAGCACCGGACGAAGCCTTTTCATGGAGGCGTTGTCGCAGTTGCGATTGAAGCTTTATGGATTATGAACAGCGACCCAAGGCTTTGGCAAATCACACGTGAGGTTCGGTGTGATGCAAGCGGGCTTACCCAATGCCTTCCCATTCACCAATCATCAAGGGACGCTGCTTATTTGGGCAAAATAATCCCCTTTCCAGCCTAATTCTATTTTCATGATTTTAATTTAGGCAAGAAGGCCTGCGCCATTTCTGCAGGAAAGGTCTTCCTATGCCAAAACAAAAATCCTCACTCAAAATCGCGACACGCCTTGCCTTTGCCATTGCGCTGCCGATCCTGGCGGTGCTGGTCATGAGCGGTCTTGTCATTTCTCAGCAATTGCACACGGTGCGTCAGGCTGATCAGCTTCAGGCGCTTAGTCATTTCAGCTCCCGCATCAGTGATCTTGTGCATGAAATGCAGAAGGAACGCGGCATGTCGGCGCTGTTCATCGGCAGTCGTGGCCAGCATATGGGCACAGAACTTCAGGCCCAGCGCCGTGATACGGATGGCCAGATCGCCATTGTGCGCGAAGGGCTGCGCGGCCTTTCGCTTTCGGATTACAGTGCAGAACTGCGCCAAAGTGTCGAAAAAGCCATTGCCGGCCTAAGTGAGCTTGAAGGCAAGCGCGCGGAGGTCAGCGGCCTCAGAATTGTGGGGCCGGAATCCTTCCGCTTCTATACCTCCTTGATTACCAATCTTCTCGCGGTGCCCCAGGAATCAGTGAAGGTATCCGATTCGCCGGCGGTTACGGCCAATCTGCTGGCCTATTACAACTTCCTTGCCGCGAAGGAACGTGCGGGTCAGGAAAGGGCTACCGGTTCCGCGGGTTTCGCTTCCGGGCAATTCACGCCGGCGCAGTACCGCACTTTGCTCACGGTTCTGGCTGAACAGGCGGCTTATCTTTCCGCCTTTCAAGCTTATGCGACAGAGGCGCAACGCAACGCCGCGCAACAGACCCTGAGTGGCCCAATCATCACGGAGGCAGAACGGCAGCGCCGGATTGCGGTGGAAGCAGGTGCGGAAAGGCCCCTGACGGGTGTGACGGCGCGCGATTGGTTCAAGGCCACCACGGATCGCATTGATCTGATGAAGACGGTTGAGGATGTCTTGCAGCGTGATCTTGCCGCGCTCAATCAGGCCAATGCGGCTGAAGCCTGGGAGATCCTGACCTATGGTACCGCTTTCGCGCTGGCCATGTTGATGGCGGCCCTGGTTGTTGGCTTCATCCTGGCACGTGGCATCACACGCCCCATCACTGGCATGACAGAAGCCATGCGCGCCCTGTCGCGGGGTGATCTGTCAACCGCAATCCCCGGCCGCGACAAGCGTGACGAAATCGGCACCATGGCGGAGGCTTTGGAGGTGTTCCGTAATGGCATGATGGAAGCCGAAGAACTCCGCAAGGCGCAGGAAACGCAAAAGCAACGCGCCGCGGAAGAACGCCGCATCACCATGAATGCGCTTGCCGACAAGTTCGAGCAAAGCATTGGCGAGGTGGTGGGCAATGTGACGGCGGCATCTTCCCGCTTGCAGGGCACGGCTGAGGACATGGCCCGCACCGCCGAGGAAACGTCAGGCCAATCCACTGCCGTTGCCGCGGCTTCGGAACAGGTAACGCAGAATGTGCAGACGGTGGCTTCCGCAACCGAGGAGCTTTCAGCTTCCATTCGTGAAATCGCGCAGCAAGTGGCTGAAGCCAGCCGCATGACCAATGAGGCTGTGGGCCAGGCACGCAGCAGCACGCAGGAAGTCCAAGGCCTAACGGATGCGGCACAGCGCATTGGCGATGTTGTGCGCATCATTAACGACATTGCGGGCCAGACCAATCTGCTGGCGTTGAATGCTACAATCGAAGCGGCGCGTGCCGGTGAAGCAGGCAAGGGCTTCGCGGTGGTGGCTTCCGAAGTGAAGGCGCTGGCTTCCCAGACCACCAAGGCAACGGACGAAATCGCATCCCAAATCAAGGCCATGCAGGAAGCGACAGAACGTTCCGCACGGGTGATCACGCATATTGCGGAAACCATTGATCAGCTCAGCCAAAGCTCAACGGCGATTGCTTCGGCGGTTGAAGAACAGGGCGCGGCAACACAGGAAATTGCGCGCAATGTGCAGCAGGCCGCGGTGGGCACCACGGAGGTCGCGGGCAATATCACCCAGGTCAGCCAGGCCGCGAATGTCACCGGCAGTGCCGCGACATCGCTGCTGTCTGCGGCTGGTACGCTCAGCAAGGATGGCGTGGCGTTGAAGAAGCAGGTGGATAGCTTCCTCCGCGAAATTCGCGCGGCCTGAGGCTGTTTGGTATCACCCTGGAAAGCCCCATCCCGGCTTTCCAGGGGGCAGAGCGAATGCCATGATGCTGCCATCAAGCAAGGTGGTGGGTCATGACGCGTTTCAACAACAAGGTTATTCTGATTTCAGGCGCAGCGCGCGGGCAGGGCGCGGCAGAAGCGCGGCTTTTGGTGGCAGAGGGTGCGCGCGTCATTCTTGGCGATGTGCTGGAAGCCGAAGGCGAAGCCCTGGTGCGCGAACTTGGCCCCGCCGCGCGATTCCTGAAGCTTCATGTCACCGAAGAAGCAGATTGGGCGCGCGCTGTTGCGGCTTCTGAAGCGCTCGGTCCGCTCACCGGACTTGTGAATAATGCCGGCATCTACGTGCCGAAGCTGATGATGGAAACCGATGTGGCGCTGTTTGAACGCCATACGCGCATCAATCAGCTTGGCTGTTTTCTTGGCATGAAGGCGGTGGTGCCGGCCATGGAAAGGGCAGGGGGAGGTTCGATCGTGAATATCTCCTCCACCGCCGGGCTGCGCGGGTCGGCGCGCGCTTTTGCCTATGGTGCAACGAAATGGGCTTTGCGCGGCATGACGAAATCGGCTGCACTTGAACTGGCGCCGCGTGGCATACGCGTGAATTCCGTTCATCCTGGGCCGATCGCAACGCCGATGCTGGATATCCGCACGCCGGAGGAAAATGCCGCGCGGCTCAAATCCGTGCCCATGGGACGGCAGGGCACGGCTGAGGAAGTGGCGCGGCTGGTGCTGTTCCTGCTTTCGGATGAAAGCGGTTATATGACCGGGTCGGAACTCGCCATTGATGGCGGTGCCACGCTTTGAAGCCCTTCAATATCCCAGGCTGAAATCCACAAGATTGATCAGCGGCCGGCCGGCGCGCAGATTGCGGATATTCTCCACCACCTGAGGTGCCACGCTGGATGGGATGGTGATGCTGGCGGCGTGCGGCGTCAGGAAGACCTTGGGGTGCAACCAGAAGCGGCTTTCCGGCGGCAGGGGTTCGGGTTCGAAAACATCAAGCGCCGCGCCGGCGATATGGCCGGAATCAAGTGCGGCCAGCATGTCTTCCGCCACCATATGCCCGCCACGCGCGCCATTGATCACATAGGCGCCGCGCGGCAGCGCGGAAAGCAGCTTGGCATTCAAGACGCCACGTGTTTGCGGTGTGAGGGGCAGCAGGCAGATCAGGATATCGCTTTGCGCCGCCATCGCCATCAGCCCATCCGCGCCATGGAAGGTCTGCACGCCGGGCAGCGTTTTTGCGCTGCGCGACCAGCCCATGACCGGAAACCCAAGCGAGCCCAGCACGCGCGCGGAAGCACTGCCCAATTCGCCAATGCCCAGAATGCCGATGCGCCTTTCCGCCGTGCTGGGTGCCGAAAGCTCCAGCCATTCCTTGCGCTGTTGCAGCACGCGGTATTCGGGATCCTGCCGATGAAAGCGGAGCACATTCAGCAGCACCCATTCCGCCATGGCGCTGGTCAGCAACACATCCTTCAAGCGCGCAACTGGAATGCCGGGCGGCGGCCCGGGTGGGCGCAGCAAATGATCAACGCCCGCCCCCATGGAAACAATCAGCTTCAAATTGGGATAACGGCGCAGTTCCATCATGTCATGCGATGTCCAAACCACTGCGGCTTCAATCTCCGCCGGATCGCCCGCATCGGGGAACATGCGAATTTCCAGGCTCGGCTCAACGGCCAAAAGCGCCGCCTTCCAATCCTGCATGGTATGCGCCTTGGTGGAAAGCAGAATGGCCATTATGCGTTTTCCTTGGAGAGTGCTTCATCCAGCCGGCGCACAAAGGCGCGCCAATCATCCCGCCTGGTTGCCGCCCATTCCGTGCCGTCTGGCAGCTTGGCGTAAAGGCTGAGGATGCTTTTGGACCAGAGGAAATCAAATTGTTGCGGCGAAGAAAGTGCCAAGGCGGCGGTGCGTTCAAACACGCCATCCTTGATCTTCGGCATGATCTTCTTGAGCCACCACCAGCAGCCAATGCCCAGCACCACCATGCCAGCCCAAGTGCCGCCCTGTTTCACGCCAAGCGCTTCCAGCGGCGCGCCGCCCCATTTCAGTGCAATGAAGCTGGTGGTCAGAATGGTTGCTGTGGGCCAGACATTCTCCCAGGTGCGATAGACCGGGGAACCTGGCGAATTCATGCGGCGCAGGCTGACGCCAAGCTTCAATTGCTCGGCATCCAGCATGGCCTTGAGTCGTTCCAATTCACTCACTGTAGGGTCGATGCCTTTTCATTGCTGGTCAATTCGAAAGCTGCAGCCATCAATTGCCGCGTATAGGCCTGCTTCGGTGACTGCACCAGCGCCGCGGCATCACCTTCTTCCACCACAAGCCCATCCTTAAGCACCGCGATGCGATGCGCCATGGCGCGCACCACGCGCAGATCATGCGAAATGAACAGATAGGCAAGGCCATGACGCGCCTGCAAATCGCGCAGCAAATCCACCACCTGCGCCTGCACGCTGACATCAAGCGCGCTTGTCGGTTCATCCAGCACCACCAGGCTTGGCTTCAGCACCATGGCGCGCGCAATGGCGATGCGTTGGCGCTGACCGCCGGAAAATTCATGCGGGTAGCGTTCCGCCATGCTGGGATCCAGGCCCACTTCGCGCAAAGCCTCTGCCACGCGCGCCAGGCGCTCAGCGCGCGGCAAGTTGGCTTCATGCACTTCCAGGCCTTCGCCGATGATTTCTGCGACACTCAAGCGTGGTGAGAGCGCGCCGAAAGGGTCTTGGAAGACAATCTGCATGCGCCGCCGCCAAGGGCGCAGCGCGCGATTGGAGAGCGCCTGCAAATCCTGCCCAGCAAAAACGATGCTGCCTTGGCTATCGGCCATGCGGAGCAGCGCAAGGCCGAGCGTTGTCTTGCCGGAGCCGCTTTCGCCTACAAGGCCAAGTGTCTCACCAGCCCGCAGCGAAAGGGAAACGCCATTCACCGCCTTCACTTCGGCCACCACACGGCGCAGCAGCCCGCGGCGGATCGGGAAATGCACGCGGATATCGCGCGCTTCCATGGTGGTCGCGGCATTCGCCGCTATGGGCGCGGGCGCGCCGCGCGGTTCGGTCGCGAGCAGCATGCGCGTGTATTCGTGTTTTGGCGCGGCAAAAACCTCAGCGACCTTGCCCTGTTCCACCGCATTGCCATCCTTCATCACCACCACGCGATCCGCATGGCGGCGTACGATGGAAAGATCATGCGTGATCAGCAGCATCGCCATGCCAAGCCGCTGCTTGAGTGAGGCGAGCAAATCCAGAATCTGCGCCTGGATGGTCACATCCAAAGCCGTGGTCGGTTCATCGGCGATCAGCAGCTTTGGATCATTGGCAAGGGCCGCGGCAATCATCACACGCTGGCGCTGCCCGCCGGAAAGCTGATGCGGATAGGCGCCAAGCCGTTCCTCAGCCTGCGGAAAGCCAGCGAGGCGCAGCAATTCAATCACCCGCGCGCGCAAGGCAGGCCCCGAAAGCGCGCGATGGAGCGTAATGGCCTCAGCAATCTGGCGTTCAATCGCGTGCAGGGGATTGAGCGAGGTCATGGGTTCCTGAAACACCATGCCGGCGACGCCGCCGCGCAAGTCGCGGAGTTGCCTGTCATCCGCGTCCAGCACGGAGACGCCATCAAGCGTGATGGAACCCGCCGGGTTGCTGCCGGCGCTGGACAGCAAACGCAGGCAGGAAAGCGCAGTCACGGATTTGCCGCTGCCGCTTTCCCCCACCAGCGCCAGGGTCTCGCCGGGCTGCACGTCAAAGGAAACGCCGCGCACCACGTCACGTCCGCGAAAGGCGACCGACAAATCGCGCACCGAAAGCAGCGCCATCAGCTCTGCCCTCCCGGCAGCTTGCGCGGATCAAAGGCATCACGCACCGCTTCGCCGATAAAAATCAGCAGCGTCAGCATGCCCCCCAGCACAAAGAAGCTGGTCAGCGCCAACCAGGGCGCGGTCAGATTATTCTTGCCCTGATTGACCAATTCGCCGAGCGAGGGCGAGCCCGGCGGCAGACCAAACCCCAGAAAATCGAGCGAGGCCAGGACCGTGACAGACCCCGAAAGGATGAAGGGCAGAAAGGTAAGCGTGGCCACCATGGCATTCGGCAGGATGTGGCGCTGCATGATGCGCGCATCGGAAACGCCCAAAGCCTTGTCAGCGCGCACATAATCGAAATTGCGCCCGCGGAGGAATTCA
>JADCEX010000205.1 GCA_020249825.1 Roseomonas sp.
CCCGAAGAATTCCGCGCCTTTCTCGCTTCCGAGATTCCGAAATGGGCCGAATTGGTCCGCATTTCCGGCGCCAAGGTAGAATAGGAAACACCATGCCCCATATCGTTTGCCTGCGACCGCTGCACCCCGATGCCATGGCAAGGCTGCATGCGGAACCTGATTTCAAGGTTACCATGTTGACCGAGGTGAATGCGGATACGCTGCGGGAGCCGATGAAGACCGCGGAAGCCATCATTGTCCGCGCCACCCCGATCAATCGTGATTTCCTGGCCAAGGCGCCGATGCTTTCCATCTGCGCGCGCCATGGCGTAGGTTATGATGCGGTAGATGTGAAGGCACTTACCGAACGCGGCATTCCGCTGACCGTGACGCCCGATGCCAACGCACTTTCGGTCGCCGAACATGCGATGATGCTGATGCTGTCCACATCTCGGCGCACGCTGGATTACGACAAGAACTTGCGCGCGCTGGATTGGGGTTCCAAGGCATCGCTGAAAACCTGGGATCTTTCCGGGCGGAAGGTGTTGATCATCGGCTTCGGGCGCATCGGTGGGCGCGTGGCGCGGCTATGCGCTGCCTTCGGGATGGAGGTGCTGGTGCATGACCCCTATATTCCGCAAAACACCATCAAGGGCGCAGGCTTTCGCCCGGTGAAGGTACTGCATGAAGGCTTGGCGGAGGCCGATATCGTCACCACCCATTGCCCGAGCAATGAAGAAACGCGCGGCATGGTGAATGCCACTTTTCTTGCTGCCATGAAGCCAGGCGCCACCTATATCAATACCGCGCGCGGCACTTTGGTGGATGAAGCGGCACTCACCGCCGCGCTCAAAACCGGGCATTTGGCAACCGCTGGGCTTGATGTGTTTTGGGAAGAACCCGTCACCACACGCCTGCCCTTGCTTGATCTGCCGAATGTCGTTGTCTCCCCCCATTCCGCCGCAGCGACGGAACAGGGCATGCGCCGTATGGGGCTTTCCTGTGCGGAGAGCATCATCAGCCATTTCAAGGGTCAGCTTGATCCTGATGTTGTGATCAATAAGGAGGTGCTGCGCGGCAACGCGTAGCAATGCCCATCATGGAAAATCCCTTGCTGGTTCTGGCGGATCACGCCGCTTCCTGGCGGAGCCGCCCGGTGGATGCCGAAGTCGCGCATCACGCGCGGCGCGCTTTGGTGGATTGGTTCGCTGCCTTACTGCCGGGCGCATCGCGTGCGCCGGCTACCTTGATGTCTGCCGCGCTTGAAGATGAAACGCGCGGCGGTGGTGGTGCGGTATGTTACGTCAGCGGCCGCCAGGTGCCGCTGCGCCACGCGGCGCTATTGAATGGCACGGCATCCCATACTGTGGAATTCGACGATATCTATCGTTACGCTGTCTATCATCCCGGCTGCCCGACTATTGCGGCAGCGCTGGCGGCAGCGCAAACGCGCGGCGCGGATATGGATTTGCTGCTGCGTGCCATGATTGCAGGGTATGAGGTATCGTGCCGCATCGGTGTGGCGGTGCAGCCCTCTCACTATGATTTCTGGCATACCACCGGCACGGTTGGCACTTTCGGTGCCGCGGCGGCGGTGGCCGTCGCGCTGAATTGCGATGCGGAACGCACAGCACATGCGATTGCGACCTGCGCCACCATGGCAAGCGGCCTGCAACAAGCCTTCCGGGGAGAAGGCATGTCGAAGCCTCTGCATCCGGGCCATGCGGCGGAAGCCGGCGCCATGGCGGCGATGGCAGCGGCGCGTGGCATGACGGGCGCGCTGGATGTGCTGCATGGCCCGGCGGGTTTTGCTGCTGCTACCAGCGAGGATACCGGCAAATGGGAAAAGCCGCTGGCCAATATCGGCAAGCCCTATGCCATCACGGATATGACGTTCAAGAATCACGGCTGCTGCGGGCATATTTTCGCCGCACTTGATGCCGTGCGCGATTTGCAACTTGAAGCCGGCTTCAGCGCGGGCGATGTGATTGGCGTGCATGTCGGTGGCTATAAGGCGACCAAGGATGTCTGTGATCGTCCAACCGCTGCGACTGAGCAGGATTGCCGATTTTCGACGCAATTCACGGTGGCGACTATGCTGCTGCATGGCGGTGTGCGGTTGGCGGCGTTTGAACCAGAACGCCTGACTGATCCGGAAATTCGCGCACTGATGCCGAAGGTAACGGTGGCGCTGGACCCGGAATGCGCAGCGGCCTTTCCGTCCAAGCGTTCAGCCAAGGTTGAGATCAAGCTGCGCGATGGCCGCGTGCTAAACCGCCATCAGCACACGCGCAAGGGCGATCCGGATGCGCCGCTTTCGGATGCGGATTTGTCCGATAAATTCCTGGAACTGACGGCGGATGCCATCGGCGTGCAGGAAGCCAAGGCGCTGCTGGAAGCGCTGTGGAAAGGCAATGCCCTTCCCGGCATTGTGAAGCTGAGCAGCCAGGCAGCGCTACGCGCGGCGGAGTAAAACCATCGGGCGCGGGTTGATGCTCGCGCCCGTGCTTGCCTAGCAGGCTGCTGAAAAGCTGTCATTGAGCGTCGCAATTTTGGCGCGCGAGTATGTTTTCAACGCTGCTTTCGCCTGAACATAACCATTTTCAGTGATTTTTTGGCCCTGCCGGCTCGCTCAGGACAGAGTCCCGGCATC
>JADCEX010000206.1 GCA_020249825.1 Roseomonas sp.
AAGTCAGTCATCGGGTATGCTCCTCGGCGGGAATCATGGCCCGCCCAACGTCGCGGTTTCGGCCACACGATCGCGGCCTAGGATGATGCGGTCGGGCAAGTTGAAGGGATGGCCGGGCGCAAGATGTGCGGCACCCAAGGCGTCGCGACCCAGCACCACGGAAGGCATCAGCGCCGGCGCGCGGCTGCCCTCGCCAAGCAGTGTATCGAAGCCAAGACGTGCCTCACCGATGCGCAGCATGTCCCAGAATAGCCGGACGTCGAAAGCTGTATGGGCGGGCCGTTCAAGTTCGACGATGCGCTCCGCCATCGCCACGCGCTCAGGCTCAGGCGTTTCGCGCAGCCCGACCGGCAGCAGGACAGTAAAGCGATGCGCGAGCGGCCGACGCGCGACTACCGCTTGCTGATAAAGCACCCATAGCGCGAGCAGTGTGGAGGATTCCGGCACTGCATTGGGCAGCGCTACCAGCGTGGCGCGCCGCCGCGTCAGAAATGCCGCCCAAGTCGGCGCATCGCCGCCTGGGACGAAGCCCAGCCTATCCTTGGCGAAGCGGGTCCAAACGCTGCGCTGGGCGGAATCGACCGGCGGTGTCACGGGAAAAACGGCTGCTTCGCCAAGACCCGTTGCCGCCCGCCACGCGGCATGCAGTGCTGCGGCGCCATCCTCAACGCGCCAGCGCGGCCCAGACGCTACCGGTATCCGAATGGCGTCGGTGGTCAGGCCAAGCTCGATTTCCGCTGCGCGACGGAGGCGGAAGCGCTCAACGATGCGGATTGGATCAGCTTGCGCCGGCAGGTCAGCGAAGCTTGCATCACAAACCTCTGCGTCAAGCGCCAAATGCAGCGCAAGCGACACCCCGCGCGAGGTGCCACGCAGCGCAAAAAGCTTCATCGCATGGCGCAAAAACAGGCGACGCCGCGCGATATCCCAGCGCGGGTCAAGCAGGACACCAAAAAACCGGGCAAGCCAATCCAAGGCTTCCGCGGGCGCGGTGCGCGTCGAGAGCAACAGATGCGCTGCCGCAATGCGTTCCTCAATGCCCGTCAGCAAACCTTCGAAATTCGCGAGCCAGCGTTCGAGCAAGGCAGCCGAGGTCGCATCTTCGCGATAGACCGCCGGCAGATAGCGCTCAGACCATGAAAAACGCGGATACCAGGCGCGCAGGGCCTTGAGAGAGGGCGTTGCGCGGCCATCGCCAACAAGCGTGAGACGGAGCCGCAGCCATCGGCCTCGCGCGGCTTGGAACAGCGTCTCACGCGTTGGATGGCGGGCAGCGGCGGCCGCGTCGCCGAAGGGGCGCTCGGGTTCGGGGCGTCCATAGGGCGCGGGTTCCATCTGCCAGCGCAAGGCATCGAGTTGGCCGGCATTCGTGGCCCCCGGCAAAAGCATAGCGATGTCATCGGCCGCCACACTCTCAACCTGGATGCCAGCGCCTGATGGCAAGGCCAAGTCCAGCATTAGCCGATGCCAGATGCAGCCCGTTTCCCGTCCATCAAGGGGGGGCGTCACGATGACGGCGCGCTCGGCATGGCGTGGTCGGCGCTGGGCCACCAGCGGCACCATCCGGCCGGCCGAACCAGTGTCGTAGAAGGCGCCTTCGGGCGTGCCGGCCAAGGCGCGCCCCCCAAATAGCCGCATCGGCAATTGATCCGGCAAGGGATCCAGCGCTGGCGCCTCATCTGCCAGGGTCAGGTCAAAGACAAAGGCCTGATCGCCCTGCGGTGTTGCGATGGCGATACGTCGGTCGGGCAGCAGCGCCATGTCGTGACCGATGAGTGAAAAACCCTCACGCGCTTCAGGCGCCATGCGCGCGACCATGCCACTGCAGGAGGCCGGCCCGTATAGACTTCCGCCGACCACGTGCCACAGCGCGGCGAAGCCATCGGCGCCCTGTGCTTCCAGTAAAAGTGCCGAACCGTCCGGCAGGGCCAGGACAGAAACGGCATCCATGGGTGTTGGTGGCGCCATTGAGGTAAGCAATGCAAGCGGGTTGAGCGGCTCGAGGCGCGCCGCTGCCGGTCGAGGTGATCCTTCAAGCGGCTGGAAATCCGCTGTAGACGCCGGCCCTTGGGCGGTTGTTGGCAGGTCAAGCCTTCGATCAAGCTGCCAAAGCCTACCCCCCGCACGGTCCAGCACGAAAAGGCCTCCCCCAGGCCGCGCCGCCAAGGCAAAAGGCTTAAATGACGTACCATCGGGCCAAAGCCGCCAGCGCGGCGGGCCGCCCGCATACAGGTCGAAGACCAGCAGACCCGCTGGTTCAAGCAGTCCCGCGACCAGCATGTGATCCTCTGTGACGGCAATACCGGCAAGGCGCGGTGCTTGCGGCTCGGGCGCTGGCCGGGTGGCCGCAAAGGCGCCGTCTTCCGGCGGGCGCCAGGGCTCACGCTGGATTGGCCAAAACGGCGTCCATTCACCATTGGGGGAGGCCGCAAGGATGCCTCGACCGTCCTCGGCAATGCGGAACCAATTGCCGTAACGGTCTCGTGCCGTGCCGCGTCGGTCCAGCGGCGAAAGGCGCGGCGCGCCGGGTGACGCACGATGAAAGGCGAGCAATGGGCGTAGCTTCAGCGCCCCTTTGCGCTGATCCCAAGCAAGATCGCACCCCGCCTTTCCAAGGCGCCCTTGCAAGGGGCCAGCCGCATCAAGGCAACGCCCCCAATCGGCGTCGTCCAGCAGCAGGTGGAAGCGGGTGCCGTTGATATCCATCAGCAGCGTTCCGGCACTACAGGCACGGGCAGGCTTGTGATGCCACTGGTCGTTTCGGGTGCGGGCGTCGCACCGCGCAATTCGGCGATCGGCACCGCCTCACCGGCAGAAACGGATAGGCCAATGATCCAGGGTAATTGCAGCCCCGCCATAGGCACTTCTTCGGGCGTGCCGCCACCATCTTCGGCCAATAACTCGAGCCCACGCACAAAGGCCACACCCTCTACGCGCGCAGCGATC
>JADCEX010000207.1 GCA_020249825.1 Roseomonas sp.
AGAAAAATGATCCAGGAGTGACACAGAAGACATGGAGAAACCTCATCAAATAGAGGTAACCCATGAATCACATTACGCCCCAATCAGGAATCCCGAACAGTCTCAAGCGATTGCCCTGGGTAGTATCCCGGCGCCGCTTGTCTTTCCCGGCAAGCGGCGCAAGCATGATGCGAAGCGGGCGGCAATAACCGCCCGGGCAGGAGGAACGCATCATGGATTTTTCAGGCAAGGTCGGCATTGTGACGGGCGGTGCCAATGGCATTGGCGCGGCAGTGGCGCGTGGTTTCGTCGCGCGTGGCGGCAAGGTGGTGATCGTGGACCGCGACGCTGCCGCTGGGGAGGCGCTGGCAGCTTCCCTTGGCGCATCAGCGCTATTTCGCACCGCCGATGTCACGAAATCCGCCGATGTCGCGGCTTATGTGAAGGCGGCGCAGGATCGCTTCGGCGCCATTGATTGCTTCCACAATAATGCCGGCATTGAAGGCCGCGTCGCGCGCCTTGCGGAATATGAGGAAGCGGTCTTCGACCAGATCATGGCCGTGAATGTGAAGGGCGTATTTCTGGGACTGCGCCACGTTCTGCCGGTCATGATCGCGGCTGGCCGCGGCGCGGTGGTGAATACAGCCTCCATCGCGGGGCTTGTCGGTTCACCTGGCATGGCGGCCTATTCCGCTTCCAAACATGCGGTAAATGGGCTGACAAAAAGCGTGGCGGGCGAGGTCGGGCCGAATGGCATTCGCGTCAATGCCGTCTGCCCAGGCCCGATCGCAACGCGCATGATCGAAGAAGTCTCCCGCCAGGTGTCGCCCAATAATCCGAAGGGGGTTGAAGAACGCTATGCGGCGGGGATACCGCTGCGCCGCTATGGCACGGCGGAGGAAGTGGCCAATCTGGTGCTGTTTCTGCTGTCCGACCTCGCCAGCAATATGACGGGTGGCGAATATACCGTTGATGGCGGGCGCACCGCAGCACCGGCGGGGGTTTCGGGCAGTACCACGCAGTAGAACGGCGCGGATGATCTGGGGCCAGGGGGTAATCTCACTCCAGCGATAGCGCGATCCTTTCAATCCGACTCCCCAAAATGACTTCTCCGCTGCGGCAGTAATATGATTTGTATTGTCTGCAGGGCGCGGACCAACGGAGGTGGTGACGTTCTTATCTGAAGATCTTCGGGTAGGTGTGATCGGTGCGTTGGATCGCGGAGCATTGCGCCACGCTGCACCGGCGCGGTTTCCAGTTTCTATCGCTACTGCTGTGCGCTGGTTGCGCAGTTGGCGCGACGATGGTGTGAGTGCGGCCAAGCCACGCGACGGCGACCGCGTGGACCTGTCACGGTTTTGTACCGCTCCTTCGTTCACATGTTACGCCACGAAGGAGATGAACCATAGGCAAAGGCGGGACCGAAGAATTTCGCCAAGAAGCGGTGCCGATGGCAGTTACCAGTAGGCTTTCGTGATCCGGCGTACCAGGAATTCCTCAGCCAAATCGGCGCAACGGCCGCACCGCTATCGCCAAATAAATTTCAGATCAAGCTCAGGCACGCGGTTCAACGCAGGACAATGATCGCGCAGCGTGCCGGCGCGGCAATCCACTGCAGCGGCATATTCGATCTGATGCTTCCATCAGATCGAATATCTGTCGTGTCAGCAGGCCGCGTTATTCGGCGCGGATGCCGGCCTCCCTTACAATCTTGCCCCATTCGGCATGCTCAGCGCGGACGCGGCGAGCGAATTCTTCCATGGAACCGCCGCCGATTTCTTCGCCCCGCTCCGCGATGCGATTACGCGCTTCCTCGTCCCGGCAAGCGATATTCAACATGGCGTTGATGTGCTGCGCTAGGTCGGTCGGTAGGCCGCGCGGGCCGAATAGGCCGACCCAAGCTCCGGTTACAAAATTAGGCAGGCCGGATTCCTCGGCTGTCGGCACATTCGGGAAGGCAGGCAGCCGGGTGGAGGAGGTGACCATGATCGGGCGCAGCCGGCCTTCCTGAACAAAGCCATGCACGAGCGACGGTGCTTCAAACTGCGTTTGATAACGACCGGCGATGAAATCCGGCAAGGCCGGCCCACTGCCGCGATAATGAATGAAATTGATGACCGGGTTGCCTAGCCGACCGCGTAATTTTTCCGAAATCCCATGGGCAATGCCGCCGGCACTGGTTGTGCCCATATCTACCCCACGGGGTTGCTGGCTTCGTACCCAAGCGACCCATTCCTGGAAATTCCGCACCGGCACATCCGGGTGGACCAGCAGAAGCACTGGCGATTGCAGCATCAACCCGATGGGCACCAACTCCAGCGGGTCAAAATTCACCCCCTGCATGGTATGTGGGTTCAGCACGAAAGTGCCGACATTGCCGACCGTCAGGGTATAGCCATCCGGGCGGGCGCGCAGCACCTGCTCCACCGCGATATTGCCGCCAGCGCCGCCGCGATTTTCGATCGGCACCGGCTGACCAATGGCGCGGGAGAAGGGTGATTGCAGCATGCGGGCCGCGAAATCGGTCTGGCCGCCGGGCGGGAAGCCAACGATCCAGCTGACCGGACGGTCCGGCCAATTACCCGGCCCGCGCGGTGCCTGAGCACGGGCAAGGTTGGGAAAGCCAAGCACGCCGCCTGCGGCAAGGCCAAGCGCCGTGCGGCGCTTCAGATGAATGGAGCGGGACATGTTTTGGTTCTCGTTTCCTCAAATGGGCGGCCTATCCGTCCATTATGATATAGATTTATGGTAATCTTTCTGCCAATTCAACCGCGACAGCGCCTATAACTAGCGCGTCTTGCTTGCGGCAGGCCTGTACATTCATTGCCCTGGCTGGAATTCATGAGGGGGATACCGAACCGCCTGGTTGGCCACGCGTAGCGGCAAGGTCAGGGCGCCAGCGTATCTTGCCGATAGCAGGCATGGCGTGAGGGCGGGCAGGATTTGCGGTTTGCAAAAAGATCAACCGGTCGCGCAAAGCACTATTCCATATCCGCCTCGGCATGGTGAATAATCTGGGCCGGCCCATTTCGCGGCCCCAACCAGCGCGCCAGACATCGGCAAGCCAATAACGCATCAGGAAGCACGCCATGGAACACATCGCCGCCCGCCGCATTGGCACCACAACGCTCAGCATCACGGAGCTCGGCTTTGGTGCCGCGCCCATTGGCGGCTTTCGTGCCACCATTACCGAAGCTGAAAGCCAAGCGCTGCTGGAGACCGCTTGGCAGGGCGGTGTGCGCTTCTTTGATACCTCGCCCTTTTATGGTTATGGGCGAAGTGAATTGCGCCTGGGGCATTTCTTGCGGCAATGCCCCAGGGACGAATTCATCATCTCCACCAAGATTGGCCGTGTCATGCATGCACAGGAGCCGGGCGAACAAGCGCCGGCCGATTTGCGCAGCAATGGCTTGCCCGGTTTCATCCCGGCCTTCGACTATAGCTATGATGGCGTCATGCGTTCGCTTGAACAAAGCTGCCTAAGGCTTGGGATTTCGCGCATGGATATCCTGCTTGTGCATGATATAGATTTCTGGACCATCCAGGACCGCGCGCTGCTTGATGCGCGTTTTCAAACCCTGATGGATAGCGGCTATCGCGCGCTTGATGAATTGCGCCGGGCGGGGGTTATTGGTGCGATTGGCTGTGGCCTGAATGAAGCGGATATGTGCCTGCGCTTTGCTAAGGCCGGCGATTTTGACTGCATGCTGCTGGCAGGGCGCTACACCTTGCTTGAACAAGGCGCGCTGGAGGCGTTTCTTCCTTATGCCGAAGCGAAGAATATCAGCGTGATCATTGGTGGGCCATATAATTCCGGCATCCTCGCGGGTGATGTGCCCGACCATGCGACCCATGACTATAAGGCCGCACCGCGACACTTGATTGACAAGGCGCGCCGTATTGCCGCGGTGTGCCAGCGCCACCAGGTGCCCTTGGCGGCCGCGGCGCTGCAATTTCCGCTGGCGCATCCTGCGGTGGCATCGGTCATTCCCGGTGCGCTATCGGCTGAGGAAGTTCGCCAGAATATCGGCCATCTGCATCACAGGATTCCAGCAGCCCTTTGGCAGGAATTGCGCGCAGAAGGATTGCTGGAAGCGGCGGCACCCTTGCCGGGCGCGTGATCTTGCGAAGATGGCTTTTCCTCAATCGAAAACTCAGCGCAATTGCGGCGCATGGGGCGCCCCGCCGTGAAGCCGCCCATCAGTATCGCCCTGCCTTCCGGGCTGCGTAAATGTCGCCGCTGATTGGCGCGAAGATTCTTGCGACCAAGCCGATAGGGCTGATAGGCTTTTTCTTGCAGAAAGGGGTATCCGAACGCATGGCTGGGGGAATGGACGCATGGAAGATCTGAAGCCCGCACCGCTCAACCTGCAGGAGCGCGCCATTTTCCGTCGGCTGCTTGGGATCATGATTCCAAGTGACCCTGAAATGGCGCTGCCATGCGCGGATGATCCGCTGATCCTTGAAGATTGCATAACAAGCTTGGGGCGCGATGCGCCAGCCATTCGCATCATTATCTCCGAATTGGGGCGGACTGGCTTCCTCGATCTGCCAGATGATCAGGCCGAAGAATGGGCGATGGCCATGCTGGGTGAAAACCGGGCAGAGGTGCAGGTGCTCTCCCGCGTTGTGGCGGCCGCCTATTATCGCGATGATCGCGTGATGCTGGCCCATGGCCGCGAACCCCGCCCACCCTTTCCGAAGGGCCACACGCTAGCGCAAGGCGATTGGACACTGCTTGATGTGGTCAAGCAGAGAAATCCCTTCTGGCGCGATGATCATGAGGCATAGCCGATGAGCCGACATGAGATGGTGGATGTGCTCATCATCGGGGCTGGCGCATCTGGCGCTGCCGTCGCCTGGAGCCTGACTGATACGCGCATGCGCATCCTGTGCCTGGAACAGGGCGATTGGGTCAAATCCAGTGAGCTTCCGGCAAATGGGCGCGATTGGGAAGCGCGTCGCTACACGGATTTCGATATCCATCCGAACCGCCGTGCGCGGCCTGCCGATTACCCGATCAATGAAGACAACTCCGTCATGAAAGTTGCCAATTTCAATGGCGTTGGTGGCGGAACAATCCTCTGGACGGCGCATTTTCCCCGTATGCATCCCTCGGATTTTCGTGTCCGCAGCCTGGATGGTGTCGCGGATGATTGGCCGATCAGCTATTGGGATCTTGAACCTTACTTTGAAGAGAATGATCGCTTCATTGGTGTTTCCGGCTTGCCCGGCGATCCCGGCGTGCCGCCACGCCATCCGCCCATGCCGCCCCTGCCGCTTGGCCGCACCGGCACGCTCTACGCCAAGACCATGAACAGGCTTGGCTGGCATTGGTGGCCATCCGATTCCGCCATTGCCTCCAGGGAGTATGATGGTCGCGCCAAATGCATCAATCTCGGCCATTGCACGCCCGGCTGCGCACAAGGCGCCAAGGCGAGTGCGGATATCACCTATTGGCCCGCTGCACTGCGCGCCGGTGTGCAATTGCGCACGCAATGCCGGGTGCGCGAAATTACCTTGAATGCGCAAGGCATGGCGAATGGCGCCATTTACTTCGATGCCGATGGCAAGGAGCATTTCCAGCCGGCCGAAATGGTGATCCTAGCCTGCAATGGCATTGGCACACCACGGCTTTTGCTGAATTCCGCCTCTGCCCGATTTCCGCGCGGGCTCGCCAATTCCAGTGATCTTGTGGGACGAAACCTCATGCTGCATCCCTGGCCGCAAATTCGCGGCCATGTGGAGGAGGAATTGGATGGCGATCGCGGTCCGATGAATGTGATTTGGAGCAAGGAGTTTTACGAAACCGATCGCGCGCGCGGGTTTGTGCGCGGCTATACCATGCAATTCGGCCGAACGACTGGCCTGGTGAATGAAGCCATTACCAGCGCGGCGGTGGGCATCCTGCCCTGGGGGCCGGATCACCACAAAACCTATCGCGGGCTTGTCAATCGCCGGCTGATCATCGGCATTGCGTGTGAGGATCTGCCGGAAGAACATAATCGCGTGACACTCGATCCCGTATTGAAGGATAGCCACGGCATTCCTGCGCCACGGATTGATTATACCATCAGCGAAAACACGGCACGCATGATGGAACACGGCATCGCGCGGGCGACAGAAGTGCTCACGGCCGCGGGCGCGCGCAATATTTATACATCGCGCACCATGCTGAACAGCCCGGGGCATTTGCTCGGCACCTGCCGTATGGGCAATGATCCCGAAAGATCAGTAGTGAACGCCTGGGGCCGCTGCCATGATGTGAAGAACCTGTTCATTGTGGATGGCAGCATTTGGGTCACCTCTGGTGGGGTGAACCCAACCTCCACCATCCAGGCGCTGGCGCTTTACATCGCTGATCAGATGAAGCGACGCTTGGCCAATCTTTTCGATGATGATTGAGTGCTACTGCGCCAGTCACACCGCGGCCCTACCGCCATCAACATAAAGATTGACGCCATTGATATAGGCGCCGGCGTCTGAGCACAAAAGCGCCGCCGCACCGCGCAAATCATTTGGATGCCCAAGCCTGCCTGCGGGAATGCGTTCGATCAGCGCGGCAGCTTCAACCGCCATTTGCGCACGGTTGCGCGCGGTAAGGATGGCACCGGGGGCCAGATTATTCACCGTGACACCCTTGCCGCCAAATTGCCGTGCCAGATTGCGCATCCAATTCCATTGCGCGGCCTTGGTGCCGGCATAAACCATCATCTTGGGATGTGGGCGCATCTGCTGCACACTGCCTATGGTCAAGACGCGGCCCCAGCCACGCTCGGCCATGGGTGGCACAAGACTTTGCAGCAACTCAAGCGGTGTGCGCAAATTGACCGCGATCTGACGATCAAAATGCGCGCGGCTGATATCCTCATAGGCTTCCGGCAATTCGATGGAGGCATTGAGCACAAGAATATCAACCGCTGCCCAGGCGGAAACTGCGGCAGCCAAGTGCCGGCCAGCATCATCGTGCGCGAAATCCTGCGCAAAGGCGCGCGCGACACCCCCCGCCTGTTCAATCTCTCGCACCACGGCATCGGCATCTGCGGCTTCCTCTGCGGTGCCGGCGTGATGAATGGCAAGCCTAGCGCCAAGCTCCGCCAGGGTCAGCGCAATGGCCCGCCCGATTTCACGGCGCGCGCCTGTCACAAGTGCGGTGCGGCCTGTCAGGCTGAATTGTTCAATGATGCTCATCACTTGAGCCTATAGCAGAAGGCGCATGGCTGCCACACGCAGCGATCGCGGGTCTGGCATGGAAATCATGGCGACCGGAAAGACGCCACGCGCGCTCAGGCAGGGCCGAAACGCAGCACGAAACGAGCACCGCCCAAGGCTGCGTCTTCTACCGCCACCGCCGCGCCGATCTGCGCTGCGGCTTCGCCGACAATGGCAAGGCCAAGGCCCGATCCCGTATGGCGGCTCCAGGGGCCACGCCAAAACCTCTCGAACACCTGGCTTCTGAGCGAAGCTGGTATGCCAGGTCCGGCATCCTCGACCTCGACTGTAGCATTGGTGCCTAGTCGGATCGCGACCTCAGTCCCGGCTGGGGCGTGCTGCACGGCGTTTTCGATAATATTTCGTATCATTGCCTCGATCGCCTCGGCGGCGCCGCGCACCCGCAATTGCTCCGTGGCGACATCAAGGCCGATCCTGACGTTGCGCGATGCCGCAAGGGGGGCAAGACCGCAGGCCGCGTCCCGCAAAAGCGGCGCGATCACCGTGCTGGCTTCCGGCACTGCGACGACACTCTCGGCACGCGCCAAGGCGGTGAGCTGCGCCACCACGCGTGTCATGCGCTGGCAATCGGCCTGCAGCGTTCGGACTTCCTCGACATTGATACCGCCTTCCATCAGGCGGTCTAGCCTTCCGGAAAGTACCGTGAGCGGCGTGCGAAGCTCATGCGCGGCATTGGCCGTGAAGCGCTTCTGCGCTGCCAATGCGTCATCAAGCCGCCCTGCCGCCTCATCGAAGGCCGCGACCAGCGGTATCAATTCGGCCGGTAGGTTCGCACTGGACAGCCGCGGAAGAGGCGCCCCAGGGCGGATCGCCTGGGTTCGCTCCGCGAGTTCACGCAGCGGCGCCAGCCCGCGGCGCACCACCAGCGAGGCCACAAAAACCGCCAATGCGCAGCCCAAAGGGACTGCCCATGCAACGTCTACCAGGAATTCCCAGATCACCTCATGCGCGATTGGGCTTGATGCTGCCTCATCCAGTTCCAGCGCGTGCCAGACAAAGGCCGCCAAGCCAGTCGCCGTAATCGCTGTCAGCGCCAGTGAGAGGCGCAGCACCAGCCTGCGTTGCAGTGACCTTGGTGTCATGGTGCGCGCAGCATATAGCCAAGGCCGCGGAAGGTAATGATCGTTGCAGTCGCGCCGGCCCCTGCCATCCGTCGGCGAAGATTATGGACATGCACCGGCAAGGCGTTGGAGGCAGGCTCATCCTCCGCCGCATAGAGCTGGTCGAGCAGAACTGGGCGGGTTACCGCGCGCCCTTGCCGGCGCAGCAACGCCTCAAGCAGCGCAAGTTCATGCCTTGGCAAAGCAAGCGGCACGCCATTGATCTCAACAGCGCGGCTAATGCTATCGAGCACGATTCCACCACAGGCAAGGATGCGGCCAAGCGCGGCACCCGGACGGCGAAGAAGCGCCCGCAACCGTGCCAGCAATTCGGCTTCTGCATAGGGCTTCACCAGGTAGTCGTCGGCCCCCTCCGTCAAGGCCAGCCACTCGTGCTTCCAGGCTGTCACGTGCGCTGAGAATGAGCATCGGCGTGCCGCAACCGCGTCCGCGGAGCCAGCGCAGCAAGGTAAGACCATCGCCATCCGGCAGGCCAAGGTCGAGAACGCCAGCGTCGTAAGGCGTCGCGGCCAGCGCAGCCTCCGCCTCCGACCGCGTGGCGGCGATGTCTGTCGCCATGCCAGCCGCGGCGAGCGCGGCCCTTAGGTTCCGCGCAATCTCCACCTCGTCTTCGACAATCAGCACCCGCATCGCGGCCCTCGCCCCCCCGAAAACAGCCTTAAACAAGACAGCGCAGTCTAGGCCCCGTTGCATCCTGCCGAAAAGAGAGAGGTCGAAAGGGGGGCAAGGCATTTGCTGATCGAGTTGGCAGAGCCGCGCGATCAAGGCCCGCCGGGTAGGCGTCATGAGATATTGGTTGGCTTTTGGCCAAGCCAGCGCCTGCCGCGCCCGAGGCCGTCAATATGGCCAGCGTAAACCTGCGCGAGGCAGCAGAGCGTTTGATGGCCGGCGGGGAGAGAGCCGAAGCCATCAATACGGGTCATCCATCAAAGGAAAGGAAACGTCGGATGAAGAAAACAAAATGGATGGCGGCTGCGACAGCCGCGCTGGTGATGGCGGCACTTGGTGGCGCCTATGCTCAGCAGCAGGCACAGCGCAACGTCAATGACTGGCTACTGAATGCGCCGGACGATACCACGCGGTTCCAGCTTCTTCAGCGCTATCTTCGCGGCTTCGATCAGCCAATGTGGGAAGTGGGCGAACGCTTCCGCATGATCCACCAGGCGCTTGCCGATGAAAACTGGGAGCTTGCTGTATATCACTGGGAGAAAACACGCGACACGATTGTCAATGGCTACCTGAAGCGGCCACTCCGCCAGCCAAACTCGCAAGCGATGTTTGTGGACAATATCTTCCAGCCGACACTGGCGGCCTTCCGCGCCGGTAATTCGGCAAAGGCCTGGGAGGCATTCCAGACCGCGCGCGCGGCATGCATGTCCTGCCATGAAGCGGAGCGCGTTACCTATATGAACAATCAGGCACTTTTCCGTCTGACCGAGCAGCCGGCGCGTCCAGGTGGCTGAAACTTGTTTGGGGAAGACAAGACCTGCGGCCGCCGCGCATGCGGCGGTCCACAGTTCAGGCGCGGGCGCGCGAGGTTATGCGGAGTGCCGGGCCGGGCACATGGGCGCTGATGAAGGACAATAATCAAGTGTTACAACTTTGTACATTTATCTGCTTTGGCATGAAAGTGATTGGCGTTCACCTTTGGCCGACAGCCCAAGCTTCGTTTTCTTGACGGAGAGTATACAATGAACGGCGTCGTCCTGCTGCCGCCCGGCTTTGCGGCCAGTGTTCTGAACATGGCAACCGGCGCGCCAGCCGCCACAAAAGCTGCCCCGGGGCGCCGCGTGGTCACCCCTATTGGTGAGTTGGCGGTGCGGGAAGCCGGCAGCGGCTCAACGCCGCTATTACTCTGGCACGGCTTGTATGCCGAGGCTTCGATGTTCGACCCCCTGGTGAAGGAGCTGGCGCCGGACTACCGACTTCTTTTGATCCGCGCGCCAGGTCATGGCGCAAGCGGCCCGCCGGACTTGCCGCTCACGAACGCTGCCAGCGGTGCGGCCGTGATCGCGGTGCTTGATGCCTTCGGGATCGAACGCGCCGCGATATTGGGTAGCTCCTGGGGCGGCATCGCCGCATTTCATGCGGCCTTGTAGGCGCCGCGTCGTATCTCGGCAGTGGCAGCCTTCAACACGCCATTCGGTCCCGGAACCAGTGATCTGGGCACGCGCTTCATTGTTTGGCTGACAGGTTTGCTTGGCAATACCTCATTCTTTGGGCGCCGTGTGGCTTCGGGTTTCTTCAGCGGGCGCACCCGCGCGCAGAACCCTGAAGTGATCAAGGAATTTGTGGCGGCCTTTCCGGCGCGCGCGCCGCGCAGCTTGCAAATTGTCGCCCGTGCGGTGCTTATGGAACGTGAGTCACTGATACCTCTGCTGCCGCGGATCCAGGTGCCGGTACTGGTGGTATCCGGTGCCGAGGACACGCATTACCCGCCGGCACAGACCCAGGTAATAGTACGCAGAATCCCGAATGCTCGTTTCTTCACCATAGAGGACTCAGGGCATCTGACACCGCTTGAACAGCCGGAAATCGCGGCCCGCTTGGTGCGGGGATTGGTGCCGCCACGTTAACTACGGCAGTTGACGGCCAGGGACCATGTGCGGAAATTCTTGGACCTGTGCATGGCTCATGCAATCAACAGTCCGTCCCCATCAGCCTTGCCGCAATGGAAAGACGGTATTCCCCGGACAATGGCCGCATTTGAGGTCATGACCCTGGCGGGATATCGCTACCTGAAATCCCGGCTCGCAGGCAGCTTGGCCCGCGGCGGGCGGCGATCATCCTGTGGGCGGCGGATTTCATCGGCGCGACCAAGCGCGGCTTCTGCCCAGCCACTGCCCGCTTCGCGCAACAGCCCTTCCAGCAGATCGGAACGATCAATCAGGCGCCGCGCGATCACGTGAATGATCGGCACTTCAGCGTGCTGATCCTCTCGCTCCACGCGGCCTTCCACTTCCAAAAGCCGCGCACCGCGCAAGGCTCGGCGGTCCCGCGCCGCGATATCGGTATAGACCACCAGATTGGCGGTGCCGTGCTCATCTTCGATGGTGATGAAAATCACGCCCTTGGCGGAACCGGGGCGCTGGCGCATCAGCACAAGCCCCGCCAGACGCAGCAAGCGCCCGGATTTCCATGCCTGCAAATCGCGCGTGTCACGCAGCCCTTCGGCGCGGAGTTGCGCGCGGAGCAGTGCCAGCGGGTGCCGCCCCAGCGTCAGGCCAAGTGCCGCGTAATCCTGCACAATATGCTCGCCTTCATGTTCTGTCGGCAGCAACGGCGCGGCTTCGGGCAGGATGGGGGCTTCATCAGCCAAAGCAGCGCCCACGCCATCCCGCACAGCAAAAAGCGGCAAATCGCGCGGCGTGCCCCGCGCCCCGCGCGCGGCCCAGGCGGCATCGCGCCGCGCAACACCGGGGAAGGCATTGGCGGCGGCGAGAGCGCTGAGCGCTCCTTGAGAAAGCCGCGCGCGCCAAGCCAAATCCTCCACGCTCACAAAGGGCGCACCATTGCGCGCGGCGCGGGCGGCGAGCAGCGCTTCCGCATCGCGCGCGGCAAGCCCCGCCACCAGCCGCAAGCCAAGCCGCAACGCCAGGCCGCCGGTGCTTTCCGGCGCTTCTTCCAGGCTGCTATCCCAATCACTGGCATTCACATCCACCGCGCGCACCGCGACGCCGTGTTCCCGCGCATCGCGCATGATTTGCGCCGGCGCGTAAAACCCCATGGGCTGGCTGTTCAGCAGCGCGCAGGCAAAGGCCGCCGGGTGATGGCGCTTCAACCAGGCCGAGGCATAGACCAAATGCGCGAAGCTCGCAGCATGGCTTTCGGGGAAGCCATAGCTGCCAAAGCCTTCGATTTGCGCGAAGACACGTTCCGCCAAATCCTGCGCGTAACCGCGCCTTGTCATGCCCGCGACCAGCTTTTCCTTATGGCGCGTTACCAAGCCCTGTTGGCGGAAGGTGGCCATGGCGCGGCGCAATTGATCCGCTTCTTCCGGCGTGAAGCCGGCAGCGACAATGGCCAGCCGCATCGCCTGTTCCTGAAATAACGGCACGCCAAGTGTGCGCCCCAGCACCTGCTTTAATTCATCGGGCGGGCCAAAGGCGGGATCGGGTGCTGGGTATTCCACCGCTTCCAGCCCCTGTCTTCGGCGCAAATAAGGATGCACCATATCGCCCTGAATGGGGCCTGGGCGCACAATCGCCACTTGCACCACCAGATCATAAAAGGCACGCGGTTTCAGCCGAGGCAGCATATTCATCTGCGCGCGACTTTCCACCTGAAACACGCCCACGGAATCCGCACGCCGCAGCATGGCATAGGTTTCCGCGCAATCGCGCGGCAGGTTTTCCAAAGCGAGCGCCAGGCGCCGATGCCGCCCCAGCAAATCAAAACTGCGCCGGAGGCAGGAAAGCATCCCCAGCCCCAGCACATCCACCTTCATGATGCCAAGCGCATCAATATCATCCTTGTCCCATTCCAGCACGGTGCGGTCTTCCATCGCCGCCTGCGTCACCACCGCCAATTCCGTGAGCTTGCCGCGCGTGATGACAAAACCACCAACATGGGTTGCGGTATGGCGCGGGAAATCCTGCAATTCCTCGGCGAGTTCCAACGTCATCGCCAAGCGCGGATCGTTGGTGTCAAAGCCTTCATCCTCTGCCAATTCCGCGAGGCTCATCTCCCGCCCCGGCCCCCAGCCGGCCTTGGCCAGACGCGCGGTGATATCCTCGGTCAGCCCCATCGCCTTGCCCACTTCACGAATGGCGCTGCGTGGGCGGTAGCGGATGAGCGTCGCGCAAATCGCCGCACGGTCACGGCCATAGCGTTCATAAAGGTGCTGGATCACTTCCTCTCGCCGGTCATGTTCGAAATCAATGTCTATATCGGGCGGCTCGCCGCGGCTGGCAGAGACAAAACGCTCAAACAACAGATCATGTTTTTCGGGATCAACGGCGGTGATGCCAAGCACATAACAGACCGTGGAATTCGCCGCCGAACCGCGCCCCTGGCACAAAATGCCGCGCGCGCGGGCGAAGCGCATAATCTCATGCACCGTCAGGAAATACGGCGCATAGCCAAGATCATTGATCAGGCGCATTTCATGGGTGATGCGCGCGGTGATGGCATCCGGCACCTGCACCGGCCAGCGCGCCGCGACAGCCTCGGCCACGCGCGCTTCCAGGCTTTGCTGTGCACTCAGGCCCGGGTCTAGCACTTCATCCGGGTATTCGTAACGCAACTGATCCAGCGAAAAGCCGCGCGTGGTTGCCAGCACATCCAGGCTTGCTTGCAGCGCATCCGGATAGCGCGTGAAAAGCCGCGCCATTTCGGCGGGGGATTTCAAATGGCGTTCCGCATTGGGTTCCGCCGCCTGACCCAAAGCATCCACGCTGCAACGCAGGCGAATGGCGCTCAACACATCCGCCAGGCGCCGCCGCGATGGCACATGGTAACGCACGCTATTGGTCGCGAGCAGCCGTGCGCCGGTCGCTTCCGCCAACGCCGCATGGCGCGCAAGTTCCGCCGCATCATCACCCAGCAAGGGGCAGGCAACGGCGATCAAGGGCGGCAGGGCCAGACGCAGCCCAGCCAGGCGGCGCAAAGCTGCCGGCGCCACGGGTGGTATCGCCGTCACCACCTGCCCTTCCGCCGCATCACATAGCCCCGCGAAATCCAACCGGCATTCACCCTTGGGCGCGGCCATGCGCGCTGCTGAAAGCAAGGCCGTCAGCCGCCCATAAGCCGCGCGATCGGCCGGCCAGATCAGCCATTCCGCGCCATCTTCCAAGCGCAGCCGGCAGCCCGGCGCAAAAGCCAGCCCCGCCGCCTTGGCCGCGCCATGGGCGCGCACCACGCCGGCCAGGCCATTGGTATCGCATAACCCAAAGCCGGCATGGCCAAGTGCGGCCGCCTGTTCCACCAATTCTTCCGGATGCGAAGCGCCATCCAGAAAGGAAAAATTGGACCGCGCCGCTACCTCCGCATAGCCGGGCGGCTTCATGGCAAATCGCCCTGCACCACCCAGCGCCCGCCCGCATGACAAAGCCAGAGCCTTTCACCGGAAGCGAGTTGCACACGGTGATAATCCCGCGCCGGCGGCAGCGTGCCGCCATGCCACCATTCCGCTTCCAGCCGTAACGGGCCTTCGGCGCGGGTCAGCGGATAGACCCGCCCGCGCCAGCGCAGCGCGGCGGGGGCGCCTTCGGCAAAGGTAGTGACTTGCACTGCTTCAGGCCGGCGGCGCAGCAGCACTGGCGCGGCGCGGCTACCCCAGCCGGGCGGGGTGGCGATGGGCGCTTCATGCGGGGGGGCAGCGCGCCATTGCCTCTCCGGCCAATGGCTCGGTTGTGGGGCGGGGCGGGCCAGGCGCAGCCTTTGGCCGAGGCGATCCAGCAATTGTGCCAAAACTCCATCCGGGCGCGGCGCGGCGCCCATGGGCAAGGCTCCCTGCCCTTCCGCGCCCATTGGGTCGGTCGCCAGGGCGTGCAGGGTGAAACGCTCAAAGCCCAGATCCGGCGCCAGGCTGGCGAGCGGCTCGGCGAAAAGCCGCGCCAGATGGGTGGGGTCGCGATTGGGCGCGCCGGTGCCAATCACCAGGCGCTGTTCCGTGCCATCCACGCGAAAAGCCATCAGACAAAGCCGACGCGCACCGAGCCCGGCGCGGGCCAGCCGCGCACACAGCGCTGCCAGCAGGCGGTCGAGCAAGGCGGCAATAGCCTCGGCGGTCAGGATTGGTTCGGGCAGAGCGCGCGTCACGCTCAAATCAGGTGGCGCGGCGATGGGGGTGATGGGGGGCGCGCGATGGCCCGCCGCGGCATCCAGCGCATTGAGCAAAGGCGCGCCAAAGCGCCGGGCAAGCGGCGCGCGGGGCTGGCGCAGCGCATCGCCGATGGTCCGCACCCCAAGCCGGGCGAGGTCTTCCACCATCCCCCCCGGTAGGCGGAGCGCCAGGCCAAGCGGCAGCGGTGCGACGGCTTTTTCTTCCGATCCTGCCGCGATGATCGGCGCGTCTCGCCGCACCCGCGCGAGCGCCATGGCGCTGGCCGCCGCACTCGCCACCGCACCCCAGGCAGTCAGGCCAAGCGCGGCCAAATCCGCGAGGGTTTTGGCAAGCAGCGCGGCTTCCCCGCCAAACAGATGATCGCAGCCGGTGATATCCAGCAGCAGCCCATCGGGCGGCAGCGGCGCCGAAAGGGGCGTGAAGCGCTGCGCCCAAAGTGTGAGGTCTCGCAGCCCCGCCGCCGAGGCTTCCGGGGTGGCGGGCAAAACCTGCAAATCGGGCAAAAGCGCCTCGGCATCGGCAAGCGCTTGGCCCGCTTCCAACCCCGCCGCTGCCGCCGCTTGATCCACCGCCACCAAAAGGCGCCGCGCGCCCTGCCGCGCCCACAGCGCCAAAGGCGTATCGGCCGGCAGATCTGGGTGGCTTTGGCGCAAATGCTCGGCTTCCCAGAAGGGCAGATGCAAGGCGAGGTAACGGCGCGCGGGCTTCATGCGCCCCCCGCTTCCAGGCGCAGCGTGCCGTTTGGGGCTTCAAAGGCGATATTCCATGGCCCCGCCGGGGCGCCGCCGCGTTGGCGGAGCAAGCTCAGGCGCCAGCGCGGCGCATCGGTGCTGGCAAGCGGCGCGATATGCCAGCGCGTGCGCGCGGCGGAAGCACCCGCAGCACCATCCGGGCGGAGCAGCAGGCCGAAAACACCCCCGGCCTCGGCGGCCAGGTGCAGGCGGCGGGTTGCGGTCAGATCAAGCCCCTGCCCCGCACCCGCCATCAGCACGGCCCCGCCCAAGGCAGGGCAGCGCAGGGCTTCTTCCATGGCCCAAAGCGCTTCCGGCCAGCGCGCCGCCCGCGCCAGAATCAGGCGTTCCGGGGCCAGGCCAAAGGGGATAAGCCCCGGCGGCCAGACAAGATTCGATTCCTGTTCGGTGGCAATCCAAAGCACCTGGCCACCGCAACGCGCCAGCAGAATGGCGGCAAAAGCCACGCCAGATCCGGGGCTTGCGGCACAAACTTCATGTAACGCTCCACGCGCAAGGCCAGCCCCGATCAAGCCGTGATCAGCAAAAACCGGAATAGGCGCGGCAGCGGCGGCATCCGGCGCGCGGGTGGTGAGCCCGGCCAGGGTCTGGCGCAGCCGGGCCAGGGCAGCGTTGCGGTCAGGGGAAGGGTCGGGGGTAGCCATGGGAAAGAAAGCTTATCAAAAGAACAAAATAAGAACAAGTCGAATATTGCCCCTGCCCGCTTTGCCTCCCAGCCCCGGATTTCCCATAGTGGCCTCAGCAATGGAAAGGAGACCCCGATGGCCCAACCCCTCGATAAGGCGCATTTTGAAGCCCTGATGGCCCAGGCGGGCCTTGATCTGACGGAGGCTGAGAAGGAAGGCATTCGCGCCGCATCCGCCCATACCCAGGCGGCTGCTGCGCGTGTGCGCACCCCGCGTGAGGTTTCCGTGGAATCCGCCACCATCTTCACCCTGAAGGGGGCCAGCGCATGACCAGCTTCCCGACCATCGCGAGTGCGGCGCGCGATATCGCCGCGAAGCGGATTTCTCCCGTTGAATTGATGAAGGATCACCTGGCGCAGTCAGAAAAGCTGAACCCCGCGCTGCATGCCTTCATCCGCTTCACGCCGGAAATTGCGCTGGAACAGGCACAGGCCGCCGAAGCGCGGCAGACAGCCGGTGCGCTGCGCGGGCCGCTTGATGGAATCCCTATTGCACATAAGGATATTTACGAAACGGCGGGGGTCACCACCACGGGCCATTCGCGCGTGCTGGAACATCACGTGCCCAAGGCGGATTCAGCCGTGGTGCGGCGCTGGCGCGAAGCGGGCGCGGTGATGCTCGGCAAGCTTGCCACGCATGAATTCGCCTGGGGCGGGCCTTCCTTCGATCTGCCCTGGCCGCCTGCGCGCAATCCCTGGAATACGGAATATTTCACCGGCGGGTCTTCCTCCGGCACTGGCGCTGCGGTCGCCGCCGGGATGATCCTGGGTGGCACGGGGTCTGACACGGGTGGTTCCATTCGCGGCCCGGCATCGCTCTGCGGCATTGCCGGCATAAAGCCGAGCTACGGGCTATGCTCACGCACTGGCGTGCTGCCCCTCTCCCAAAGCCTGGACACGACAGGCCCCATGGCCTGGACGGTGGAAGATTGCGCGCTGCTGCTGGATGCCATGACGGGGCATGACCCTGCCGACCCATCTTCCGCCAATCGCCCGCGGCCCGATTTGCTTTCCGGGCTGAATGGCGGCGTGAAGGGGCTCCGCATCGGCGTGATCCGCCATTTCCATGAGGATGACTGCAAAGTCAGCCCCGGCATGGCGGCGGGGATCGCACATCTGACCAGCACACTCGCCGCGCAAGGTGCGGAAATCCGCGACGTGAAGCTGCCGCCGCTGGCTGATTTCAACGCGGCTGGCTGGCTTATTCTGGCCGCCGATGCCTATGCGGTGCATGAGACTTGGATGCGCGAAAAATACCGCGCCTATGGCGAGTTTCTGCGTGAAAGGCTGGCACTGGCTTCCACAATCACAGCGGCGGATTACCTCCAGGCGCAGCGCCGCCGACGTGAATTATGCGAAGCGGTCGCCGCCGCCATGACCGATTGCGATTTGCTGGTGACAGCGGCGCAACCCGGCGAAGCGCGGCCCATTCATCAAATGACGAAATGGGCGTCCTTCGAGGTGCCGAATTTCACCATCCCCTTCAACCTGACCGGCCAGCCGGCGCTGACGGTTTGCACCGGCTTTGGCGCAGGCGGCATGCCGGTGGGCGCGCAGCTTGTGGGCCGAGCTTTTGAGGATGCGACCGTGCTACGCGCCGGGCAGGCTTATGAATTGGCCGCAGGCTGGAGGGCCAAGCGCCCGGCGCTGGTGGCGTAGCGCCCCGCCAAGCGGTATCGGCTGACCGCCAAGAAACACGATAAATCAGTAAGTTACCCCAATCCACCGCATTTTTGCAGGGTGGATTGGGGGCGGTATCGTGCCAAGGGCGCAAAACATCTTTAAAGCGGGCCGGGAATTTCATATCCGGCAGGAGAATGAGAATGCGCCTTACCCGTAGAAGCCTTGTGGCGGCGACCATCGCCTCCCCCCTGATCGCCCAGCCTCTTCACGCCCAAGGGGCTTGGCCGCAGCGCCAAGTCCGTTGGGTGGTTCCTTTCCCGCCCGCGGGCACTGCGGATATCCTTTCGCGGCTATTGGCAGAACGGCTGGCGGCGCGGCTTGGCCAGCCGGTGGTGGTGGATAATCGCGCCGGCGCTGGCGGCACGATTGCCGGCGCGCTGGTCGCGCAGGCGCGCGGCGATACCCATATCGTGATGGTGTCCAATTTCGCGCCGCATGGTGTCTCGCCCAGTCTTTTCGCCAATATCGGCTATGATGCGGAACGGGACTTTACCCATATGGCGCTGTTTGGCGCGCTGCCGATGGTGATTGCGGTCAATCCCAACCTGCCCGCCCAGAATATTCAGGAATTTATCGCTCTCGCGCGCCAGCGTGGTGCGGCGCTGAACATGGCCTATGGCGGCAATGGCACGGCTTCGCACCTGATCGGCCTGATTTTCCATCGTGCTGCCGGCATTTCGCCAACCTTCGTTCCCTATCGCGGCGCTGGCCCGGCGCTGGTGGATGTGCTGGCCGGCACTGTTGAATGCATCATCGAAACATTGCCGGCAGCCCTTGGCCATATTCGCGCCGGGCGTCTCCGCGCGCTGGCCGTCAGCTCTGCTGCGCGTTCGATCGTGCTGCCCGATGTGCCGAGTTTCACCGAAATCGGCTTGGGTGAGGCGACCGGCGTGAATTGGTTCGGCTTCTGCGGCCCCGCCGGCCTGCCGGAGCCGATTGTCGCGCGTTGGCTGCAGGAATTGCGCGAAGTGCTGAATATGCCCGAAGTGCGTGACCGGCTGGTGGATCTGGGGGTTGAGGGCACCAGCCTTGACCCCGCCGCGACTACGGCCTTTGTGGGCAGAGAAGTCGCGCGTTGGCGCCAGGTGGTGCGCGAGAATAACGTCACCGCAAGCTGAAAAACCTGCCAAGGTATCGAGCCAAGGGGCGAACCTTGGCTCCATACCGCCAATTCACCCGCGCAAGCCAAGCCGGTTCACGCGCGCTTCTTCCTCATCAATCGTGCGCTTGATGAAGGCGGCATAGTCAGCTGGGTTCAGATATTCCACCGGCATATCCAAGCGATCGAGCGTCGCAAGATGCGATGGATCATTCAGCGCCGTGCGGAAACCCTGATGCAGTTTTTCGACAATATCCGGGTCCATGCCGGCAGGCCCCACCAGCCCATAGGGTGAGGTAATCACCATATCCTGATAGCCGAGATCAAGCAGCGTCGGCACATCGGGCAGCTTCCTGCTGCGCTGCCGTGTCCAGACATTCAGCGCGCGCAGCCGCCCTTCCGCAATCATCGGCAGCGTGCCGGAACCGGCCGAGCAGGCTTCGATATGACCACCAAGCAGGCTGGGTATTGCATCGCCTTCGCCGCGGAAGGGCACATGGACGACATCGAGGTTTTCGCGCGTGGCAAGATCAATATTCGCCAGATGCGGCGTGCCATTCGCACCCGTATTGCCGATGCGAATTTCACCCGGGCGGCGGCGCGCATCCGCCACCAGATCGGCCCAGCGCTGATAGGGCCCATCGCCCCGCACGCACATGATGAACAAATAGCCCGTCAGATGCATGATCGCCGTGAAATCGGTGCGCGGATTGAAGGCCATGCGCTGCATGAAGGGCAGCCGCATGGCCGGCAGAGGGAATTGCGCGATGGTATAGCCATCCGGCCGCGCGCGGGCGACGCCGGCGGCGGAAAGGGTCGCCCCCGCGCCGGGGCGATTTTCTGTCAGCACCTGTACACCAAAGGCGCGGGATGCGGCTTCGGCAAAGCCGCGCATTTGCACATCGGTGGCACCGCCCGGTGGGAAGGGCACCAGCAATGTGATGGGGCGCGATGGAAAGCTTTGTGCTGCCGCAAGCCCTGGCGCAATGGCCGGGGCGGCAAGGGCAGATAGAAGGATTTGCCGGCGATTCATGGTGGTTGCTCCCGTTGATTCGTCAGTTTTTTCTTGCCGTGAAGGTTTATCTGGTCATCGGCGCTTGCTGATCAAGTGATATGGCAGAAGCGCGATCCGCTTCCACTTCACCCTATCCCAGGCAGCGCCGATAGAGCGCAATCAGCCTTTCCCAATGGCGCTCAGCGCCCGCCTTGTCGAAACACCAGCGGCCAGGAAAGGCGAAGCCATGATGCACTTCCGGGTAGATTTCCAATTCGCCCGCGGCGCCTGAGGCTTCGAATAGCCTGTGCAATTCATCCACCATGGACAGTGGCGCCAATTCATCATGTTCGGCGCAGGCGATATAGAGTTCAGCGCTGCCCTGCCCCAGCGTCAGATGCGGGCTTTCCACCGCATCACTGACAAGCCAGGTGCCATAAAAGGAAGCGGCGGCAGCGATGCGGCTTGGATAACGCGCAGCGGCGGCCAGCGCATAGGGGCCGCTCATGCAATAGCCATGCACGCCAACCGGACCCGCGCGCACGTGTTTTTGCTGGTCGAGGAAGCTCAGCATATCGGCGATATCTTCCATCACCGGCGGAATGGTCATTTTGGTTCGAATGGCGCGCATGCGGTCGCGTTCCGGATCGCCCACCGTCAGCACGCCAGGGCCGAATTTCGAATCTCTCCCCGCGCGGTAATAAAGATTAGGCAGCACGACATAATAGCCCGTGGCGGCCAGGCGCCGCGCCATGTCGTAAAGTTCTTCCCGAATGCCGGGCGCATCCATCAGCATCAGCACGGCGGGAAAGGGGCCGTTGCGTTCGGGGTGACAGATAAAACTTTCCACCGCGCCGGCGCGGGTTTGGATATCAAGGATGCTTTCGATCATGGCGCGCGCCCTTCAATCCGCCTTGATGCCGGCAGCGCGGATCACATCGCCCCAGGATTTCAGATCATTGGCGATGCGGCGGTTGAAGGCGGCCATATCCTCGAAATTGGGCGTCAGGCCGGAATCGAGCAACCTTTGCCGGAAAATCGGGTTTTCAAGCGCCTTCTTCATGGCGTCATTCCAGGCGCGGGCCGCATCGGCGCTGATGGCGCGCGGCCCGCAAACGCCGAACCAGCCGGCCATTTCAAGCCCTGGCACCCAATCGGAAATCGGGCGTGCTTGCGGGAAGAGTGGTGAACCCGTCGGGTCCCCAAGGGCAAGCAGGCGCAATTCACCGCCCTGAATCTGACGCGTGACATCGCCAAGATTGGTGATCATGAAATCCGCGCGCCCGCCCAGAATATCCACAATCGCCGGTGTGGCACCGCGATAGGGAATATGCACAATATCAAGCCCGGTCTTGGCCTTGAGCAATTCCACGGAAAGATGCTGCGCCGAACCCACACCGGCCGAGGCATAGGTCAAGCCACCCGGCTTGGCGCGTGCGGCAGCAAGCAAGCCCGCCACATCCTTATGCGGCCCATTGGCCGCCACCACCAGGCCATAGGTGGAAAGCGCGACATTGACGATGCCGGTCATTTCCGTGCGCGGATCAACCGGCAGGCTCGCACCTGGCAGATTGGGCGTGATGGTCATGGTGCCCATCGGGCATTGCAGCACCGTTGCCCCATCCGGCGCGCTCCGCGCCACTACTTCCGCGGCGATCAGCCCATTGGCGCCGGTGCGGTTTTCCACCACGCCGCGCGCAGGCAAATGCGGCGCGGCATATTCGGCAATCAGCCGCGCCATCAAATCCCCGGTGCCGCCGGCGGCGAAACCGCTGATCACGCGTACGGTGCGGTCCTGCGCCAAGGCAGGCCCGGAAAGCGCAAGGGCAGCCAGCCCGGCAAGCAACAGATGACGCATGATGAGCCTCCCTATTTTGGGGGAGCGTATCAGCTTGCGGCGTCTTCGCAATGCGCTGCGGCGCGCAAGGCAGAAAGCCGCGCGGCGCCATGATCACGCGTTGAGACAACCTCAAAACCCGGAAGCATTACCGCTGCTTCATCGCGCCCGGTCTCGGCGATGATCAGCGCGCCGGGCGCGATCCAGCCCTTGGCCTGCAAGGCTCCCAGGGCGCGCGGCACCAGCCCCTTGCCATAGGGTGGGTCGAGAAACACTAGGCTGCATGGCGTGGCAGCTTGCGGTGGTGCGGTGACATCCCCCGCCATCACGCGGCAGGTATCACTGGCCTTGCAGGCCGCGATATTGGCGCGCAGTGCCGCAAGTGCCGCGCTATCCTGTTCCATGAAAAAGACCCGCGCTGCGCCGCGCGAAAGCGCTTCAAGCCCCATGGCGCCTGTTCCAGCGAAGCCATCCAGAACTACAGCATTTTCGAAAACAGCCCGCCCCGCCCAGGGCGCATGCCAAAGCTGATCGAAGATCGCCTGTCGGGCACGGTCACTGGTGGGGCGCGTGGCGAGGCCCGGCGGCGCCACCAGCGCGCGCCCCTTCCAGCGCCCGGCGATGATGCGCATCAGCCCTTGCCGCGGCGCGGCGTTTGCGGCCCGGCATGGCGCGCGCGGGGCGGGCGTTGTGGCTTTGCCTGCGGCGCTTCGGGTAGTTCCGGTTCTGCCACTGCTTCGCGCCCACGCTTTGGCGCATCAATGCCCAATTGCTCACGCAGCACCTTGGCATTCACTTCCTCTGCCGCGCCGCGCGGCAGGGACCCCAACTGAAAAGGGCCATAGGCGGTGCGGATCAGGCGCGTCACCACCAGCCCAAGATGCGCCATGACCTTGCGCACTTCGCGGTTCTTGCCCTCCCGCAGCGCCACCGTCAGCCAGGCATTGGTGCCCATACGCGCATCAAGCCCGGCTTCGATCGGGCCATAAGCCACACCATCCACGGTGACGCCCCGTGCGAGGGCCGCAAGGGTGCGTTCATCCACCTTGCCATGCACGCGCACACGATAGCGGCGCAGCCAACCATTGGCCGGCAATTCCAGCTTGCGCGCCAGCGCGCCATCATTGGTCAGCAGCAAAAGCCCTTCGCTGGTCAGGTCAAGCCGCCCGACCGAAACCAAACGCGGCAAGCCCTGCGGTAGATTGGCGAAAACCGTG
>JADCEX010000208.1 GCA_020249825.1 Roseomonas sp.
CCATTTTTCTCAAAATCCGATTTTCGTTGATCTGGGCGCGGGCACCTTTAGCGGAGATCCCTTAGGCAATTTTTTCGGTAATAATTCCATCAGCGGCATCAACCGGGTCTTCGGCACTATCGGTGCCGACACGCTGACTGGCGGCAGTGGCAATGACACGCTTTTCGGGGAGGACCCTGCTTGGGAGCTAATTTCCCAGACTAGGGTCGACTCCATCAGCGGCGCTGGCGGCGATGATTGGCTCAACGGGGGGTTGGGCGAGGACACCCTGAAGGGCGGTACCGGCAATGACACGCTGGAAGGCGGCGAGGGCTCAAACTTTGCGAGCTATGCGAATGCTGGTGGTGATGTCACGGTCAATCTTGTTACCGGCCGCAGTTCTGGCGCGGATAATATCGATTCCATTGCAAATATCAGAAACGTCCTTGGCGGCAATGGCAATGACTTCCTTCTGGGCAACGGCAGCAACAATATCCTGATTGGCGGCCTTGGCAATGACACGCTGGATGGCGGGCTCGGCAGTGACGTTCTGGATGGCGGTGCGGGCTCCAACTGGGCGAGCTATGCAAATGCGGGTGGTGCAGTCACGGTCAATCTTGGTGCCGGCAGCAGTTCTGGCGCGGATAATAACGATGCCATTTCAAATATCACAAACGTCCTTGGTGGGAATGGCGCTGACAGCCTGCTGGGCAATAGCAGTAACAATAGCCTGATTGGCGGCCTTGGCAATGACACGTTGGTTGGCGGGCTTGGCAATGACTACCTGGATGGCGGCGCGGGCTCCAACTGGGCGAGCTATGCGAATGCGGGTGGTGCAGTCACAGTCAATCTTGGTGCCGGCAGCAGTTCCGGCGCGGATGATAGCGATACCATTTTAAATATCACAAACGTCCTTGGCGGCAATGGCGCTGACAGCCTGCTGGGCAACGGCAGTAACAATAGCCTGATTGGCGGCCTTGGCAATGACACGTTGGTTGGCGGCAATGGCGATGACCGCCTGGATGGCGGTTCTGGCAATGACTTTGCGAGCTATGCCAATGCGGGCGCAGGGGTAGACGTTCGGATCAATGCCGATGCCTCTGGTGGGGCAGGCAATGATGAATTGCAGGGCTTTGAAGGGCTGATTGGTTCGAATTTTGACGATACGTTGGGGGGTGATACCAGCGCCAATACGCTCATTGGCGGTGATGGTTCGGATTCGTTGCTCACCGGCGGCGGTAATGGTGGCGACCTGCTCGATTACGGTGCTGGCAATGATACCTTTTTGTGGGATCAGGCCCTCACGCCTGGCAACCTGACGCTGATCGGTGGCGACGGCAATGACTTCCTGAACCTGGACCGGAATGATTGGGTAAGGGGTATCTTCACCGGCAATGACTGGATCAATTTCCAGAATACCATTGCTGGCGTTACCGTCACCATGTTCACCCAGGGCTGGGAACGGGTTGTCTGCTTCGCCGAAGGCACACGCATCGTCACCCCAGGCGGCGAGGATGTGGTGGAAAACCTCCGCGCCGGGGATATGGTGCTGGCCATGCGCAACGGTCAGGCGGGGTTTGAACCACTACGTTGGGTAGGCTTCATGGATATCGCCGTGCCGCGCGATGCGGTGATGGCGGCGAAAACCGCGCCCATCCTGATCAAGGCTGGTGCGATTGCGCCCGGCATGCCGGCGCGTGATTTGCGGGTCAGCCCGGATCACGCGATGGAAATTGATGGCCACCTGATCCCGGCGAAGCATTTGGTGAATGGCAGCAGCATCATCCAGGAAATCTGGTGCAAGCGCGTGCGCTACTTCCACCTGGAATTGGAAGCGCATGGTTTGTTGTTGTCAGAAGGCACCTGGTCCGAAAGCTATTTGGATGATGGCAATCGGCATGCCTTCAACAATGCGGCGCTGACCGGGCTGTTCCTGGATTTCGAAGCCGGGCGTTCGAAGGGCGAATATGACCACATGGCTTGCCTGCCGGTGCTGCGCCAGGGCTTGAAGCTGGATGAAATCCATGGGCGGCTGGCGCTGCGTGCTGAGGAACTGGCACGGGCGGGAAAAGGGCGACTGATCGGTTGAAGTGAGGCCAAAGATTACGGGGTGCGCCAAGTGCCTGATCAACTTCAGGCATGGCCACCACTGTGTTTTACCTGGTCCTTTGGGGGGCGTGTCCGTGGTCAAATCATTTGAGACTGCTTGGCGCCTTGCCTAACAGAGTATCTGGCCCGTCTGGGTTTGGGGTTAAGCTGCGCTTGGGTGATGCATCAAGCGGCGGTGCTGGGTGGTTCTGCGCTTGATGCGCTCACGCTCCAGCAGGATAGCCTGCCCCCTGCCGAAATAGACATCGGCGGGGGGTCAGGTTGTTCAGGATAGCTTTCCTGGTCAGTGAAACACATTGCCAATTCGCGCGGTGATAGCTCCGGCACCGCCTGACCGCCGACAATCAAGCTGAGAGAGCAGCGACAATTATGATGAGAAAGCGCCATTGGGGCGGACCGGCGGGCTGCCGCCAATGGCGCTGGGCTTTTTTGAGGCCTGACTTGCGGTTGGATGGGTTGGTGCAAGTAGTTGATTTGTCTCGATAGAGAGAGGATCGACGCTTTGCCAGGCCGCCATATCACCGACCGCCAGACGCGGCTTTACATGACCTACCGACAGACATTTCCGCCTGAGACAGCCGCTGCCAAGGCAGGATTTTCCACGGCAGCTTGTCACGGTTTAAGAGTTTTAGGCGCCCCAAAATGGCCACCAAAGCTTCAGGCGGGACGCTTCATCTTTGCCGGGTCAGCGTCATCCCAAACACTCTCCGGCATGGGCAGGCCCGCGAAAACCTCCGGGCCGAGCGGTTGATTTGGCTGAATGCCCAAACCTTCAAGCACCCACATCAATTGCCGCGAATGCTGGCCTGCATGCCAAACCGTGCGTTCCATGAATTCATGCATGGTCTGTTCGCCGTAATAGACATCAGCGCGCGCGGACCAATCCCGCGTGCGGCCGGGTCCATCGAACCAATCGGACATGCGCCGGCGCATTTCCTCGCAATAGGCGATCAGCTTTTCGCGTGTCGCGTCCTTTTCTTCCGGCACGCGCCTATAGCTATCGAAGGTCAGCGGTATGCCGTTTTCATGTTCCAGGAAGGCATCGGCGATATTGGCGATATGCCAGCCGAGCTGCGCGAAGGAACGCGGGCGCTTGGGCAGCATTTGCGCCAGCGCGGCATCGGGCATTTGCGCCAGAAACCGTGCACTACCGGCCAAAATCGCATCCAACCGGCGGCGCATTTCATCCACTGGCAGCATGCGCTGTTCGCCGAGTTTGATGTCGCAAAGCTTGGCGATATCGCGCAGCACCTGGCCATTCGCCCAGGCATCGCCGCGCGTGACAATCGGCACTTGCCGCAGCCCAAAGCGCGCTAATTCATCATAATCGCCTTCATCTTCCAGGACATTGCGCGAAATGAAGGGCACGCCATGACGCGTGAGGAATTCCTTGGTGCGCAGGCAAGAAGAACATCCCGTCATCCAATAGA
>JADCEX010000209.1 GCA_020249825.1 Roseomonas sp.
CATTACGTGACGGACCGGCTGAAGCCGAGCGGCGTTGCCATCACGCGGCTTGCGCAAGGCGTGCCGATTGGTGGCGCCTTGGATGTGCTGGATGATGGCACTTTGGCCGCGGCCTTGAAGGCGCGCCGGCCTCTCTGACAAGGCGCCTATCGCGCCGGGGTCACATCCTGCGCGCGGGTTCTTTCATCCACGCGCGAATCATGGGCGAAGCCGCGCCGCATGGCCCAGATGTTTTTCTGCAAATGGGTGGAAATGATGCCGACATCTTCCACCACCACACGCGTTGCCTGACGCAGCAGCGCTTCGCGCCTGGCCGGTTCCAATTCCCGCGCTGCATTTGCGATCAGCGTATCAAACTCCGGATTTGAATAGCGCCCGCGATTGACCGAACCAGTGCCACGTGCGCGATCAAAGGTGGCGGCGATGGATCTGAGCCCCGCCATGGGCTCACCAGTGGAACTGCCCCAAGAAACCAGAAACACCGAAAATTCCTGGCGCGAAGCCCGCGCGATGAAGCTGGCATAGGGCGCCACATCCACCTGGGTGCGAATGCCAATCCGCGTCCACATCTGCCCGATCGCCTGCGCAATGCGCGCATCATTCGGGTAGCGGTCATTTGGCCCATGCAACGTCATGCGAAAGCCATTGGGATAGCCCGCTTCCGCCAGCAGCTTCTTCGCCTGGTCCGGATCAGCGCGCGACACCGCCAGTTCCGGCACATGGCCGAAAGCGCCTTCTGGCATCACCTGCCGCGTGGCACTCGCCGCCCCTTCCATCACGCGCGCCACAATCGCGGGGCGATCAATGGCAAGCGACAAGGCTTGGCGCACCCGCACATCCCGTAGCGGGTTACGCGCAAAGGGCTTGCCATCATGATCCGTGATGAAGGGTGTTGGTCCATCGCGCATGTGATCCATGGCCAGATAGATGAAGCGCATACTGTCTATTTCGCTCATCGTAATGCGCGGGTCGCGCCTGAGGCGTTCGATATCCGATGTCGGAACCTGATCAATGATATCTATATCGCCCGCGAGCAGCGCGGCGGTGCGGCCGGCATCATTGGTGATCATGCGGTAATCCACGCTTTGCCAGGCAGGGCGGCCGCGCCAATGACCATCAAAGCGCTGCAATTCAACACGGTCACCGGACCGATAGGCCATCATGCGATAAGGCCCGGTGCCAATGGCGGCGCGGCCGGCGTTGAAATCCTCGGTCGTTGCACCCTGGTGCGTTTCGCGATCCAGCATGGGTACCTGCGCCAGATCGGTTGGCAAAAGCGGCGCCGGGCCATTGGTGCGAAAGCGCAGCGTGTGGGAATCGATGATCTCAACGCCCGTAATCGCCTGAGTATAAGTGCGGAAGGAACCGGGGCTATTCAGCACTTGTGGAATGCGTTCCAGCGTGAAGGCCACATCCTCGGCGGTGAAATCCGATCCATTGTGGAAGCGCACACCACGCCGCAGCGTAAATTCCCAAGCATCCTCACCCACCGCGCGCCAGCTTTCCGCAAGCGAGGCCGTGAGCCGCGCCCTGGAATCCGTTTCCAGCAAATTATCAAACACCATGGAGGCATAGGCGTTATTGGGCGAGATATTATGGAAATGCGGATCGGCTGAGGTGATTTGTGCGCCCACCCCCATGCGCAGATTCTGCGCCGTGGCCGGCATGGAAGCGACAAGGGCAGCAAGCAGCAGGCGCTTCATGACGACGGCTCCTTCAACTCAGCAAATAGGCTGCGCCTGAACGGGCACAGATGGCACGAATATGCTCGTCCAAGGCGGGCGGGATGGGGATGCCATGCTGCAGGCGGCGCTGGCGTTCAGCTTCTTCCGGATCGCCGGCGACCAGCACGGGTTTCGCCGGATCAGCCGCCGGGGTTGCGTGCAATTCATCAATCACCGCGTCCAGATCGGCTTCGAATTCACCCGGCGCGCGGAAGGCACCGGGGTCAATCGCCATGAAGAAATGCCCGATATCATCGGGATCATTCGGCTTTTGCGTGCGGTTACGAATGGGGGAGAAGGAAGATCCCACCAGCGTACCGCCCAGAATATGTACCATCATCGCGAGGCCATAGCCCTTATGGCTTGCCATTTCCGGTGAACCGCCAAGCGGTGAAAGCCCGCCTTCCGGTTCTTCATGCAAAATCTTCATGCCGCGCTTGGCATCGGTGATAGGCTTGCCGGCGCCATCCACTACCCAGCCGGCCGGCATGGCGCGTTCATTCAAGTCATAGACTTTCACTTTGCCCGCTGCCGTGGTGGTGGTTGCCATATCCAAGACAAAGGGCAGGTTCCGCCCGGCGGGTGCGGCAAAGGCGATGGGGTTGGTGCCAAGCACGGGCTTGGCGCCACGCGTTGGCACCATGGTGACACCGCGTGTGGCGCTGGTAACCAAGCCAATGGCACCACGCCGCGCTGCGATACGCGCATAAACGCCGGCCGCGCCGAAATGATGGGAATTGCGCACGCCCACCACGCCAATGCCAGCTTCCTTCGCCATATCTACGGCGAGG
>JADCEX010000021.1 GCA_020249825.1 Roseomonas sp.
GCTTTCGCGACCCTCGGGCGCAGCATTCAGGGCGCGACGACCGCGGCAGTGGGCGCCGATATTGTTACCATCGGGCGCAGCCGCGGGCTTTTCGCCGGCATCACGCTGGATGGCGCGGCGCTTTCGGCCAATAGCTCCGCGATGCGCGCCTATTTCGGGCGAGAGGCGAGCGCGCGGCAGGTAGTGGTGGCGATGGAATTGCATAATCCAGGCAGCGATCCGCTGCGCGGCGCGCTGATGCGCCTGGGCGCGCCGGAAAGTGGCGGCAGTTCAGCGGCACCTTCCGGCGGCGCGACTTCCGGCAGCGCAGCCCCTGGGCGCGTGCAGACGGAAAACCTGGCGCCGCCGCCGGCCAATCGGCGTTGAGGGGCTTCTTCTCTCCCGCACCACGGCGTGACTGACAAAACGCCTTTCTGGAAAAGCAAGACGCTGGCCGAGATGTCTCGGGCGGAATGGGAAAGCCTATGCGATGGCTGCGGGCGCTGCTGCCTGCATAAGCTGCGTGATGAGGAAACGGATGCGCTGGCCTATACGGAAGTGGCGTGCCGGTTATTGGATTTGCAGAGCTGCCAATGTTCCGATTACGCGGGGCGCAAGAAGCGCGTGCCGGATTGCGTGAAGCTGACGCCCAAGAGGCTTGCGGCGATTGATTGGCTGCCGCCAAGCTGCGCTTATCGCATGGTGGCGGAAGGGCGCGATTTGGCCTGGTGGCACCCGCTGGTCTCGGGCGATCCGGAAAGCGTGCATCGCGCGGGAGTTTCCGTGCGCGGGCGCGCGATTGATGAACGCCATGCCGGGGCCTTGGAAGACCATGTGGTGCGCTGGCCAGGGATGATGCCGCGCAAGGTGAAAAATGAACCTTGAATTTGATATTATAATCACAAAAGAGTACAAAAGCCGCCTGATTAGCGGGTTTTGCTTGGTAAGCCTCCGACGATGAGGGGGGGCTCGCACCCACTTTCTCAAAGCCACTCCGTTTCGGGAGACTAGTCTGGGTCAAAAGTCAATATCCGGAAGGCCGAGGCCTGCCAGCGAAATCAACGGGGTCGCCTGTGGCATTTTCTGCCTCCGAATTATACCAATTCCCACAGTTTAGTACCCACGCACTCATTTCCGCAGCACGATAGACATGATGCGCCATGGCTGGCTGATGAGCCTGTTCCATGCATGACAGCAGTGATCAATGATATCATCGTGATTGCGAAACACGCGATCGGATAGCCAATTGTCGCACATGAATTGCCAGATATTCTCCATCACGATCAATTCGGGACATTTTGGCAGCAGCGGCAGCAAGGTGATGTTGGCGGGCACGCTGACCTCACCCGAGAAGTGCCATCCGGCCTGATCGAGCAGTAGCACCGCATGCTTGCCGGGGCTGACCATACCGCTGATTTCAGCCAAATGCAGGTTCATCGCTGCGGTGTTGCAAAAACGGCAGCACCAAGGCCGCGCCCTTGACCTCCTGCGGGCAGACAGCGCCGAAGATATAGGTCGAAGCGTAGCGCTGTTCCCGCGGCGCTGAAGGCCGCGTGCCGCGCCGCGCCCAGCGGCGGGTGATGCCATTCTTCTGCCCGATGCGCGCTTCATCCGCGAACCAGACCTCTATTGCGCCAAGATCACAGCCCTGGTCCTGCGCGATGCCCGCCAGCGTGGCGGGCAAGTTTTTTTAAACGCCTCAATGACGCCTTCCGCCTGCGCATGATGGCGCGGGCGGGCCGAAAGCCTACGGTAGCCCATCGCGCGCAATTCCCGGCTCAGCGTTTGCACCGATACCGAGACGCGAAATTCCTGCCACAGCCAATGGCCAAGATCGCAAAGTCGCCAGCGCACCGCGCCGTGAACCGCTGGTATCGGACCGCTGTCAATCTGAGCAGCTAGTGGTGCGATTCATGCTGACCTATCCCCTGACCAAAACGCCCCCGCGCACCACTAGCCGTATATTTGGTGAGCCGATTCACACCGCTGTCGGGAACCGACAGCAGCGATCGGACCACTAGCGCCTGGCGATGGGTATCGGTCAGGATGGGCCTGGGGCCTGAGGCTTTGCGGTCAAGCAGTAATTTTTACGTGTAGCAAAAAGAGAAGGGCCTCGCTACGAATTGGACAGCTACTTCGCGAACACCCTCAAACTCGAGCCCTTAACAACGGCTCTTTATAAACTACTGGCAAATGATCCTGTTCTTGTGAGGCGCCCGAAAGGTACCTTATTGCCCTCAAAGGGGGCGATGGCTGCGCTTTTAGCGCGAACCGGTGCGGGCGGCGGCGTGAACGCGGCGGCACCGCCGCAATACTGCCATCCCCATGGCATTACCTCATGCAGCGCGGGTGTTTCCCAAACCGCGCAAGCTGATCTAGCCTTGCAACGCTAGAACCCGAGGTCCCATGGCCGCGCCACGTCTGCTCCTGAAGACTGATCTTGCCGGGCTGCAACCCTTGCTGTTGCGCGGCCAGCCGGTGCAAGCGCTGCATCAGCGCCTGACCGACCAACTCACTGCCCGGGGCGCGCCCGCCGCGCTGTTCGCCGA
>JADCEX010000210.1 GCA_020249825.1 Roseomonas sp.
ATGTCAATCGAATCAATGCCGGCGAATTTCTGAAACAGAACCGCCTTGCCTTCCATCACGGGTTTGGACGCCAGCGCACCGATGGCGCCAAGGCCCAGCACCGCCGTACCATTGGTAATCACCGCCACCAGATTGCCGCGCGCGGTATAGTCAAAGGCAGCGCGGGGATCGGCGGCTATCGCCTCACACGCGGCGGCGACACCGGGGGAATAGGCCAGGCCAAGGTCGCGCTGGGTTTCCATCCGCTTGGTCGGCGTGATGGAAAGCTTCCCGGGGCGGGGCAGCCGGTGGTAATCCAGTGCGGCTTTGCGGAAATCATCATCCATGAGGGAAACCTTACCCGGCAGCGCCCAAAAAAGGGGTGAATGGTGCGGCCAAGAAGATTCGAACTTCCACGGGGTTTCCCCCACCAGCACCTCAAGCTGGCGCGTCTACCATTCCGCCATGGCCGCAAACCAGGTAGAAGGCGGGCGCTATAGCCGATGAATGCGCTGCCATCAACGCCCGCCCTTGAATGGGAAACCCTGCCGGGCCTGACCCCCTATGCCGAGACGCTGGCACGCATGGAAGCCCGCGCCGCTTCCATTCGCGCGGGCATGGCGGCGGAGGCTGTGTGGCTGGTGGAACACCCGCCGAGCTACACCGCCGGCACCTCTGCCCGCGCTGAGGATTTGCGCGATGCCCGTTTTCCGGTGTTCGAGGCCGGGCGCGGCGGGCAATGGACCTATCACGGGCCGGGGCAGCGTACGGGGTATGTGATGCTTGACCTGCACCGCCCCCATGGTGGCGTCCCGGCGCGCGATGTGCGCGCCTTTGTGGCGGGGCTGGAAGAATGGCTGATCCGCACACTCGCCCATTTCGGCGTGTTGGGCGAAAGGCGCGAAGGCCGCGTTGGCATTTGGGTGGCGGATCGCGCGACCGGGCAGGAAGCCAAGATCGGCGCCATTGGTGTGCGTGTGACGCGCTGGGTTTCCTGGCATGGCGTGGCGTTGAATGTGGCGCCTGATCTCGGCCATTTCGGCGGCATCGTGCCCTGCGGGATAGCGGAGCATGGCGTCACCAGCCTGCATGCACTCGGCATCCCGGCCAGCATGGCGGAAGTGGATCAGGCGCTGCGCCATGCTTGGGGCCAAGTTTTTGGCTGAATCCTAGGCTGCGAATCGGCAGGATTTCCGTTAAAGCGACATCTCCCGGCCAACGGAGCCCCCGCCCATGCCCATCCCCATCGCGTCCGACCATGCCGGCCTGCCGCTCAAGCAGGCGCTGAAATCAGCGCTGGAGGCCGAGGGGCTGGCATTTGATGACCTTGGCACGCATGGCCCTGAATCGGTGGATTACCCGGATTTCGCCCATGCGGTTTGCGCCCGGGTGGCGGGCAGCGAAGCCTTCGGCATTCTGGTCTGCGGCACCGGGATTGGCATGGCAATCGCCGCCAATCGCCACCCCGGTATTCGCGCTGCCGTGCTCCATAACGCGACCGAAGCGCGGCTCACGCGCGCCCATAACAACGCCAATATCGCCTGCCTCGGCGCCCGCATAACGGGGATCGAGGTTGCGCTGGATGCCATCCGGGCCTTTCTGGCCTCACCTTTTGAAGGCGGGCGGCATGTTGGGCGGGTACAAAAACTCGATCCGGCGCTTGCCAAGCAGGGCGTGGCGGGCGCAAAAACAACGCCATGAAAACCCCCCTCCCTGCCCTGGTCCGTGCGCCGGAAGGCCTCGGCGCCGCCCCGCCCCCTGCCGGCTTTTTCACCGCCAGCCTGGCCGCTTCCGATCCCGAAATTGCCGCTGCCGTGGCGCAGGAATTGGAACGCGAACAGGATGGGATTGAGCTGATCGCCTCAGAAAACATCGTCTCCCGCGCTGTGATGGAAGCGCAGGGTTCGGTGATGACGAATAAATACGCCGAAGGCTATCCGGGCCGGCGCTATTACGGCGGCTGCGAGGCGGTGGATATTGCCGAACGGCTTGCGATTGAGCGCGCCTGCAAGCTGTTTGACTGCGGCTTCGCCAATGTGCAGCCGCATTCCGGCGCGCAGGCCAATCAGGCGGTGTTCCTGGCGCTATTGCAGCCGGGCGATACCTTTATGGGGCTGGATCTCGCGGCGGGTGGGCATTTGACGCATGGGTCACTCGCCAACCTGTCGGGCAAGTGGTTCAAGCCGGTGCCATATACGGTGCGGCGTGAAGACCAGCAGATTGATATGGCGGAAGTGGCGCGCATTGCGCGTGAAGCGAAGCCGAAGCTGATCATCGCCGGCGGCAGCGCCTATGCGCGTATTTGGGATTTCGCCGCCTTCCGCGCCATTGCCGATGAAGTTGGCGCCTATTTCATGGTGGATATGGCGCATTTCGCGGGCCTGGTTGCCGGCGGCGCGCATCCTTCGCCCTTCCCCCATGCGCATGTGGCGACCACCACCACGCATAAGACTTTGCGTGGGCCGCGCGGTGGCATGATTTTGACGAATGACGAAGCGCTGGCGAAGAAATTCAACTCCGCCGTTTTCCCCGGCCTGCAAGGCGGACCGCTGATGCATGTGATCGCGGCCAAGGCGGTGGCCTTTGGGGAAGCGTTGCGCCCGGAATTCCGGACCTATTCGCGCCAGATTGTCGCCAATGCCAAGGCGCTTGCCAGCGAATTGCAAGCGCAAGGTTTGGATTTGGTGACGGGTGGCACCGACAATCATCTATTGTTGGTGGATTTGCGGCCCAAGAAGCTGACAGGCAAGGTCGCGGAAGCGGCGCTTAATCGCGCGCATCTGACCTGCAACAAGAACGCCATTCCCTTCGATCCCGAAAAGCCGATGGTGACATCGGGTGTGCGCCTTGGCACGCCCGCCGGCACCACGCGCGGCTTTGGCGAAGCGGAATTCCGCCAAATCGGCAAGCTGATCGGCGAAGTGCTGGATGGCGCGGCGCGGGCCAATGATGAAGCCGGCAATGGCGCGGTGGAAGCTTCGGTGAAGGCGCGGGTGATGGAACTCTGCCATCGCTTCCCGATCTATCCGGCATGAAGTGCCCCTTCTGCGGATTTGACGATACGCAGGTGAAGGATAGCCGCCCGGCGGAAGATGGCGCGGCCATTCGCCGCCGCCGCGCCTGCACAGAATGCGGCGCGCGCTTCACCACCTTTGAACGGGTGCAATTGCGCGAGATTACCATCATCAAGACCGATGGCCGGCGCGTGCCGTTTGAACGGGAAAAGCTTGCGCGTTCCATCCGTGTGGCACTCCGCAAACGTCCGGTGGATGAGGACCGCATCGAAAAACTGGTCAATTCCATCCAGCGCCGCCTGGAAACCGAAGGCGAAAGCGACATCCCCTCCAACAAGATCGGGGAGATTGTGATGGAAACGCTGAAGGAATTGGACCAGGTGGCCTATGTGCGCTTCGCCAGCGTCTATCGCAATTTTGGCGAGGCGAAGGATTTTCAGTCCTTTTTGGGCGAATTGGGGCGGAAGGAATAGCGCCGGCGCGGCGCTGACCCAGATGATGCCGCGATGATGGATGATCTGCTTCATATGCGCGCGGCTCTTGCCCTGGCGCGGCGGGGCCTGGGCAATGCCTGGCCCAACCCCGCCGTGGGCTGCGTGCTGGTGAAGGATGGGCGTGTGATTGGGCGCGGCTGGACCCAACCCGGCGGGCGCCCTCATGCGGAAACCGAAGCCTTGCGCCGTGCTGGCGATGCCGCGCGCGGCGCCACGGCTTACGTCACGCTGGAGCCCTGTTCCCATCACGGTCGCACGCCACCCTGTTGTGAGGCTCTGGCTGAGGCCGGCATCGCCCGTGTGGTGATGGCGATGCGTGATCCCGATCCGCGCGTGAATGGCCGCGGCCTTGCCATGCTGCGGGGTGCCGGGATCGCCGTGGAAGAAGGCCTGCTGGAAGCCGAAGCCCGCGCGCTCAATGCCGGGTTTTTCCGCCGCATCCAGGCGGGCATGCCGGTGGTGACGCTGAAGCTGGCCTCTACTTTGGATGGCCGCATCGCGACGGCCTCCGGCGAAAGCCGCTGGATCACCGGGGAAGCGGCGCGGCGCGAAGTGCATGCGCTGCGCGCCCGGCATGATGCGATACTGGTGGGCTCCGGCACTGTGCTCGCGGATGATCCGGACCTGACCTGCCGGATTCCGGGGATGGAGCTCGTGCCCATGCTGCGCGTGGTGGCGGATGCCAGGCTGCGCACGCCGCCCCAAGCCCGGCTGGTGCAAAGTGCCAGGGTGGCGCCAGTGCTGGTGATTACCGCGCCCGGCCATCCGCCGGCGGCGCAGGCGCCCTTCATTGCCGCCGGGGCGGATATCATCACTGCCCCCGCCCATGCTGGCGGCGGGCTTGATCTGCCATCCCTGCTGCGTGCCTTGGGCCGGCGCGGCGTGACGCGCGTGCTGGCCGAAGGGGGCGCGGGGCTGGCAGCTGCACTGCTGCGGCAGGGCTTGGTGGACCGGCTGGTCTGGTTCCATGCCCCCGCCGTGATGGGTGGCGATGGGCATCCGGCGACTGAGGGCTTGCGTCTTGCCGCGCTCAGCGCCATGCCTCGTTTTCGTCGCACGGGTTTCAGACCCATTGGCGATGATATGCTCTCTGAATTCGAACGCATTGGGGATTAGCGCCATGTTCACCGGCATTGTCACAGCGCTTGGCACGGTCAGAGAGGTGCAGCCGATTGGCGGCGGCCACGATCTGCGCCTGGTGATGGGCGTGACCCCCGACTTTCTGCTGCAACCAACACCGGCCGTCCTGGGCGCTTCCATTTGCTGTTCTGGCGTGTGCCTGACGGTGGTGCAGTTGTCGGCGGATTCCTTCAGCGTGGATGCCTCGGCTGAGACGGTCGCAAAAACCACTTTGGGCGCCTGGAAGAAAGGCGCCAAGGTCAATCTGGAACGCGCGCTCAGACTTGGCGATGAATTGGGCGGGCATTTGGTCTCAGGCCATGTGGATGGCGTGGCTGAGGTGATTTCCGCGACGCCCGAAAATGCCTCGGTCCGCTGGCGCTTCCGCGCGCCGGAGGCTTTGGCGCCCTTCATCGCCTCCAAGGGATCGGTCGCGCTTGATGGCGTTTCGCTGACGGTGAATGAGGTTGACGGCGCGACATTCGGCGTCAACATCATCCCCCATACTGCCGCGATGACGGGCTTTGGCACCTTGCAGCCGGGCGATCGCGTCAATATCGAAATAGACACGCTGGCCCGTTACGTCGCCCGCATGATGGAGTTCAGGGCATGACTTCCCAAACGGCGGAAACCCCCATCCGCACTTCCTTCGCTGACTTCATCTCGCCCACCGAGGAATTGCTGGAAGAAGCGCGCCGCGGGCGCATGTTCATCCTGGTGGATGATGAAGACCGTGAGAATGAGGGCGATCTGGTGATCCCCGCGCAATTCGCGACCCCGGATGCGATCAATTTCATGGCGCGCTATGCGCGCGGCCTGATCTGCCTTTCCATGACGCGCGCGCGGGTGGATCAATTGGGCCTCCCGCTGATGGCGCAATCCAATGGCACGCGGCACCAAACCGCTTTCACCGTTTCCATTGAAGCGCGCGATGGTGTGACCACGGGCATTTCGGCAGCGGATCGTGCGCGCACCGTCGCTGTTGCGATCAATTCCGAATTGGGGCGTGAGCATATCGTGACGCCCGGCCATGTCTTTCCGCTGGTGGCGCGGGAAGGCGGCACCCTGGTGCGCGCGGGGCATACGGAAGCGGCGGTGGATTTCGCGCGGCTTGCGGGGCTCAATCCTTCCGGCGTGATCTGCGAGATCATGAATGATGACGGCAGCATGGCGCGCATGCCGGATCTGGTGGCCTTTGCGCAGCATCATGGGCTGAAGCTTGGCACCATTGCCGATCTGATCGCGCATCGTCGCCGCACAGAAAAGCTGGTGCGCCGTGTTGAAGAAGGTGAGGTTGAACAGGCCATCGGCGGCACCTGGCGCGCCGTTGTTTATGAAAGCACGGCATCACCCGGAGAACATCTTGCACTCGTGAAGGGTGATGTCAGCGGCGATGCGCCCGTGCTGGTGCGCATGCATGCGGCGTCGCTGTTCCGCGAAATTGTCTCGGGCCGCGGGCTTGGTGATTTGCATGCGGCGATGCGCATGATTGATGCGGCGGGGCGCGGTGTGGTGGTGCTGCTGCGCGATCCGCGGCCGGATGCGCTTTCCATTCGCCTGAAGCGCGGGCCGAGCCATGCGATTGCACCCGAGATTCGCGATTACGGTATTGGCGCGCAGATCCTGGATGATCTGGGTGTGAAGCGCATCATTCGGCTTTCCAATAACCCGCGCCCGCTGATTGGGCTTGAAGGCTATGGGTTGCAAGTGCTGGAAACCCGGCCCATCCCCTCGGAGAAAACACCATGAGCACGATTGATTCCCCTGCCCGGGGCCGCGCGCATCTTACTGGCGATGCGCCGCGCATTCTGGTGATCCAGGCGCCCTATTACCGTAATGTTGTCGAAGGCATGCGCATTGGCGCCATGGCGGTGTTCCAGGATTTGAAGGCAGAGTTGGAGACTGTGGAAGTCGCCGGCGGTTACGAATTGCCTGCGGCACTTCGCATGGCGATGAAGGCCAGGCGCCGCTGGGATGGCTATCTGCTGCTCGGCTGCGTGGTGAAGGGTGAGACGGATCACTATTCCTTTATCTGTGACGCCATCTGCAAGGGTGTGATGGATATCGCGGTTGAAACCGGCGCGCCGATCGGCTTCGGCTTGCTGACGGTGGACACACTCGCGCAGGCAGAAGCGCGTTCGCGCCCTGATCGCATGAACAAGGGCATTGAAGCGGCGCATGCGCTTGTCGCGCAGATCGCCCTGGCGCGAGGTTGGGGTTTGGCATGAAGGCTGCAAAGGGCGCGTCGCGCGCATCGGCGCGTCCACGTACCGGCGCCCGCGTTGCCGCGGTGCAGGCGCTTTTCCAAAGTGAGCATACGGGTGAAACTGTGGAGACGGTGGCGGATCAATTCATCCGCCACCGCATTGGCGCGCCCGCCGGCCCGATTGAATTTGAAGAAGGCGGCGTGCCGGAGGCGCATATTCCGCTGTTTCAGGCGATCTTGAAGCAGGTGGCCGATCACGCCGAAGCCGCCGATGCAGCCATCATGGATTGCCTGCAAAAGGGCTGGACCTTGGACCGGATTGATCCCGTGCTGCGCGCCCTGCTGCGCGCGGCGACCGGCGAATTGATGCAGGCGCATGAACCGCCGGCGCGCGTTGTGATCAACGAATATCTGGATATCGCGGCGGGCTTCCTGGATGAGGAAGCAACGCGCTACGCCAATGGCATGCTGGATACGCTGGCGCATCGGCTACGCCCGGCAGATTTCGCGCCAGGCGCCTGAAGCGCGCCATGGGCCTGCCCCGCGAATTTGCCCTGATCGCGCGGCATTTCCGCCCTTTGGCGGGTGAAGGTGCGCTGGATTTGGGTGATGATGCCGCGCTGCTGACGCCGCCCGCCGGGCAGCAATTGGTGCTGGCTGCGGATGCGCTGGTGGCAGGCGTCCATTTCCTGCCCGATGATCCGCCTGGCATGATTGCGCGCAAATTGCTGCGGGTGAATCTATCCGACCTTGCGGCGATGGGCGCGGCGCCGCTGGGTTATCTCATGACCACGGCATTCACGCGCGGCACGGCGGATAGCTGGATTGCGGATTTCGTCGCGGGCCTGGCGGAAGATCAACAGCGTTTCGGCATTGCCGTGCTGGGCGGTGATACGGTTGCAACCCCTGGCCCCGCCTGTTTTTCGCTGACGATCATTGGCGTTGTGCCACCGGGCCAGGCCCTACATCGGCGCGGCGCGCGCATCGGCGATGATATCTGGGTTTCCGGCAGCATTGGCGATGGTGCGCTTGGGCTGCGCGTTTTGCAGGGCAAACTTGGCGCGGATGCTGAAGGCCATTTGGCGCGACGTTACCGCCTGCCGGAACCAAGGCTGGCTTTGGGTCAGGCGTTACGCGGTGTGGCGCGGGCGGCGATGGATGTCTCCGACGGGTTGGTGCAGGATTTGGGGCATCTCTGCCGCGCGGCGGGGTGCGGAGCGGAGATTATCGCCGATGCCGTGCCGCTTTCAGCTGCTGCGGCTGCGGCACTTGCTGGCGATGCGGCGCTGTTGCCGCTGATCCTGACCGGTGGCGATGATTACGAATTGCTGTTTGCCGCCGCGCCGGAAGATGCCGATGCGGTGCGCGCCGCAAGCGCCGCGTCCGGCGTGCCAGTGGCGCGGATTGGCCGCTTCATTGCGGGCGAAGGCGTTGTGGTGCGTGATGCTTCAGGCGCCGCCATCACGCTGCCGCAAGGCGGCTGGAGCCATTTCTGAGGGGCGTTACTTGTCCTTCTGCCCAGGCGCGTAACCGCCTCCATCCGTTGGGCGCAGCGCTTCGAACATTTCCGTCACCGCTGCGTAATCGCGATAGCCGCAGCGCGCCAAGGGTTGCGCCTTCGCCGTATCGAAACGGCCATTGGTGATATAGGCCTCATCTATATGGACGCCGACCACCTGGCCGATGAAGATCCAGCCTTTCAGCGGCGCGCCATTCATGTCTTGCAACTGCATGGAATGCGTCACCTTGCATTCCAAGGCGGCGGGTGCGGCGGCCACACGCGGCGCCTTCACAATGCGACAAGGCGCGGTGGCAAGCCCGGCAGCTTCGAATTCACTGATACCTTCGCCAAGCGTGTCAGACGAAATATTCATCGCATCAAACAAGGGCCGGGTGCAGAGGTTGAAGACGAATTCCCCGGTGGCAATCGCATTCGCCGCGCTGTGCTTCATGCTTTCGCTGGTGAAGGCCAGCATGGGCGGGCTGGAATGCACGGCGTTGAAAAAGCTGTAGGGCGCCAGATTGGGCCTGCCTTGCTGATCCAGGCTGGAAATCCAGCCAATCGGGCGCGGCGCGATAATGGCCTTGAAGGGGTCATGCGGCAGGCCGTGGCCCAGATGGGGTTCGTAGAACATGCGAAAGCCTTTCGTTAGGTTGCACCTGCTGTAACCCTGGCGGCGCATTGAGGGAAGCGCGGATGCTTTCTGGCCTATCGCTCCGCCACGCGTGCGTGCAAAACAGCCGCATGAATCCAAGGCTGTTCCTGGGCTTGGCCTTTGGCTTTGCCTCCGCCCTGATCTGGGGCGGCCATGCGGTGGTGGCGCGCCCCGTTTTGGCGGATGGCAGCTTCGGCAGCTTTGACCTGGCGGCGTTTCGTTATGGGGTTGGCATGATGGCGCTGCTGCCCTTTGCCTGGGCCGCGCGTACGACGCTGCTGCGCTTGGGGCTGCGGCGCATCCTGTTGCTGACGCTGTTTGGCGGCGCGCCCAATTTGCTGCTGTTCCTCGTGGCGCTGGTCTATGCCCCGGCATCCCATGGCGGCACCATCGCGCCGATGACATCGCCCATTGTGGGGGCCCTGCTTGCCATTCCTTTGCTGCGCGAATGGCCAACACGCGGGCGGGCCATGGCGCTTGGCGTCATGGTGACGGGGGTGTTGATGATTGGCTGGGATGGCGTGATGGGGGATTACCCCGGCGCCTGGCGCGGTGATTTGCTGCTGATGGCATCCGGCGCCACCTGGGCGGTGTTCACCTTGCTGCTGCGCCGCTGGCAGGTGCCGGCCATCCCGGCGACCGCGGCCATCACCATTGTCTCGGGCCTGGCCATCCTGCCCTTCTGGCTGCCGCTGCGCGCGGCGGAGGTTTTTGCCATGCCGGCGGGGCTGGTTCTGTTCCATCTGATCGCCCAGGGGCTGGTGCTGGGCTGTGTGGCGATGTTCTTCTTCGCCCGCGCGGTGGAATTGCTGGGCGCCACCCGCGCGGCCACGCTTTCCGTCATGGTGCCGGTGGTGGCGCTGCTGCTGGCGGGGCTTTGGTTGCGCGAACCGCTTTCCCTGCTGCAAATTCTGGGGGCAGGCTTGGCCGTTGCCGGGATGCTCGCCGCGGTGCTGTTCACCGGAAGGAAAAGCGCATGAATGCCATCTCCACCCCGATGCCGCCGAGCCTCTGGGCCGCCACCGCGCCCGCCCCGCCGGCAACCGAACCATTGCTGGGCGAAGCACGCACCGGCGTTGCCGTGGTGGGCGCCGGTTTCACCGGGCTTTCAGCGGCGTTGCAATTGGCCGAAGCGGGCGTGCCGGTAACCGTGCTGGAAGGCGCCGAAATTGGCTGGGGCGCTTCCGGCCGGAATAATGGCCAGGTCATCCCAAACCTTTCCCGCCTTGACCCCGATGCCATCGTGGCGAGCGTCGCGCGCGAAAATGGCGGGCGGGACAAGGGCGAGGAATTGGTCGGGCTGATCCGCGACAGTGCCTCCCTGGTGTTTGACCTGATCCGCAAGCACGGCATTCAGGCGGAAGCCGTACAAAATGGCTGGATCCAGCCGGCGCATCGGCCTTCGCGCATGAAACTGGCAGCATCACGCGTGGAACAATGGGGCCGCCGAGGCGCCCCGGTGCGTATGGTGGACCGTGCTGAGATGGCCTCCCTCGCAGGCACAGATTACTGGCATGGCGGGTGGGAGAATAAGACCGGCGGGCGGATCAATCCACTCGGTTATGCGCGCGGGCTGGCGGCGGCAGCGATGCGTGCGGGGGCGGTGGTGCATACGAATAGCCCGGTGCGCGCGATAAGGCAGGAACCCGGCGGCTGGGCAGTGGAAACACCGCGCGGCGTGCTGCATGCCGAACGCGTGATCATCGCAACCCATGCCTATACGGGTGATTTCTGGCCGGGGCTCAAGCAAAGTATTGTGCCGGTGCGGTCATACCAAATGGGCACTTCGGTGCTTTCGGATAATATCCGCAAATCCATCCTGCCAGAGGGCCACGCGCTATCCGATACGCAGGGCGATCTTTACTTCTACCGCTTCGATGCGAATGGAAGGCTGGTGACAGGCGGGGGCTTGATTGTGCCCTTCGGCTGGGAAGGGCGCATCCGCGCCCGCATCACGGAACGGGTGAAGCGTGTGTTTCCCCAGATTGGCGATGTGACCTTTGATTACATCTGGTGGGGCTATGTGGCTGCCACCGATGACAAGATGCCGCATGTCTATGAATTGGCGCCAGGCGTGCTGAGCTGGACCGGCTGCAATGGCCGCGGTGTGGCTTTGGCAACAGCGCTGGGGCGTGAATTGGCCAAGGCCAGCAATGGCACTGCTTTGGCCGATATTGCGGCGCCGGTGGAAAGGAAGCTGCGCCGGATCGCTGGCCATGAATTCCGCGCCTTTGGCATTGCCTGGACCATCGCCCAGAACCGCTGGCGCGATGGGCGGGATTGAGGAAAGCGATTGGCGGTTTGCCGCTGCTGCTGTTAGTAAATGTTCTGAAAAACGCGGCCCTGACGCCGCGAATAGGTTGATGGTTGGAGAGATTGCAATGACACCGCCACTTGATGCCGCCGCACCGGCGCGCCCGGAAAACTTCCGCTATTCCCCCATGTTCCCGCTGGGCGCCGATACCACCCCCTGGCGTAAGCTGCCGATTGATGGCGTTTCCACCATGCAGGTGGATGGCAAGACCGTTTTGAAGGTGAAGCCCGCCGCGCTGGAAGCGCTCGCTTTCCAAGCCTGCAAGGATGTGTCCCATCTGCTGCGCCCGGCGCATTTGGCGCAGCTTGCGAAAATTCTGCAGGACCCGGAAGCGAGTGCGAATGATCGCTTCGTCGCACTCGATCTGCTGAAAAACGCCAATATCGCCGCCGGCGGTGTTTTGCCCATGTGCCAGGATACCGGCACGGCGATTGTCTTTGGCAAAAAGGGCCAGCGCGTTTGGGTGGAAGGCGATGAGGAAGAAGCGCTGTCTTACGGCGTGCATCGCACCTATACGGAAACCAATCTGCGCTATTCGCAAATGGCGCCGATCACGATGTATGAGGAAAAAAACACCGGCAATAATCTGCCCGTCGAATTTTCCATCATGGCGCAGCCCGGCGACTACCACGCCGATGAACTGCATCTGATGTTTGTGCTGAAGGGCGGCGGATCAGCGAACAAGACCTTCCTGTTCCAGCAAACCCGCGCTGTGCTGAATAAGCCAAAGCTGCTGGCGTTTCTGGAAGAGAAGATCAAAACCCTCGGCACCAGCGCCTGCCCGCCCTATCACCTGGCGATTGTCATTGGCGGCACCAGCGCGGAAGCAACGCTGAAGACCGTGAAGCTGGCCAGCACGAAATGGCTGGATGCGCTACCGAATTCGGGCGATCTTTCCGGCCATGCCTTCCGCGATACGGAACTGGAAGCGGAGGTGCATAAACTCACGCAGAACCTTGGCATTGGCGCGCAATTCGGCGGCAAATATTTCTGCCATGATGTGCGCGTGGTGCGGCTTGCGCGGCATGGCGCGAGCCTGCCGATTGGCATTGGCGTGTCCTGTTCTGCTGATCGGCAGATCAAGGCGAAGATCACGCCAGAAGGCGTTTTCGTCGAGGATCTGGAACATGATCCGGCGAAATATCTGCCAGAAGCCACCGCCGATATCCTGAATGGCGAAGTGGTGAAGATTGATCTTTCCCGCCCCATGAGCGACATCCGCGCCACACTTTCCAAATACCCGGTGAAGACGCGCGTCAGCCTGACCGGCACCATGGTGGTGGCGCGCGACATTGCGCATGCCAAATTGCAGGAAAGGCTGGATGCCGGGCAGGGCTTGCCGCAATATATGAAGGACCACCCCGTATATTACGCGGGCCCAGCCAAAACGCCGACGGGCATGGCCACCGGTTCCTTCGGCCCCACAACCGCGGGGCGGATGGATTCCTATGTGGAAGCCCTCCAAAGCGCCGGCGGTTCCATGGTGATGCTGGCCAAGGGTAATCGTTCCAAGGCCGTATTAAATGCCTGCAGGAAATATGGCGGTTTCTACCTGGGTTCCGTCGGCGGCCCCGCCGCGCGCTTGGCACAGGACTGCATCAAGAAAGTGGAAGTGCTGGAATATCCCGAACTTGGCATGGAAGCCGTCTGGCGGATTGAGGTTGAGGATTTCCCAGCCTTCATCGTCATGGATGACAAGGGCAATGATTTCTATGAGGGGCTGGAGTGAGCACACCGGGCGACCGCCGTCTGCCGGCCCGCTTCACGCTGCCGGTCACGGGCTTCATCCTTTCCGGGATCATGACCATCATGATTTCCGGCCTCTCAACGCTATTGGCGTTGGGGCCGGGGTCTGAGTTTCTGGCGCGTTGGCCGATTGCCTGGCTTTCTTCCTGGGTCATCGCCTTCCCGACCGTGTTGGTGGTGCTGCCAATGGTGCGGCGGATTGTCGCGCGCATTGTCGCATCTCCGTGAGAGGATAAATCCGATGCTGGCACTCAGACCGAATTGCGAATGCTGCGGGCGGGATTTGCCGTCCGAAAGCCGTGACGCGCTGATCTGTTCCTTTGAATGCACCTGGTGCGTTGATTGCGCTCGTACGAAATTGCCGGGCGGGCTTTGCCCGAATTGCGGCGGGGAATTGCTGCGTCGCCCGATCCGGCCCGCCGATAAGCTCGCGAAATTCCCAGCCTCCACCGAACGCAAATTCCGCCCAGAAAAATGCGGCGGGCCATTGACGGCCTGATAGGGACATGAAGCCATGAGTGAACGCCGCCTGATTTCTTCCGGGTCCAAGTTTGAAGCCGAGATCGGCTATTCCCGCGCGGTGGTGGATGGCGATTATGTCTGGGTGTCCGGCACCACAGGCTATGATTACGCCACCATGACCATCGCACCTGATGTGGTGGCGCAGGCCGAACAATGTTTCGCCAATATCAGCCACGCCTTGGCGGAAGCCGGCTGCACCTTGGATAATGTGGTCCGCGTGTTGACCATTGTCCCGCGACGAGAGGATTGGGAGCCCTGCTGGCCCGTCTTCCGCAAGCATTTCGGCAAGGCGCGCCCGGCTTCCACGCTGATCCATGCCGGGCTGCAAACCGATATCATGCGCATTGAAATTGAAGTAACGGCGCGTTTGCCGAAGAAAGGCTAAGCATCATGCGTTTCGCCGTGGACCGCCTGGATCATCTGGTCATTACCTGCCGCGATGTGGAAATCTCCGCTTCCTGGTATCAGCGCGTGCTGGGCATGGAACGAGAGGAATTCGGCCCGCATCGCCGCACGTCACTCCGCTTCGGTGGGCAGAAGATCAATCTGCGGCCCGCGACCGCAACGCAGGAAGAATGGTTCACCGGGGCGGCGGGCGGCGTGCCGGGCACGGATGATTTGTGCTTCATCGTCACCATGAAGTCCGATCAGGTTGCAGAATATCTGCGCGCCTGTGGTGTCACGGTGGAAGTCGGCCCGGTGGCGAAGGCCGGCGCGCTTGGGCCCATCATGTCCTGCTATTGCCGCGACCCCGATGGCAATTTGATTGAGCTCGCGAGTTATTCGGGGTGACTTGAAGGGGGCATCATCACGCTCAGCCCTCAAACCTCAACCACCACATATTCCGCCTCAACCTTCACCGGAAAAGTCTCTGCCTGATAAGGTCCCTCAACCAAACTCTTCCCCAGTTCCACATGCGCCGGAAAGGCGCGCACCTTGGTACGGCGCGGGTCGAACCAGCTCTTCCCCGTGCGAATATCGAATTCCCAATTATGCCAGGGACAGCGCAGCATTTCTCCGGCGCGGGAGAAATGATAGCGCCCCGGTTCATCACTCAGCGTCAGGCCGCACAATATACCGCCCGAAAGCGCGCTGCCTTGGTGCGGGCAGCGATCCAGCAGCGCGAAGAATTCGCCGCCCAGATTAAACACCACAATCTTCTTGCCATCCGCTTCCACCAGCTTCCGGCCACCAGGCGGGATTTCATCCACCGCCGCAACAATATGCCGCGCCATTACAGCCGATAGAAGCCGCGCGCATTGCCGCCGAAAATCGCGGCGCGCTTTTCTGCTGGAATGAAGGAGGGAATGGCAATGCGCGGATCGTCAAAATCCCAATGCGGATAATCGCTGGCATAGAGAATACGATCCCAGCCGATCCATTCCATCGCATCCAGCAAATGCTCGCCCTTCGCCGGTTCTTCAATCGGCTGGGTCGAGACATAGACATGTTCGCGCATATACTCGCTTGGCGCGCGCTTCAGATGCGGCACCTCATCACGCAGACGCTTCCAGTTATTGTCCAAGCGCCAGCCGAGGGAGGGCATCCATCCAAAACCGCATTCGATCATCACGATCTTGAGTGTGGGGTAGCGTTCAAACACGCCTTCCACCACAAAGGACGCGACCTGGGCTTGGGCGCTGGTCGCGTGTTCCTGCACTTCCTCCACATAGAAGGAAGGCCAGCCGCCATTCGTCATGGCATTGCCGGAAAAGCCAAAGGCGTGGATGCCAATCGGCAGGCCCGCTTCCGCCGCGGCCTCATAAATCGGCCAATAGCGCTTGCGGCCAAGCGGTTCTGAGGTGCGGCTCATCAGCAGTACCTGGCAGAAGCGGCCATCACCGGCGCGGCTGCGGATTTCCGCCGCTGATGCAACCGCATCCTCATAAGGCACCACGATGGAAGCGCGCAGCCGCGCATCATGATCCACCCAATGCGCCAATTGCCATTCATTCACGGCATGGGCGAGGGCGACCGAAAGATCATCATTCACATCGCCCTGGCCCGATGGCTGCAAGGGATTGAGCACGCCAATATCCAGCCCGTAATGATCCAGAAATTGCTTTTGCACAAAGCCAAGATCGGAAGCGGGCGGTTGGCCCTGCGGCCCCCAGGCATCGCGCCGGCTGGCCAGCGGTGCCGCCTTCGGAAAGGGATAGCCCTTGTGAAAGCCATGCCGCGCATGAATGCCGTAGGTGGTAAGGCGGTGCCACATGGCATCGCTCATGAAGGGGCGATACTCGCCCAAATCGGCGCAGCGCGGATGGATATCGCAATCCACCAGGCCGAGTGTGGCAGCGGCAGGCCGACCAGGGGCGGCGATGGGGCGGATGATGTTCATGCCGGGACTCCCTCCCTAAGCCTGTTATAAGTGGCGCGCGGGTTATCCACCATGATTTTCTTGAGCAAGACCGGATCAAGCCCCTTGGGCACGGTCGCGTCCCCTTCAAAATGCGCATGCGGCCAATCGGAAGACCACAGCAGCAATTCATCTGACCCCAAATGATCCATCAGCCGCGCCATGGTATCGGCTTCCTCCGGCAAATCCAGCGGGCGGATCGAAAGCCGCACATGGTCGCGCACATATTCCGATGGCGAGCGATCCAGCCAAGGCACTTCAAAGCGCACGCCCTTCCAGGATTTCACCAGCCGCCACAGGAAGGATGGCAGCCAGGACACGCCGCTTTCGAGCAGCACGACCTTCAGCTTTGGGAATTTCACAAACACGCCTTCCGTGATCAGCGACGCGAGTGAGGATTGAAACCCCATGGAATTCGCCGTGTATTCCTCAAGATAATAGGAAGGCCAGCCGACCGAGGTGACAGGATGGCGCCAATTGCTGCCGGCATGAATGGCAAGCGGCATGTCATGGCGGGACAGCGCTTCATAAACCGGCCACCATTCGCGCCGGCCCAGCGGAATTTCCCCCATGCAAAGCGTCATGGCCTGCACGAAACGATGATCCGGTGCCAATCGTTCAATCTCGGCCACGGATTCCTCAATGGCATTAGGCAGCAGGATGGCAGCGCGTAGGCGCTTATCGCCCTCCAGCCATTCAGCGCGGATCCAATCATTCACCGCGCGCGCGAAGGCGGCCGAGAGGTCTCGGCTGAAGGGAAGCTGCGCCGGAAAAAGCGGGTTCAGAATGCCGGTGGCCACATCCCAGCGGTCCAGCACTTGCGCTTGCAGCGTGGCCAGCGTGCAGGGTGCTTCACCTTTCGGTCCGCGCCAATCTGCGCGCACAGTGGAAGGGGCGGCGGGCGGCCAGGAAGCGCTTTCAAGCTGGGAGACGCCGCGTTCCTTCAGGCTGGTCCGCCAATGGTGATCCATATAGGGGAATAGGCTTGCCACGCTCGGCAGGCCGGGATGCAGATCGCAATCTATTGCCGCTTTAGTCACGGTCCCTCCTGCGCTTTTCTAAAACATAGCGCCAGCGGAGCATCCTCCCTTTTCCGGGGTGGATCAATGGGGCCGCCTGGGGCCTGACCCGCCCGGCAGTCACCGGGCGGGCGTTTCTCGCATCAGGCCCTACTGCCCCTGCCGCACAAACCTTAGCTGGATATAGTTATCAGCCGTCTGCACCACATTCCAGCCTTGGCGCACGGCCCAGACAATCTGCTGCTGATGCAGCGGAATATAGCCGACATCGTTCTGAATAACCCTGCCCGCTTCCGTGATCAGCCCCTGGCGCGCGGCCTGGTTGGTTTCCACTGCAATACGGCTGATCAGATCATCCAAACGCGGATTGGAATAGCCGCCATTGTTGAAAATGCCGCGCGAGCCATCACGCGTCCCGGCCAGGTTGAACAGCGCGTTATGCGCATCCGATGTCGCCGGCGTCCACCCCAGCAGATAGAAGCTGGTATTGTAGCCAGGCGCATTCACTTCCGCGAAGAAGCGCGCGCGGGTCTGGGCGTTCAGCGTCACGCGGATATTGATGCGCGCCAGCATCGCAACCACGGCGGTGCAGATCGCCTCATCATTCACGTAGCGGTCATTCGGGCAATCCAGCGTCACGCCAAAGCCATTCGGATAGCCCGCTTCGGTCAGCAGGCGCCGCGCTTCATTCAGATCAACGCGCGGGCGCTGATCATCTTCCTCACGAAAGCCATTCACGCCCGGGCCATAGATCAGGTTGGTCGGGCGGGATTGGCCGCGCATGACGCTGCGCTGGATGGCGCTGGTATCAATGGCAAGCTGCATGGCGCGGCGCACGCGCACATCCTGGAAGGGATTCTTGCCCTGCACATCGGATTTCAGCAGCTGCGGGCGCATCTGATCCATCCCAAGATAGATGGTGCGCAATTCCGGCCCCTGGATGATGCGCACACCCGGCGCGCGCGAAATCCGGTCCACATCCTGCGGCGGCACGGTATAGACAAAATCCATCTCGCCCGAGAGCAGCGCGGCCACGCGCGTCGCGTCATTGGAAATGATGTTGAGTTCCGCGCGCGTCAGATTATGCACCGGCCTGTCCCACCAATTGGGATTGGGCGCGACCACCGTGCGACGGTCCGGTTCACGCGACACCAGGATGAAAGGGCCGGTGCCCATGGCGTTGCGCGTGGCGAAATTTTCCTGCCGTGTCGTCAAATCCGCGGGGCGTGTTGCGTTGTTGCGCTCGGCCCAGGCGCGGCTGAATATGCCCCAATTGGTGATTTCCTGAAGCAGGATCGGGTTGGGCACGGTGGTTTCAAAATCCACCGTGTGATCGTCAATCTTGCGCACTTCCTTCACGGAAGCGAGCACACCTTGCACATTGGAACCAGGTGCGCGGGCGCGCTGTACGCTGAAGACAACATCATCAGCGGTGAAGGGCGTGCCATCCGAAAACCGCACACCGCGGCGCAGATGGAAGCGCCAAATAGTCGGCTGCGGCTGCTCCCAACGTTCGGCAAGCGCGGCTTCCACCTTGCCTTCATGATCACGCCGCACCAGCGGTTCATAGAAATTGGACCCAAAGGCGAGCAGGAAGGTTTCCTGCCGCGTATAGGGGTCCATGGAATTCACATCGCCATCATTGGCCCAGCGGAAGACATTCGCCTCCGCAGACAGGGCGGAGCCAGCCAGCAGGGCGGCGGCAAGGGTAAGGCGGCGCAACATCAGGTTTCTCTCCCATCAAAACGCGATGGCCAAGCTTAGCAGGCTGCTGAAAAGCCATCATTGAGCGTCGTGATTTTGGCGCGCGAGTATGTTTTCAACGCTGCTTTTGCCTGAACATAACCATTTTCAGTGATTTTTTGGCCCTGCCGGCTCGCTCAGGACAGAGTCC
>JADCEX010000211.1 GCA_020249825.1 Roseomonas sp.
ACCGGATCAACCGCGCGCTTCAGTGCGGCACGATCGGTGAAAGGAATACGCCGCAAACGCCCCGCGCTTTCCAGCGCAGTCAGCTTCTGCCCATCTTCACTGCTTTCCGCTTCACGCCCGAAGGCGCCGGCTTCACGCCCCGCGCGCTTGATCGCCTCCTGCAAGGCGGGCGGCAGGCGGGAAAGCGTTTGGCTCGAAAAACAGATCGGGCGGATGGTGATGGCGTGCTCGGTCATGATCAGGTTCGGCGCCACTTCAAAGAAGCGCATCGCCTCCACGCCCGCCGCTTCATTCTCACCGGCTTCGATGACGTTGTTCTGAATGCCGTTGTAGATTTCATTATAGGCGATCACGGTCGGCGCCATGCCCGCCGCCTGGAAGGTGCGCGACCAGATCGGCGCGCCTTGTACGCGTACCTTGAGCCCGCGCAGTTCCGCCATATTGGTGATGCGACGATTGGCGAAGATATTGCGCACACCGCCGCCGGCATAGCCAATCAGCATCACGCGGGCGCGGCGTTCCACCTCATCCGCCACGGGCGCGAAAAGGTTTTGATCCAGCACCTGGTTCCAATGCTTCAGGTCACGAAACAGGAAGGGCGCATCCACAAAGGGGGCGGCGCGGCTGAAGGTGGACATATGCGCCGGTGAGACAATGCCATAATCAACTGCACCACGGCCCGCCGACATGTATTCGAAATACTGCTTTTCCAGCCCCAGGCTGCTGTTCTTATGCAGCACGAAATTCACCGGGCCCGCAGTGTAGTAGCGCTTCACGAGTTCTTCGAAGCGCACCAGGGCGCGGGTGAAGACGTGGTCATCATTGAACTGCACCGCGCCATTCAGGGTGATGGCCTGCTGCGCCCGTGCCACGGCCGGCGCGGCCAAGCCCGCAGCCGCCAGGGTTGCCCCAAGCAATTGCCTACGATTCATGACGTTTCTCCCTTTTTCTCGACCGGGGTCATGCTCCGGCTGGAATGACTATAGGCAGGCATTTCGGCGCGCGGGAAGCCTTGGGTCTTTCCAGGGCGGGTTTTCCCGGCAAAACTACCCAAAACAGGGAGGGCGAGATGACAAAAACTGATCTGACCGGTCGGGTTGCGGTGATTACTGGGGCGGCGCGCGGCATTGGGCTGGCAGTGGCCGCGCTGGCTGCCAACCGGGGGGCTTCCATTGCCATTTGGGATATGGATGAGGCGGCTTCCAAGGCCGCCGCAGCAAGCCTTGGCCAAGCCGCGCGTGTCAGCACCCATATTCTGGACCTGACCGATGCGGCGGCGGTGGAAGCCGCGACGCAGGCGACCCTTTCCGCCCATGGCCGCGTGGACGTGCTGGTCAATAATGCCGGCATTACCGGCGGCAATGCGCCGGTATGGGAATTGCCTGTGGCGGAATGGCGCCGCGTGATTGAGGTGAATTTGGTGGCACCCTTCATCGTCGCCCGCGCCCTGGTGCCGCATATGCGCGCGGCAGGCTATGGGCGTGTCGTGAATATTGCCTCCATCGCGGGGAAGGAAGGCAATCCGAATGCATCGCATTACAGCGCTTCCAAGGCGGGTTTGATTGGGCTGACCAAATCGCTCGGCAAGGAATTGGCCGGTAGCGGCGTTTTGGCGAATTGCGTCACACCTGCGGCGGCCGAGACCGATATCTTCAAGCAAATGACCGCGCAGCAAATAGCCTGGATGAGGTCAAAGATCCCGATGGATCGCTTTGTGCAGGTGGAAGAAATCGCGGAATTGGTCTGCTGGTTGGCGTCCGAAGCCTGTTCCTTTTCCACTGGCGCGGTGTTCGACATATCGGGTGGGCGTGCCACCTATTGATGCTGGCGGATTGCCAGCCGCGCGCGGGCGCTGCAAGCTTCGCCAAACCCTTGGGAGAAAGATGAGATGAGCACTGAAGGCAAGATCGCGGTTGTCACCGGCGCTGGCAGCGGAGTAGGCCGCGCGGCGGCTTTGGCGCTGCTGGGTGGTGGTTGGCACGTGGTGCTGGCAGGAAGGCGTGCCGATGCCTTGCAGGAAACCGTGACCCTTGCTGGCGCGGCCGGTTCTCGCGCATTGCCGGTGCCTTCCGATGTATCCGACCCTGCGGCGGTGGATGCACTTTTCACGACCGTAAAGCAGCGCTTTGGGCGCTTGGATATGCTGTTCAACAATGCCGGCACCAACGTGCCCGGCATGCCGTTTGAAGATTTGACCTATGCGGATTGGACGCGCGTTGTCGGTGTGAACCTGACCGGCTGCTTCCTTTGCGCCCAGGCGGCGTTTCGGATCATGAAGGATCAGAAGCCGCAGGGCGGGCGCATCATCAATAACGGGTCCATCAGCGCACATACACCGCGCCCGGATAGCGCGCCCTATACTGCCACCAAGCATTCCATCACGGGGCTCACGAAATCCCTTATGCTTGATGGCCGCAAATACGATATTTGCGCGGGGCAGATTGATATCGGCAATGCTGCCACACCAATGACGCAGCGCATGACGCGCGGCGTGAAGCAGGCCGATGGCAGCACTGCGGTGGAACCCACCATGGATGCGGCGCATGTCGGCAGTGCCATTCTGCATATGGCGAATCTGCCGCTGGAAGCGAATATCTTCACGCTCACCATCAAGGCGACGAAGATGCCCTTTGAAGGGCGCGGCTGAAGCTCGATGGCCATGTATCAGCTCAAGGTTCAGGAACCATTCCGCGCGCTGTTTTACGCGCCGTTTTATGCCGCGCTGGCGCGCGGCGATTACGCGGCGGAGGGGGTAGAGGTCACGCTGCTGCCCGGCGCGGTGCCATCGCTTGCGAAGGATTCCGTATTGGATGGCACGGCGGATCTGGCCTGGGGTGGGCCAATGCGGCTATTGCTGGCGCATGATGCCGATCAAGCCTGCCCCTTGCGCTTGTTCGGCGCGGTGGTGATGGGTGATCCATTCTTTCTTGTGGGCCGCGCACCCAACCCCGGCTTCAAACTGCGTGATCTGGTGGGCATGACGTTTGGTACGGTGAGCGAAGTGCCCACCCCTTGGTGGACATTGCAGGATGATATCCGCGCGGCAGGGATTGATCCGGCAGCGATCAAGCGGATCACGGATCAGACCATGCCCGCCAATGCCGCAGCGGTCGCCGCCGGCACCTTGGATGTGGCGCAGCTTTTTGAGCCTTTGGTGAGCCAGGCGGAAGCGAGCGGCACCGGCCATGTCTGGTATGCGCAGGCCAGCCGCGGCCCCACTTCCTACACGGCGTTTTATGCCCGCACCGACGTCATCGCCGCCAAGCGTGCGGCCATGGAGGCAATGGTGCGCGGGCTGGCGCGCACGTTGACTTGGTTCGCCGCTGCCTCACCAGAAGCAATCGTTACCTGCATCGCGGATTACTTTGAAGGCGGCGATGCCGCGCTGATGGCGCGCGCCATTGCCCGCTACAAATCCGTGAAGCTCTGGACCGAAACACCGCGCTTCCCGCCGGAAGCTTTGGCGCAATTGGAACGCGGCATGCTCTCCGCCGGCGCCATCAAGCGCACGCCTGGCTTTGCCGGGTTGGTCGCGGAAGATGTGACGGAAAGCGCCCTCGCGTGATTTCAGCCGCGCGGCAGTAATTGTTCCGCAAGCGTCGCCCAATAGGAAGCGCCGACGGGCAGGATATTGTCGTTGAAATCATAGCGCGGGTGATGCACCTGCGCGTCATCCGGCCCGCGCCCGCCGCCCAGCATCAGATAGGCGCCGGGCTTGGCATTCAGCATGAAGGCGAAATCCTCGCCCCCCATGGTGGGTTTCGCCATGGGCAATACGCGCGCTTCCCCCTGCACCGCACGCGCGGCCTTGGCGGCCAGATGTACGCTTTCCACTTCATTGATCGTCGCTGGATAGGCGCGGGCGAATTCGGCGGTGGCAGTCGCGCCCATGGCAGAGGCAATGCCTGTCACGGTTTCCTTGAAGCGGCGTTCGAGCAAATGCCCGATCTCCGGCGCAAACCAGCGCGCGGTGCCCAGCATGCGCACAGTCTCGGGGATCACGTTGAAGGTATGCCCGCCGGTGATATGGCCAATGGTGATCACGCCCGCTTCCACCGGTTCCACATTGCGCGCCACGATGGATTGCAGCGCCTGCACGATGGCGGCGGCCACCACAATCGGGTCCGTGCCATTATGTGGCATGGCGCCATGCGCCCCCTTGCCCGTGATATTCACTTCAAGATTGGCGACCGCCGCCATGACCGGGCCTTCGCGCCAAAGGAAAGTGCCTTCCGGCGCACCCGGCCAGTTATGCATGCCGAAAACACGTTCCATCGGGAAACGCGTAAACAGCCCTTCCTTCACCATCAATTCGCCGCCCGCCAGGTTTTCTTCTGCCGGCTGGAAAATCACATAAACCGTGCCATCGAAATTGCGGGTTTCAGCCAGATATTTCGCCGCACCCAGCAGCATGGTGGTGTGCCCATCATGGCCGCAAGCATGCATCTTGCCCGGAATTTTGGACGCATAGGGCAGGCCGGTTTCTTCATGAATGGGCAGCGCATCAATATCGGCGCGTAGACCAATCGCGCGGCCATTATCCGTGCGCCCGCGAATCACGCCAACCACGCCTGTCTTGGCGATGCCGGTCACAACCTCATCACAGCCGAAATCACGCAGCTTTTCGGCGATGATGCCGGAAGTGCGCACCTCCTCCAGCCCCAATTCAGGATTTTCGTGGAAATCCCGCCGCCAGGCGGTCATTTCGGGGTGGAATTCGGCAATGCGGTTGATGATCGGCATGGGAAGCCTTCCTCAGTTTTTCTCAGCAGGGGCAAAGGTCAGCGCCAGCCCCTGTTCCAGCGGAATGGGCAGGACGCCAAGAATGTCGCGCATCGGCGCAATGTCGAAAGCCTTGTCTTCCGTCAAGCGGCGAATCTCATCGGCGCCAATGGAAGGCAGGCCCGGGATGATTCGCGTGAGCCCCGCCAGGGCACGAAGCAAACCCACAGGTAGCGGCAGCACCGGGCGCGCACCAAGCCCCGCAGCGCGCACCACGGCCGCGAGGAAATCGCGATACGGCGTAGGTTCCGGCCCCGCGATCACCATGGCTTGCGGGCCTGTCCAAGCGTGGCGAGACGCCGCCAGCAGGGCGCGCGTCACATCACTTTGATGAATAGGCTGTACCAGTGAAAGCCCTCCGCCAGGCAAGGGCGCGAAAGGCAGGCGCCGCAAAAGTGCTGCCAGGCGTTGGACATTATCTTCGCCCTCCGCGCCATAGACCATTGTCGGGTGCAGCATGACGCCCGCGCGCCCGCTGGCGAGGAAAGCGGCCTCACCAGCGCGCACGCCATCGCCATGGGCATCCGCCCAGCGCGAATAGCGCCGCGTGGAGCCCATCAACACAAAACGCGCATCTGCCGGCGCGGCGGCCAGGATGGCGGGCGCGTGGCGCGCATGGGCAGTGCTGATGACAAGCGCAGCGCCTTCAAGCGCAGCGCGTAGCGCGGCAGCATCGCCGAGATCAGCGATGCGCGGCGCAACGGGCAGGCCAAGCGCCGCCCATTTCGCCGCATCGCGCACGACAGGCGTGAAAGCCCTGCCCTCGGCCAGCAGCGCGCGGGCGAGTGCCGCGCCGCTTCGCCCCGAGGCGCCAATCAGCGCAATCAAGGTGCGGCGCGCAGGAACGCCAGATCCGCGCCCAGCGGTGCCTGCGTCACCTGGTCATAAACCAGCTTATCCCAGCCACGCTTGGGTGCCGGGGCTGGCTGCCAGGCGGCGCGGCGGCGGGCCATTTCATCTTCCGCCACCAGCAGATCAAGCTTGCGATCCTTCACCGAAAGCCGGATGCGATCACCCGTTTGCACCAACGCCAAAGGCCCACCAACTGCCGCTTCCGGGGCGATATGCAGCACAATCGTGCCGAAGGCGGTGCCGGACATGCGGCAATCGCTCATGCGCACCATGTCCTTCACGCCGGCGCGGGCAAGTTTTTTCGGGATCGGCAAATAGCCTGCTTCCGGCATGCCGGAAGGTGAACGCGGCTCGGCATATTTCAGCACCAGAATATCCTGGGCCGTCACATCCAGGGCTGGGTCGTCAATGCGGTTGGCCAAATCCTCCAGCCCATCGAAAACCATGCAGCGGGCTTCGGTCTCGAACAGTGCAGGTGTGGCGGCGCTACGCTTCAGGATCGCTCCTTCTGGGGCGAGGGAGCCGAACAACGCCACCAGACCACCAACCGGGGAGACAGGCTCACCGCGCGCGCGAATGATGCGCCGATCCACGAAATGGCTGCCATCGCCAATCCGGTCAGCCAGGCTCACGCCATCCAGATCAATCGTTGTCAGGTCGAGCAAATCGCGCAATTCCCAGAGCAATGCGCGCATACCGCCGGCGGCGTGGAAATCTTCCATATAGCCTTCGCCGGTGGGCTTGAGGTCCACGAGCACCGGCGTTTCCTCAGACAGCGCATCAAGCCGCTTGAGGTCAAGCGAAAGCCCCGCCCGGCCAGCAATGGCGGCCAGATGCACCACCGCATTGGTGGAACCACCAAGCGCCAGCAGCACGCGCGTCGCATTGTCCAGATTGGCCTGTGTCATCATCTGGCTTGGGCGGATGGGGTTCTTGATCAGCCGCACGGCCTGTGCGCCGGCTTCTTCGGCAATGCGCAAACGGTCCGCATGCACCGCGGGGGCGCTGGCGCCGGCCAATGGCATGAAGCCAAGCGTTGCCGCGATGCAGGCCATGGTGGAAGCGGTGCCCATCACGCCGCAAGTGCCGGCGGTGGTCGCAAGCTTGCCTTCCAATTCGCCGATCCGCTCCGCAGTCACTTCGCCAGCGCGATAACGCGCCCAATAACGCCGGCAATCCGTGCAGGCGGAAAGCCGTTCACCTTCAAAAGCCTGCGCCAGCATGGGGCCGGTCACCAGCATCACCGCCGGAACATCGGCCGAAATCGCCGCCATAAGCTGCGCCGGCACGGTCTTGTCACAGCCACCCACCAGCACTGCCGCATCCATCGGCTGGGCAGAGAGCATCGCTTCCGTATCCAGCGCCATCAGGTTGCGATAATGCATGGAACAGGGGCTAAGCGATGGCTCACACAGGCTGACCGTCGGAAAACCCAGCGGCAGCGCGCCTTCGGAAAGCACACCACGGCGCACGGCTTCGATCAGCTCCGGCACGGTGCGGTGGCAGTTATTGTAGTCGCTCGCGGTATCGGCGATGCCGACCACGGGCTTGTCCAGCATGCGCTGCGAATAGCCCATGGATTTGGCGAAGGACCGCCGGAGATAGAGCGCGAAGTCGCGATCCCCGTAATTGGAGGTATTGCGGCCAAGGCCATGGGGTTTGTCGCTCATGCGGGCGGTTCTTCCGAAAGGGTTGCCGGTGGCTGGCAGATTAAGCACCCTGAGGCGCGCAAGGGTAGGGCCGAATGTATTTGCGGTAACAGGATACCACAGAAGAAAACCCGCCTTTCCGCTTGACTTTTCGCGCGCTGGCCCGGATAAGCCCGCTTCCTTTCCATAGGTTTATTCGGAACCACCATGATTGCCACGCAAACCCGCTCGCTGAAGCCGGCGGAGGTGAAGAAGAACTGGGTGTTGATTGATGCGAATGGGCTCGTGCTCGGCCGCCTCGCCACCCTGGTCGCCAATCGCCTTCGCGGTAAGCACAAGCCGCAATTCACCCCCCATGTGGATTGCGGTGACCATGTTGTCATCATCAACGCCGACAAGGTGCGCGTCACCGGCGCCAAGGCGGAACAGAGCGTGTTCTACTGGCACACGGGCTATCCGGGTGGCATCAAGGGCCGCACCATCCGTGAACGCATGGAAGGCCGCTTCCCGGAACGCGTCATTGAAAAGGCGGTTGAGCGCATGATCACCCGTGGCCCGCTGGGCCGGGCGCAGATGCGCAACCTTCATGTCTATGCCGGGGCCGAGCACCCGCATGCCGGCCAGCAGCCTGCTGCCCTGGATGTGGCGGCGCTGAACCGTAAGAATTCCCTCGCAGTGAAGAAGGCGGGCTGAGGCTATGAGCGGCGAAAACAAGACCCTCGCGGACCTCAAGGAAATTGTGGCCGGCACCCCGGCCGCCACGGCGGAAGCGGCGATCAAGCGGGAACCAAAGCGCGATTCGCAAGGCCGTTCCTATGCTACCGGCCGGCGCAAGAACGCGGTCGCCCGCGTTTGGATCAAGCCAGGCAAGGGCCAGATCACCATCAATGACCACCCAGCGTCGAAGTATTTCGCGCGCCCGGTGCTGCGCATGCTGATCACCCAGCCCTTCCTGGTGGCGGATCGCTATCAGCAATTCGATGTCATCTGCTCGGTCGTGGGTGGCGGTTTGTCCGGCCAGGCTGGTGCGGTGCGCCACGGCATTAGCCGCGCGCTCTGCTATTTTGAACCGGATCTGCGCTCCATTCTGAAAAAGGCGGGCTTCCTGACGCGCGACCCGCGCGTGGTGGAACGCAAGAAGTATGGGCGCCCGAAGGCACGACGTTCCTTCCAGTTCTCCAAGCGCTGACGCCAGCGGACCGGCGTCGCGCGCCGGTTCCGTCTTGGAATCTTCATCAAAGGGGCGGGTCCGCAAGGGTCCGCCCCTCTTGCATTTCTGAACCATTCGCGCCGCTATATTGCGGCAAGGAGAGCGTATCATGGCAAAGACAGCGAAGATTTTTATTGATGGCGAAGCCGGCACCACGGGCCTGCAAATCCGTGACCGTATCGCCGCCAATCCGCATGTTGAATTGCGCTCCATCGCCGCAGAGCACCGCAAGGATGCCAATGCCCGGCGCGAGATGATGGCCGGTGTTGACCTGGTGATCCTGTGTCTGCCGGATGATGCGGCGAAGGAAAGCGCGGCCCTTGCCGCTTCCCTGGGCGCGCAAGCGCCGAAGCTTTTGGATGCTTCAACCGCCTATCGGGTTGATCCCGATTGGGTTTATGGGTTGGCGGAACTGACACCCGATCAGCCGGGCGCCATTGCCGCAGCATCGCGCGTTTCCAACCCCGGCTGCTACCCGACCGGCGCCATTCTGATGCTGCGCCCTTGATTGATGCCGGCATCATGGCGTCTGATTTTCCGGTGACCGTGAATGCCGTGTCCGGC
>JADCEX010000212.1 GCA_020249825.1 Roseomonas sp.
ATGTATAGCGGGCTGTTTGGCGCGCTGGTGATGTGCTGCATCATCCCCTTCTTCTGGGTGCCTTTCAATAATTGGGTGGATATTTTTTGGCATTTGACACTGGGCGTTTTGGGCGCAGCCGGCCATTGGTGCGTGGCCAAGGCCATGACCTATGGCGCGGCCAATGTCATCGCGCCCTTTCAGTATTGGCAAATGATCGGCGCCATCGCAGTGGGCTACGCCATTACCGGGCTTTGGCCGGATCAATGGACCTGGCTTGGGGCCAGCATCATCATCGGCGCGGGGCTCTATATTGCCGTGACTGAAACCAGGGCGCGCAAGGCGTGAAGCCACCCCCTTGCCATCGGCGCCACTTCGGCGAAGCATAAGCTACACATTGTTAGGGGCACCGCGTGGCACGCAACAAGACCTATCCGGATTTCGATGCGGCGGTGGCGGATATCCCGGATGGCGCCGTGATTGCCATTGGTGGCTTTGCCGGCCCTGGCACGCCTTACAACCTTATTGCCGCCCTGGCGCGGCGCGGCGCCAAGCGCCTGACCTGCATCGCCAATACCACGGGCGGCGCGCATAAGCCGCGCATGCCCGATATCGGCATGCTGGTGGAAAATGGTCAGGTCGCCAAGGTGATCTGCTCCTTCACTGCCGCCACGCGCGCTTCCGATGTGCTGCCCTTCACCAAATACTATGAATCCGGAGAGGTGGAGGCTGAAATCGTCCCGCAAAGCACTTTGGCTGAGCGATTGCGCGCCGCCGGTGCCGGCATTCCCGCCTTCTACACACCAACCGCCGTTGGCACTGAATTGGCTGAAGGGCGCGAAACGCGAGAGATCAATGGCCGGCGCTATTTGCTGGAATATGCTCTGCCGGTGGATTTTGCTTTCATTCGTGCTGCGCGCGCAGATGCCGCAGGCAATCTGCGTTTCCATCGCAGCCAGCGCAATTTCAATCCGCTGATGGCAATGGCGGCCAAAACCACCATTGTGGAGGTGGAAGAAGATATCCTGCCTGCCGGTGCGATCGATGCCGATGATGTCCACACCCCTGGCCTTGTGGTGCATCGGCTGATCCGCGTGCCACCACCCCCCATGGGGCTTTGGACCCGCAGGCGGGAAGCCGCACGATGAGCTGGACACGCATGCAAATGGCCGAAAGGCTGGTGCGCGAATTTCAGGATGGTTGGGTGGTCAATCTTGGTGTCGGCATGCCGACCATGATCGCCGATGTACCGATGGGCGACCGCGATATCATCTTCCATGCCGAAAACGGCGTAATCGGCTATGGCGCGGTTTGCGCGCCGGGTACGGAAGACCTCAATCTGGTCAATGCTGGCGGGCAGAATGTCATGCTGAACCCAGGCGCTTCCATTGTGAATCACGCCGATAGCTTCGCACTGATCCGCGGCGGGCGGATGGATGTGACCGTGATGGGCGCCTATGAAGTCGCGGCCAATGGCGATTTCGCCAATTGGAAGCTGAAAGGCGCCAAAGGTGGCGGCATTGGCGGGGCGATGGATTTGGCGGCCTCGGCCCAGCGCGTTTACATCATGCTGGAACATCGCACGCGTGATGGCACTTCGCGCCTGCTGCCGCGTTGTAGCTTGCCGATCACTGCTGCCGGCGTCGTGACGCTGGTGGTGACCGATCTCGGCTTATTCGCGCCGATGGGCGAAGGCTTTGCACTACGAGACCTTGCCCCCGGCGTGACGCTGCAAGAAGTACGCGCTGCCACCGCCTGCCCCATCATCGCCTGAGGAAACACCATGGCCTTGCTGATTGATTACTATGTCTCGCTGAATTCGCCCTGGACCCATCTGGGTGCGGCCCGGATTGAAGCCTTGGCGGCGCAGCATGGGGCGGAACTCCGCATCTGGCCGGTGGATTTCGGCACCATCTTCGCGGGTTCGGGGGGCCTGCCACTGCCCAAACGTTCGCCGCAACGCCAAGCCTATCGCTTGCAGGAATTGCAGCGCTGGCGCGATGCGCTTGGAATTCCGATCAATATTCATCCCAAGCATTCCCCGGCTAATGAATTACCGGGAGCGGCGGCGGTAATTGCGCTGCGCGAAACCCAAGGCCACGCACCGGCCATTCGCTTGGCGCATCGCATCCTGAAGGTGCTTTGGCAGGAAGAACAGGATACGGGTGACAAGGAAACCCTCGCGGCGCTGATGCGCGACTGCGGCCTGGATGCGGATGCGCTGCTGCGTCTGGCGGAAGACCCGCGCTGGCTTGAACAACGCAAGTCCGATACCGCCGCCGCGCTGGAACGCGGCGTTTTTGGTGCGCCATGCTATGTGATTGGTGAGGATATGTTCTGGGGCCAGGATAGGCTTGAATTCGTCGCCAAGCGCTTGAGCAAAGGCGCTTGATGTTCAGCGGTAAATCCATTGTCAGGCTTGAAGATGCGCGGTTTCTGACCGGGCGCGGGCAGTATGTGGCGGATATGCTGCCCGCAGATGCGCTGCATGCCGTGGTGCTACGTTCGCCCCATGCCCATGCGACATTAGGCGAGATCAACACGGAAGCCGCGCGCGCCATGTCCGGCGTGGTGGGTGTTTTCACCGCCGCTGATCTTGCCGTGGATAACCTGGCGCCCCTGCCCTGCACGGCAGTGGTCGCGAGTGTTGCG
>JADCEX010000213.1 GCA_020249825.1 Roseomonas sp.
CTTATCCCTTGGTCGCGCGCCAAAGAATTGCCGAAAGCCCAGGTGAGCTTGCGGCATAGCCAGTCAGGTTGCTGCGTACCGCCACCTGCACCTGCTGCTGCGCAAATACCGCGAAGGGGGAAGTACCCATGAATTCCGCCTGGATCTGCCGATAGATCGCCGCACGCGCATTCTGATCCCGCTCTCGCATCGCCGCTTCCGTCCGCGCAGTCAGTTCTGGAATATTCCAGTTATTGCGCCAAGTAAGCTTACCCGGATTATTCGCCCCGGGCGGGTTATGCGCGAAGCTATCGGCATTGTAGTGCGGATCAGGATAGCCCAGGCCCCAAATGCCGATGAAAAGCTGATGGTTGCGCGCACGGAATTTGGCCAGCACCTGCGCGCCGGTTGCAGGCAGCACTTCAAGCGTCACGCCGCCGCGGGCGAAGCTTGCCTGCAAGGCCTGCGCGACATCAAGGGATGGAAAGGTATTCGCCGTATCCATGGTCAGGCGAATGCCATTGGGATGCCCGGCTTCGGCAAGCAAGGCGCGCGCGCGCGTCGGGTCAAAGCGCCAGGGGCGTTCATTCACCTCACCCAGGATGGCGCGCGGAATGAAGGATTGATGTGGAAACACCTGGCCCGGCAGCAGGTTATTCGCAATCGCATCATAATCCACCAGATGCTTCAGCGCTTCGATGACGCGCGGATTGGACAGGATCGGGTCCCCCAGATTCGCGCTGAAATACTGGATGGTGCCGCGCGGAAATTCCTGGATGGTGATGCCCGGCCGGCCACGCAACGCGGCGATATCCGTGGGCGTCAGGTTGCGCGCCACATCCACATCACCGCGTTCCAGCAGCAGGCGCTGAGTGGCGGCTTCCGGCACGTGGCGCACGATCACACGCTGCATATTGGCCCGGCCACGCCACCAGCTATCGTTGCGATCCAGCGTATAGTTTTCATTGGGTTGATACCGCGTCAGGCGAAAGGCGCCAGAACCCGCTGAATTGCGATTTAGCCAGGTATTGCCGCGATCCTCCCCGGCGTTTTGCAGCACAAGCTTGCTGTCCAGCACTGACGCAATGGTTGCCGTGAACAGGTTTTGGATAAGCGTTGGCGCATAGGCTTCATTGAAGGTGACCTGCACTTCAAAATCGCCAGTCTGCCGCACGGTCTGTTCAACGTTATCCGCGGTCAGCCCGACCGAACGATACATGAAGGCCGGCGTGCGATTGATCTGCAGCGGCCGGCGCAGTGAAAACGCCACATCTTCAGCCGTCAGCGGATTGCCGGAATGAAAGCGCACGCCTTGACGAATGCGGAAAGTGAAGGTCTTGCCATCGGCGGAAATCGTGAAGCTTTCCGCAAGCCCCGGCAGCAATTCGGCGCTGGGCTTTGAATCATCAATGATGAAAAGCTGATCATAGACATTCTTCAGCAGATCGCTGCCGGTGACTTCGAAGGAGTGATGCGGGTCGAGTGCGACAAGGTCATCGATCTGCGCGGCGATCACCAGGGCATTGCGCGGCGTTTGCTGCGCGGCCGCCTGGCGCATGCCAGGCAGGGCCGCAGCGGCAAGGCCAGCGGCGCCGGCGGTGAAAAGGGCGCGCTTCGAGAATTGAGTGTTCATGGCGTTAACTCCGGCAGATATTGCAAGGAAAGTCGCATTCGGCCTGGGCTTCTGTCAATCCAAGCAAGGCCTTGTCATGGGTTGCGGCCTGTATTGGCACGCCCAACGCATCGCGGAATCTGCTTTCCTGGTCAAAGAAGCGGCGAATCCACCCCATCACGTGCCATCTCGCCCACGAGCATGCGCCAGCGCCGCAAGCCGTAGCGCGCTCGCGAGTGGCAGGCTTTGATCGGCCCGCGCCGCATCCACCTCCGCCACCAGCACTGCCAGGCTTAGGCCTTGTTGTTTCGCAAGCGCTTCCAATTCGGCCCAGAAGGCACCCTCCAGCGCGACCGAAGTTGCGTGGCCGGCGAGTCGAAAAGAACGCTTCGTCAAGTGCCGCGACATGACCTTTCCTAATTCATTGGCGTGATTATAGAATCAGAGAGCTTGCTGAAACCAGAGAGCACGACTGAAAGGCTCCATAGCATTATCGTGCCTTTGGCGACTCAGGCAGGAGCAAAACATGAGTTCCAAGACCGAAGCCATGGAAGGCATAGGCACGGTCATGGGCGACAAGCTGCGCAGTGCAGGCTTGGTTTGAGTCAGCGAAGGAACTGCCGCGCGTGCCGCAGGACTGATCGCGCGCGCTTCAACCGGGCCGCGAAGCGCCCGCCCTCGCGAAAGGCGCTTTCAATTCCTGCGCCAATACCCAAACCCGCCCGGCATCCATGCGGGTCTCCGGATCATTCAGTAGCCGGTCAAGCTCTGCCAATTTCCGGGCCATTTCGCTATCGGACATGCGCCAACTCCGCCACGCTTGAACAGGATCATCAGATAGGATGATTAAGGCCCGCAAAAACGTCCGAAAAATGGAAGAATTCCGGCCGCGCCGTGATTTGGCGCGGCCGATGCCCCCGCTTCAGGCCGCGAGACGCGCCGCGCGCACGCCGCGCATCCGCCCGCCAGGAATGGCGCCCTTGATGGAAGCGGCCATATCCGCCGCCGCCAAAAGGCTGTTCCAGGTGACACCGGTTTCAACCCCCATGCGGCGGAACATCCAAACCACATCTTCCGTCGCCACATTGCCGGTGGCGCCAGGCGCAAAGGGGCAGCCGCCAATGCCACCCGCCGCACTATCAATCACGCGGCAGCCGGCAGCATAGGCCGCGGCCACATTCGCCACCCCCATGCCGTAAGTGTCATGGCCATGGAAGGCGAAGCGATGGCCCCAGGCTGCCTGGGCTTTCTCAAAAATCCGCCGCACCTGATCGGGGCTGGCATTGCCGGTGGTATCCGCCAGCGCGATTTCCATCTCCGGGTTCAGCGCCACGATACGTTCCACCCAATCCAGCGCTTCCGCATCTTCCACCACGCCATCAAAGGGGCAATGGAACACGCAAGACAGGTTGAAGCGGATCAGCGTGCCCTTCGGCGTATCGCGCACGAGCGATGCCAATTCCGCGAAGCTTTCTTCCCGCGTGCGGTTAAGGTTGGCCTTGTTGTGCCCCGCCGTCGCCGACATGAAAAAGCCAAGCCGTTCCGCGCCCCCCGCAAGCGCCGCATCAAAGCCGCGCCGATTGGGCACCAGCACGGTGCTTTCCAAGCCCGGCAGTGTCTTGGCGAAGGCCAGCACCGCCGCCGTATCCGCCATTTGCGGAATGGCCTTGGGCGAGACGAAGGAACCGATTTCCATCCGCCTGAGCCCCGCATCATAAAGCGCCTGGATCAGGGCGATTTTCACCTCGGTCGGCACGAAATCTCCGGTGATGGACTGAATCCCGTCACGCGGGGCGACTTCGCTGATGGTCACCTTGCCGGTCATGCCTGCTTCTCCTTCGCCTCGGCCAGAAGTTCCTTGAATACATGGTCATTATGCGCGCCCGCCGCCGGGCCTGGCCAGCGCACCACATCCTGCGGCGCCACACCATCAAAGCGGAAGGGCGCGGCCGGGTGCAGCACCTGGCCCAACAGAGGGTCCGCCACTTCCA
>JADCEX010000214.1 GCA_020249825.1 Roseomonas sp.
AAGCGCCACCTTCGCCTTGAAGGCTGGGCTGTGGTTCCGGCGTGGTCGTCTCGTCATGGTATCTCCTGTTCACGGCATCATGCCGCAGTCAGGCAGAAAATACACTTATCCCAGCTGTTCAGATTGCCCGAGCCAGCTCTGTTTTCTGTGGTCTCAGCGCATTATCGAGGACGCCCTGCTCACTGCTATGGCGAAACCTGAATCACCGGAAGGTACAGTTAGCCCGTAAATTTCGATTGCTGAACGGCCCTTCAGTGCGATTCCGCCGATGCCTGCCTCATCACGTCTCTGCGCCGCCATTCACCTGGATCATCTGGCCATTGACGAAGGCGCCGCCATTGGAGACCAGCATGGAGACAACCGCCGCGATTTCATGCGGCTGACCAAGCCGGCCTACCGGCACGCGCGATATCATGCTGGCAATATGGTGGTGCGCGGCTTCATCATCACGCTCCCCGGCGATGGGGCCAGGCGAGACAGCATTGGTGGTGATGCCCTTGGCGCCGAATTCCTTCGCCAAAGCCTTGGTCAGCCCCCAAAGCCCGTGCTTGGAAACGGACACCGCCGCGCGGCCATTATAGCCATGGATGGCATTCATGCCGAGCAGATTCACAATCCTCCCCCAACCGCGATCCAGCATCCCCGGCAGGCAGGCACGCGCCAGCCACACACTGGAATCCAGATCAACCGAAATCACGCGGCGCCAATCCGCATCGCTCATTTCCAGGAAGCGGCCATCGGGGCGGAGTGCGGCATTATTCACCAGCACATCCACTGCGCCGAAGCTGGCAATGGCGTCACGCGCGATGCGCGCGCATTCTTCCGCCACGCCAACATCGGCCATGGCAACCAAAGCCTCCACGCCAAGCGCGCGGGCTTCGGTGGCGACTGCCTCACAAGCGTCGCGATTGCGCGAGCCATTGATAACGACATTAAAACCCATGCGCGCGAGTTCAAGCGCGATGGCGCGGCCGATATTGCGGCCAGCGCCGGTGATCAAGGCGGTTTTGCGTTGCGTGGTCATTTCCGTTTCTTTCATGCGCAGTTTTGCGAGATTCTATAGGGGGGTTGCGTGATCGGGCAAGGCGCCTACCAGGCAACCGCGACGCCGCCACCGCCGCGCGGATCGGCGCCACCTGTGGGCTTGCCATCGCGCAGAAGAATGGCATGCGCGCGGCTCATGGTCGGGTCATAGGAAATCGGGGAATGGCGCACCTCATGCCCCAGGGATTTGAGTGCCGCCACCACATCGCCTTGCACCCGCGCTTCGCAGAAAACCGGCCCGCCTTCGCAATGGATACGCGGGAAGGAAACCGCCTCTACCGCCGACATGCCAAAATCAATCGCATTGATGATGGTGGTCAGCACGGCAGAGATGATCACGCTGCCGCCAGGTGCGCCGACAATCAGCCAGGGCTCATCATCCTTAGTGACAATGGTTGGCACCATGCCGGTGGTGCGCGCCTTGCCGGGTGCCATGCTATTGGCGCGGCCCGGGCGCATATCAAACAGCTTCATGGCGTTGTTCCAATTGAAGCCGAGGCCAGGTGTCACCACGCCCGCGCCAGTGCCGAGTGTATGCGTGACGGAAACGCAATTGCCCGCCGCATCCCAAACGGAAAGATGCGTGGTGCAGGAGGGTGGTTCGCCAATCCGCCCGCCTGGCAGCCAGCCATCCCTGATGCGCTTGGCCCATTCCGCAGCGCGGGATTTTGAGATCAGGGATTCGGTTGGCACCGGAACGAAATCCGGATCGCCCAAAGCCTCATCCCGATCGTGATGCGCGGCTGCCATGGCGCGGGCTACCAGATCGTAATGCCCGGCGCTGCCGGCGGGCAGCGCGCTGAGGTCGAAGTTTTCCAGAATATTCAACATGGCGATCAGCACCGCACCCGACCCCGGTGGTGGGTTCGATGAAATCTTGTAGCCGCGATAGGTGCCAATCACGGGGGCACTTTCACGCACGCGGTAATCGCGCAAATCATCGGCGGTGATGAAGGCGCCGTTTTGGGCGAAATCGCTGATGATCTGCCCGGCGATTTCGCCCGTGTAAAAATCCTGCGCGCCCTGGGTGGCGATGCGTTCCAGCGTGCGCGCCATTTCCGTATGCACCAGCTTGTCGCCGACTTCATGCAATTGCCCGGCCTGGTTCAAGTAAAGCGCGGCGCAGGCCGGTGTTTTCGTCACGCGCTGCAAGCCGCTGGGCAGGCCAGGCTGGGGTTTGCGTTCCAGGAAATCGCGGAAGAAGGGCGTCACCAGCACGCCATCCCGCGCCATAGTAATTGCGGGGGCCAGCAAATCAGCCCAGTCCATGGTGCAGAATTGCGCGTGAAAATGCGCGAAGCCTGCGACCGTTCCGGGGGTCATGATGGCGGTATAGCCAAGCTCGGCGCGCTGATCCTCAAACAGCGCATAGCCGGAGATTTCGGATTTTCCTTTGCTATCGGCCGCCCACATATCGGCGCGCACCTTGGCGCCGGCGCGGGCGTGGAAATCAATCATGCCCTGGCGGCCGGTTTTGGCGTCGCGGAATTGCAGCGTGCCCATGCCGCCAATGCCGCACATGAAGGGGTCTTGCACCATTTGGCAGAAGGCGGTGGCAAGCGCGGCGTCGAAGGCATTGCCGCCGCGCCGTAAAATCTCGGCCCCTACATCGGCGGCGCGCGGTTGTGGGCAAACGATGATGCCTTTGATCTTGGTCATGCGTGCTCCTCCGGTTCGGGTTATGCCAGCACGAAGCGACGCAACGCGCCATGGTGCTTGACGCCAGGCGTCGCACGGGCAGCATGGGGGGTATGACAGACACCGCTGAAACCATCCTGCTCCGCCACCTTCTGGAAACGCCGGAAGCCGCCATTCCCGAAGCAGCGCGGGAGGCTGCGCGAATCTTCCTGCTGGATGGGCTCGCGGTTGGTGTCGCGGGCATGGCGCATGCGGCGCGGCCAGGCTTGCTTGCGGCAGCGCGCGGTTGGGGCGCGGGGGAGGAAGCGAGGCTTTGGGGTGACGGGGTAAAGCTGCCCGCCTCTCAGGCTGCCTTCATGAATGCGTTTCAGGCGCACGCGCTGGAATTCGACGCCATCCATGAAGCCGCCGTGGTGCATGCGATGACGCCGACGCTCTCAGCCGCGCTGGCCGAATCGGAAAGGCAAAGCCGCCAAGGCCACCCGGTATCGGGTGCGCGTTTCATGGCGGCGGTGATCCTGGGGCTTGATCTGGCGTGCATCATTGGCGCTGCGGCGCGCGGGCCGATGCGCTTTTTCCGCCCCGCAACGGCAGGCATGTTCGGCGCCTATGGCGCGGTGGCGCGGGTGCGCGGGTTTGACCTGGCCACCGCTTCGGCGGGCGCGGGGCTATTGCTCGGGCAGATACCCGGCACCATGCAAGCGCATTCGGAAGGGTCCATGGCGCTGCCGGTGCAAATGGGCTTCGCCGCCATGGCCGGGCTGCGCGCGGCGGATTTGGCGGCGGCGGGTGCCGCAGGGCCAGCGCAATGGCTGACCGGGCCATTTGGTTTTTTGAAACTGACGGAACCCGAGCATGATTTGGCGCCTGGCCTCGCCGCACTCGGCACCATCTGGCAGGTGACGCGGCTGGCACATAAACCCTTTCCCTCAGGCCGGCTGACGCATCCCGCGATTGATGGTGTGCAGCGCTTGATGGCGGCACATCGGGTCAGTGCTGAAGATGTGGCGGCGGTGCGGCTTTATTTGCCGCCGCTCGCAATGCGCTTGGTGGGTCGCCCCATCAAGCGTGATCTGACCGGCAATTACGCGCGGCTTTGCCTGCCCTATGTGGTGGCGCGCACGCTGCTTTCGGGCAGTGTCGGGCTTGGTGATTTCAGTGACGCTTTGCTGCGCGATCCCGCGACGCACGCGCTGGCGGCGCGGGTTGCATTGCTCGGCGATGGCAACGGCGATGAAAATGCCGTGGTGCCGCAACGTGTTGAGATTGAATTGCGCGATGGGACGAAGCTGGATCAGCGCGTGGATGCCGCCTTGGGCAGCCCGGAAAACCCGCTGCCGCGCGCGGCGCAAATCGCCAAGGTTCGCGCATGTTTCGCTGGCATTCTGCCCGAAGGCCGCGCCGAAGAACTGATCCGCGCAATAGACTTGCTGCATGATGCACCGAATGCGGCAAGCCTTGCGGCGCTTCTTTGCGCTATTCCCGCCGCATCATCCGCGTGAGTGCCGCCACCGGCAGCAGCCCCACCAGCACAATCAGCACGGCGGCGGTTGACGCCTCGGCCAGTCTTTCATCCGACGCCAGATTATAGATACGCACCGCAAGCGTATCGAGGTCAAAGGGCCGCACGATCAGCGTCGCCGGCAATTCCTTCATGGTATCCACAAACACCAAAAGCCCCGCGGTCAGCAGCGCGCCGCGCGCCAGCGGCACCTCCACTTCCCGCACTGCCTGCCCGGGCCGCCGGCCCAAGACGCGCGCCGCATCCGTATAGGAAGGCTTGAGCCGCGCGAGCCCCGATTCCACCGTGGAAAGCGCCACCGCCAAAAACCGCACCAGATAGGCAAACACCAGCGCCGCCATGGTGCCCGACAGCAGCAGCCCGGATGAAACCCCAAACCGCGCCCGTAGCCAGGAATCGAGCGCATTATCGAACAACCCAAAAGGCACCAGCACACCAACCGCAATCACCGAACCCGGCAGCGCATAGCCGAGCGACGCAACCCGATTGGCGATGCTCCACGCCGGGGAAGGATATAGCCGCGCCGCCCAGGCCATGCCGGCGGCCAATAGCACCGCCAGCACGGCGGTCACGCCGGAAAGCACCAGGGAATTGCGCGCAAAGGGCAGATAGCGCGCTGGGCTGAAGGGATCGCCCGCCAGCACCATCAGCCACAGCAAAGCACCCGCCGGAATGATAAAGCCGATCAGCAGCGGCAGCCCGCAGGCAAGCCAGGCCGCCGCTTCCCGCCAGCCGGAGAGCCGCACCGGGCGCAAGGCTGGATGGCGCGTGGTGGTTGGGTGAAAGCGCCGCCCACCGCGCGAGAAATGCTCCAAAGCCAATAAAAGCCCCACGCAGCCAAGCAGGGCCACGGCAAGCTGCGCCGCTGCCGGGCGGTTATCCATGCCGAACCAGGCCTCATAAATGCCGGTGGTGAAGGTTCTCACCGCAAAATGCTGCACCGTGCCGAAATCCGCCAGCGTTTCCATCAACGCGAGCGCAATGCCGGCGGCCAAGGCCGGGCGCGCCAGAGGCAAGGCCACATGCAAAAAGCTGCGCGAAAGCCCGTGGCCCAGCGTGCGCGATGCTTCAATCAGGCACACGCTTTGCTGCAAGAACGCCGCGCGGCACAACATATAGACATAGGGGTACAGCACCATGCCCAACATCAGCGCCGCGCCGGGCAGGCTGCGAATTTCCGGAAACCAGTATTGGCCGAAGGAAAGCCCGGTTGCGCTGCGCAGCGTGGTTTGCACCGGCCCGGCCACATCCAACAACCAAGTATAGACATAGCCGCAGAGATAGGCCGGCATGGCGATAGGGAGCAGCAACGCCACTTCAAGAAAGCGCCGGCCGCGAAACTCACAAGCCACCACCAGCCACGCGGTAATGGCGCCCGCACTGCCCGCCATGGCCGCGACCAGCAGGGCCAAAAGCGCCGAAGTGGCCAGCATTTCCGGCAGGGTGGTGGCCAGGATATGCTGCCAGACCTCTCCGCCCGGGGCGGCAGCGGTTGCCAGCACGGCCAGAATCGGCGTCGCCATGGCCAGAGCCACCAGAAAAGACCCCCAGGCCCAGGCCGGGCTCCGGCGCCTGACAGGCAAGGCGATTGGGGTTTCAGAGGCAGCACGCATCATCGCCTGCCCCTATCACGGGCGCATCGGAAGAGCGAGGCGCCGACCCTTATCTTCGCGCGGGCACCGCGCCGGGACCAAACCCTTCCAAAGTCCAGTAATAGGCCGCCGCGCTGGAGCGCAGGCTGCCGATGCGCGGTGCGCTCAAATCCAGGATCACCACAATCACCGATGTCCACATGGCAATCAGCAGCACCGAAAGGATCGGGAGCGACAGCCCGCGCATCCCTAATTGATACCCAAGCGCACCGATACTCAGCACCGCAATGCCCATCAGCAGCCAGACCATCTGCGGCGGCATGGTCAGGCTGAAGGCGAAGCGTTCCGCCGTTGAACGGTCGAACACCTCATTCGTTGCAGCCATCAGGGAGGCCGAAATCGGGTCCGGCCTTTCGCGCACAATCACCGTCACATGTTCCCAGATGCGGTTTTGCAGGGCCGTTGTCTTGTCATTGATGGCGCGCACAGCCCCCCGATCCGCCGGCGCCGTGATGAACTCGGCGCGGAGCTTCGTGTATTCTTCGAACAGCTTGGCCAATTCCTCGCCGCGCGGATGACCGATTGCCTTGGCGCGGAGCCAGGCGGTGCCCAGCGCATTGGCTTCCATGAGCGTGCCCTGGCGGCGTTCTTCAAAACGCGTGGTGGCGAAGGAAAGCGTCAGCGCCAGCACGAAGGCAAGCAGGCCGAGCATGCCGCCCACCACCACGCCCACCCCTTCCGCTGGGGTTGCGCCGCGCGCCGAATGGTGCCGCCCGAGCCAGGCGCCAATGGCTTGCGCAACCCATTGCACGGCAAACAAGACCAACCAGAAGGCGAGAATGCTGAAGGCCAGGATTTCGGCAAGAATACTCATGGCGCATCGCCCTCCCCGTTCAGAAAATCAAAGCCAGCCAGGGCGTGGACCTGGGTGATGGCTTCCAATTCAGCGACCGAAACCCATTCATCCGCGCCGCCCATATTATGCGGTGTAGGGCCATAAACCACGGTGGGCAGCCCCGCCATGCGGAACCAGCGCGCATCGGAACCGCCGACACGCATATTCACGGCAACGGGTTCACGCAGCACCTCCTCTGCGGCCTGATGCACATGGCGGATAATCGGGGCGGCAGGGTCCGTGTGGTTGGGTTCAAAGCAGCGGAGTGCGCGCCAGGTGATGCCGGGCAGCACATCCAGCCCCTGATGCAGCGCGGCCAGCAGCCGGGCGCTTGGCACCCCCACCGGCAGGCGAATATCGCAAGCCGCCCGCGCCGCTGCCGGCACAAGATTGGGCGAGGTGCCGCCTTCGACGCGCCCGATATTGATGGTGACACTGCCAAGAACCGCGGCCTCTCCGGCGCCTGAGAGGGGCTCACTGATGGCACGCGCAGCGGCGATGGCGGCGGTCACCGCAGGCGGCGCATCGGGCGCCATGGAACGGAGCGCGGCCACGGCATCAAGGGCAGCCCGCAGCCGGTCAATGGCGTTATCACCCAAATGCACATGGGCGCCGTGGGAAGCGCGGCCCGTGGCCTCGATCTCGATCCAGACAAAGCCCTTTTCGCCAAAGCGCAGCACGCTGGGGCTGCCGGCATCGCCGATGATCACGCCATCCGCCTGCGCCAAGCCCGGCACATTGTCCAAAAGCCATTTGGTGCCGAGCGGACCCATGCTTTCCTCATCGCCGGCGAGCGTCAGCAGCGCCTCCCCCCGCCAGGTATGGCGATGTTCGGCCAGCAAGGCGAAGGCCAGCATGGAAGCGGCGATGCCGCCCTTCATGTCTGCAACACCGCGCCCGTAAAGTTGGCCGTCGCGCAGCAACCCGCCCAAGGGTGGCACGGTCCAGGGCAGGGCCTCATTCACCGGGTAGGTGTCCAGATGGCCGTTATAGGCCAGCAACCGGCCCGGCCCTGCGCCACAGATGCGTGCGACCAGGTTGGTCACTTGCGGGTCGGTTTCATGGAGCGAAATCTCGGCGCCAGGGGCCAAAGCGCGCAGCATGTCGGCGGCTTCGTGGGCGGCGGCGCGCACATCGCCCGGCGGGTTGGGGGAGGCGATGGCGGTCAGGCGCTGCGTCAGCGCCACCACTTCCGGGGCGCGGCGGGCGGCAGCGGCGGCAAAAGCGGCGCGGTTTGGGTGGGGTGGCGGGTTCATGGGTTCAGCCTGCTTGCAGCAGGCAGCGCTGGCAAGCCAGGAAAAATCCTTGCATTCCGGCGACGCGCCGGCATATCCGCCCGCAACGGGATTGGCGGGCTGCCATTGTGGCCGCCCCGCCGCCCCTGGAGAGACCCCATGCGCATAGATGCCATTCCCATCGGCAAGGACCCGCCGAATGATGTGAATGTGATCATTGAAGTCCCGATCGGTGGCGAGCCCATCAAATATGAGATGGACAAGGCGGCCGGCACGCTATTCGTGGACCGCTTCCTGCACACGCCCATGCGCTATCCGGGGAATTACGGCTTTGTGCCGCATACGCTTTCCGAAGATGGCGACCCGATTGACGTGCTGGTCGCCAATACGCGCCCCATCGTGCCTGGCGCCGTGTTGAATGTGCGCCCTGTTGGCGTGATGAAGATGGAAGATGATGGCGGGGGGGATGAGAAGATCATCGCCGTGCCTTCACCCAAGCTGACCCAGCGCTATGTCCATGTGCATGAACACACGGATTTGCCGCGCATCACCATTGAGCAGATTCAGCATTTCTTTGAGCATTACAAAGACTTGGAACCTGGCAAATGGGTGAAATTCATCGGCTGGGGCGATGCCGCGGAGGCGCGCCGGCTGATCCAGGAAGCGATTGAACGGGCCAGAAAGGCCTGACTTCGCGCGAAATGGCCGGGTTTTCTGCCAGAAAGCCCTGCCCCCCGTTGCGCCCCTGCCCTGCCCCTTTTAAGGAAGCGCCCCATCAGGGCCGCTGCGGGAGAGATTCCGCGCCGGTCTCCATGCCGGCGCGCGGCGGCCTTAACCGCGCCACGAAGGGGGAGTCTAAGCCTTGCTGACCTTATCGCTGATCCTGGTGATCGCGCTTGGGGCGTTGTCCATCGCCTATGGTGTGATCACTGCAAAGGATGTGCTTTCGCGCGATCCCGGTACGCCGCGGATGCAGGAAATTGCTCTCGCCATTCAGGAAGGCGCCTCGGCCTATCTGAAGCGGCAATACGGCACTATCGCCATTGTGGGCGTGGTGCTTTTTGCGCTTGTCGCCTGGCGGCTTGGCTTTGCGGTGGCGATCGGCTTTGCCATCGGCGCCATCCTGTCCGGTGTGGCGGGCTTCATCGGCATGAATGTTTCGGTGCGCGCCAATCTGCGGACCGCGCAGGCTTCCACGCAGTCCCTCGCCGCTGGTCTTGATGTTGCGTTCAAATCGGGCGCCATCACGGGGATGCTCGTGGCCGGCCTCGCGCTGCTTGGCGTTGCGGTTTACTTCTTCATCCTGAGCGTGCTCGGCGGCTTCGCGCCCAATAGCCGCACGGTGATTGATGCGCTGGTGGCCCTTGGCTTCGGCGCTTCGCTGATTTCGATTTTTGCGCGCTTGGGCGGCGGCATCTTCACCCAGGGTGCGGATGTGGGCGGCGACATGGTGGGCAAGGTGGAAGCCGGCATCCCCGAGGATGACCCCCGCAA
>JADCEX010000215.1 GCA_020249825.1 Roseomonas sp.
AAGCCCGGAGATGGAGGTGGTATTCACAATGCACCCCTTGGCCGCCTTCAGGAATGGGAGTGCCGCGTGGGAGGCACGGACCGTCGCCATCACATCCACATCCAGGCTTTTCTGCCAGCCTTCTTCCGTATCGGCCATGCCGAAGCCCGAGGCATTGTTCACCAGCACATCCACGCCCCCAAGCGCGGCGGCGGCAGCGGCCACCCAGGCTTCGATTTGCGCCTGATTGGCGAGGTCCGCCGGCAGCGCATGGGCCTTGACGCCATGGGCAGCGATTTCGGCGCGCGTTGCCTCAAGCCCTGCGGCGCCGCGGGCGCAGATGGAAACTGCGGCGCCGCCAGCGGCAAAGCCCAGCGCGATGGAACGCCCAATGCCGCGGCTGCCGCCCACGACCAGAACCTTCTTGCCGGTGAAATCGAATGTCATGGGGTGTCTTTCTCTCCTGATCTGGCGCCATTCTCGGAGGTTCGTGCCGCCGCGCCAAGGGGGCGATTGCGCGCACCCGGGAAATGACGGATTTAACGGCGCTTCACTCCAGGATGTGATCGCTTGGTTCAGGCGCTATTCATTCACCAGAATTTCCCCGGCCAATACCGCCATCTGGCGCCGGTAATCGCCGCGCGGCCAGGCGCCCGGGTGGTGGGCCTTGGGGAGCGGGAGAATATCTCGCTCCCGGGCGTCACCCATATCCGCTACCCGGAACCGCAAGGCGCGGGGGAAAAGACACACCACTATCTGCGCGGCATGGAGGCTTCCATCCGCCGCGCCCAGAATGTGGCGCGGGCCCTGGTTGATCTGCGGAGCAAAGGCTTCCGCCCGGACATCATCTGCTGCCATCCGGGCTGGGGGGAAGGCATGTTCCTGCCCGATATCTTCCCCAATGCGAAATTGCTGCATTACTGCGAATTCCACTTCACGACCTCAGGCGGCGATGTCGGCTTCAACCCGGCGCATAAGGTGGAATTGGATGAGGCAGCACGCACCAGGCTTTTGAACCTGCCACAAACCCCGGCGTTGGAGGCGATGGATTGGGGCGTGAGCCCCACGCATTACCAGCGCAGCCGCTACCCGGAAGTATTCCGGCGCAAGATTTCCGTGGTGCATGAAGGGGTGAATAGCGAAGTCGCGACCCCCATCGGCCCGCATCATGTGAAATTGCCCAATGGCCGCGTGATCAAGCGCGGGGATGAGGTGATCACCTTCGTCTCTCGCAATCTGGAACCCTATCGCGGCTTTGATGTTTTCATGCGCGCTTTGCCAGAAATCCTGACGCGCCGGCCGCAAGCGCAAGTGGTGCTGGTGGGGGGAGAGGCGCGTGGCTATGGCCCGAAACCCGCAGATGGCCGCCCCTGGCGGGCGCATTTGCTGGAAGAATTGGGCGACAAGCTGGATTTGACCCGGCTGCATTTCACCGGGCGTATCCCTCACCCGGCTTTGCTCGCGCTATTTCGCATCACGCGCGCGCATGTCTATCTGACGTATCCCTATGTGCTGTCCTGGTCCATGATCGAGGCCATGGGGTGCGAGGCTTTGGTGATCGGCTCAGCGACACCGCCGGTGCAGGAAGTGATCGAACATGGCGTGAATGGCCTTCTGGTGCCGTTTTATGACACCGCCGCGCTGGCCGAGACCGTGGTGGACGCTTTGGCGCACCCGGATCGCTATGAGCCGATCCGCAAGGCCGCGCGACGGACCTTGCTTGAACGTTATGATCTGCAAACCATCTGCTTGCCGCAGCAGATAAAACTGTTTGATGCGGTGCTGGAAGGCAGGACAGGGGATAGTGTGGTCCCCAGCGCGCGTTAGGCTTACCTCGCCAACGCCGCCTTGAGCGCATCCAGCACATCATCCATGGCGCGCTGAAAGCCAGGCCCATCCAGATAGCCATCCATGGCGCCGGTACGATCCAGAAATGTCTTCCAGGCCGGCGCCTGCATGCCCTGGCGGAAGCGATCATGCAGGCTGGTGTAGATTTCATCCGGCAAGCCCGCCGGCGCATTCAGCCCCTTCATGTTTTCAATCACCACATCAAAGCCCAATTCGCGGAGTGTGGGCACATCAGGGTAGCCCGGAATACGCGAAGCTGAGGCCACCGCCAGCGGGCGGATTTCACCCGCATTGGCGAGCCCCGCCATTTCTTCCGGGGCGAGTACCGCCAATTCCACCGTATTCGCCATCAAAGCCTGCAAGCTGGGCGCGCCGCCCGTGAAGGGCACATGCAGCAATTCGATATTCGCCGCACGCGACAGCAACACAAACACCGCATGGTAAATCGAACCCTGGCCGGAGGAGGCATGCGGAATGGCGCCTGGCGCGCGCTTGGCGGCTTCAATCACGCTCTGCAAATCAGCGAATCGCCCGCCGCGCCGGGCGACAATCAGCAAGGGCTGGCGCGTGATGCGGATGATGGCGCGGAAGGATTTCTTGGGGTCATAAGGCAAATCCCGAAAGGCCGGCAGCGCGATGCTCTCACTCCCGCCGCCGACCAGCAGATTGAGCCCATCCGGCGCCATGCCCGCCACCTGCTGCGCGGCAATCGCCCCACCCGCGCCGGGGCGGTTCATCACCACAATCGGGGTCGGGAAAAAGCGCGAAGAAGCCTCGGCAATCGCGCGCGCCGCCAAATCCGCGCCGCCGCCTGGCGCGAAGCCGACAATCAATTGAATGGGCCGCGATGGTTCCCAAGCGCGCGCTGGTGCGACGCTGCCCAAAGCGGCCAAGCCCGCCGCGCCGGCGATGATGTGTCTGCGAGATATCATGTTGGTCTTCCCCCGTTTGAGCTTGCGTTGACTATACCTCTTCGGCAAGCTTGGTGTCATGCCTGGGTCACAGACATCCAAACCGAGCTGGTGGGCTATATTTATGGGCCGATCACCACCCATGCCGCCGATGCCGCCCGGCGGATGGACGCCGGAGAGTGTTCGCGATTATTGGCGGCAGAGGATTGTTACATCGCCGCAGGACGCACCGCTTTCACATGCAGACTTGGCGGAGTTGCTTCGGACGCGTGATACGTTTCGGAACTGGTTTATTTGGCGGAAGCCTCCCGGCTGGCTTGAGCCGTTTGCACTGGAGGAGACATTCATCCAACGCGCTTACGCCATCCCTGCTTTATGCTTTTTTTTGGTGCTTGCAATCACCTACACGTTGTTCACGCTATTCCCTTGGATGCGCACGCTTTATCCTTTGGCAATTCTCTCGCAAGACACGCTTTGCGTTGATGGAGGATCAATATTTACCAGGCGCCCATATCGCTGCGACAATGCTGTAGGGGCGGTTGACATCGCCTTTTTGTCTTCCGTTTTTTGTCTGATTACCATTGTTTTGCTCTTCCTAAAGCAAGGCGGAGCGTCGATCTTCCGATACAGCCAGAAGACAAAAATCTACATCGCGAACGGCGGTGTCATTTCGGCTTTTTTGGTTTCATCCTTGACATTCATCTTGGCCGCATGGGCTCTGAGGTTTTATGTCATTGAACAAGGTTTACTACCCTATATCTTATTCATTTCGATCCCGCTTTTGCTTCTTTGTGTAGTAATGTTTCTTCAGGCGGTTTGGCTGACGTTTAGAGCGGGCTACGCCATGATTTTCTTCTACATAACGGGCCGCTTTCCATCATGGTTGGAGGATCTCTCGCCATAAAGTGAACGCAGCCACTACACCTCCGCGTGCCAGCCACAAGCACGCAAGGCGCCTTCCATATGCGGCGGAGGAGGCGCCTCCGCCTGCAAGGGCGGTTCCAGCGGCAAAGCAATGGCGCGCGCCAGCAAATGCAAGCCGCCAGCCCCTCCGGCGCCGTAAAGCGGATCGCCCAAAATCGGCCAACCCATCGCCGCGCAATGCACGCGCAATTGATGCGTGCGCCCGGTTTGCGGCGCCAATTCCAGCCAGGCCATGCCAGCACCGCGCCCCAGGCAGCGCCAGCGCGTGAGCGATGCCAGTCCATCCGCATGCGCTTCCATCCGCCAGCCCTGTGCGCGAGAGCTGATCTTGCGGATGGGCAAGGCGATCTCCCCCGCATCCTCAACCGGCCCGCCCTGCACCACCGCCCAATAGGTCTTCTGCGCCAGCCCCTTGGCGAAAATGGCGCCCAAAGCGGCGAGTGCCGGCTTGGTCCGCCCCAGCACCAGGCAGCCCGCCGTATCCTGATCCAGCCGATGCGCGGGCTGCGGCAAATGCCGCCTGCCCATTTGCAAAGCGGGCAGCCAATCTTCCACCGAAGCCCCGCCGCGCGGGCCGCGATGTGTCGCAAGCCCGGCAGGCTTGTTCAGCACCAGCGCATCATCACGCAAAACCAGGATGCGGGACGCGATCTCAGAAGGCACTTGGCCAAGACGGTCCTGCCGTGACAGGCTTCCCCCCATCATGGCCCCGAACCCTTCCGCACCGCGTGTTGTCTGCCTTGGCAATGTCGTCGCCGATCATGTGTTTCGGGTGGAGGATATACCCCAACCGCCCGCGAAAATCGCTGCCCGATCCTATGTTCTGAATGCCGGCGGCATGGCGGCCAATGCGGCGATTGCGGTAACGCGGCTAGGGGGGCGAGCGGATTTCTGGGGCCGGGTTGGCGATGACCTCAACGCGCCCTTGCTGGCCGCCGCCCTTGAAGCGGATGGCGTGACCACGGCGGGCCTGAAGCGCGTGGCAGGCGGGCGGAGCCCGGTTTCCGCCGTGCTGGTGGACCGCCATGGCGAACGCACCATCATCGGCTTTCGCGGCGCTGACCTTGGCACGGACCCCGCCTGGCTGCCCTTGGAAAACCTGGCCGGCGCCGGCGCGCTTTGTTGCGATCCGCGCTGGCCCGAAGGTGTCGCCGCAGCGGCTGCCGAGGCACGGCGGCTTGGCGTGCCCGTCGTGCTGGATGGCGAGAAAAGCGAAACGCGCATTCTGGTGGATTTGGTGCCGCGCGTGGATCACGCGATTTTCTCAGTGACAGGCTTGCAGAATTTCGCGCCTGGCTGCGCGCCGGAAGAAGGGCTGCGCCGTGCCTTGGCCTCAGGCCCCGTAAAGCTCGCCGCCGTGACGCGCGGGGAGAAAGGCACGCTTTGGCTGGCGCCTGGCATGGTGGCGCCACAGGAAATCCCAGCCTTCCCGGTTGAGGCCACCAATACCACCGGCGCCGGCGATGTATTCCACGGTGCCTATGCTTTGGCGATTGCGGAAGGCATGGGGGTGGAAGCAGCCTTGCGCTTCGCCTCCGCCGCCGGGGCGCTACGCGCGCGGGATGGCGCCACGCCGTATCGGCCGATGGTGGAGGCGATGCTGGAGGGCGTTTAATGCGGTTCCTGTTCAGTATCTTGCGCGGGGAACGCGCTCACGCCTGATTTGGTCGCATTTGTCCAGCCGCATTTTGATTCCACTTTGGCCGAACATGCTGTAAGTATTGTTGTGTAGTTTCAGGAAATATCCTCAATGGTCGCTTCCAGCTTTACACGCCGCACCGCAAGCGGGCTTGCCGTGGCCGCTCTCTTCACCCGTCAGGTTGGTGCGCAAACCGGCAGCCAGGAAGCGGAACGCCCTGTCGGCCAAGTAACCCTCTCGCAGACTCAAGTTGGTTTGTTTTTCGGCGTCTCCTGGGGCAGCGGCACGCTGACCTTTGGTGGACATAGCCACCGTTTTCGTATCCGCGGCCTGGGTGTCGGCGGAATCGGCATTTCAGAAGTTCGCGCTCATGGAGAAGTCTATCGTCTTGCCAGGGTCGCCGATTTCCCCGGCCTCTATGGCGGTGCACGTGCCGGCGCGGTCGCTGGCACCAGCGAGATCAAAGGTGGCCTATGGTTGCAGAATCCTGCCGGCGTCATCATCAGCCTACACCCATCGCGTAGCGGCTACGCATTGCAATTGGGCGCCGATGGCTTGTTGATTGAAATGGAGTAACCCGCCAAAGCGCCGCCCGCGCAATCTGGTGGCCCGAATGTCTGCGGCGACCAAGAATGCCTTCACCCCTTCGCCCAGGCAATCGCCGCCCGCGCCAGCGCATCAATCGTATCCGCGACCGGAAAAGGCAGCGCAGGACCGGCAGCGATGCCGAGCGGTATTTCCGTGCAGCCCAGCACCACAGCCTTGGCGCCGCGCGCCATCAGGCCGCGCGCAACTTCCGCCAAAGGTTCATAGGATTCCACAAGTTTGTTTGCCTTCACTGCCGTGATCGCCGGCGTCACGCGGCTTTGCATTTCCTCATCGCTCGGCATCAGGCATTCATAGCCAAGCCCATCCAGCCTTTGCTGATAAAGCCGCATGGCCAGCGTGCCTGCCGTGCCCATCACGCCAATGCGCCCGCCCGCAACCCCAAGCCGACGCAATTCCGCACCCGCCGCGTCCACAATATGCAAAATGGGCAGGCGGGTTGCGGCGCGCATGCCTTCATACCAGCCATGGGCGGTATTGCAGGGAATGGCGATGGCGCCACAGCCTGCGGCTTCCAGCCCGCGAATGCCACGCACCAGTGCCGGCAAAGGGTCTTCCCCGCCCGCAACACGCGCCGCAGTGCGATCCGGCACGCGCGGGTCAGACCACAGGATGGTCGGGATATGGTCCTGATCACGCTCCGCCGGCGTCAGTAGCGTGAGGCGCTGCATGAAACATGCACTCGCCAGCGGCCCCATGCCGCCCAAAACGCCCAGGATTCGAGCATCAGCCATCTCAAACCGTCCCTTCGCCGCGCTGCCATAGGTGACGCGGAAGCCAAGCGCCTCTATGCCACGCCCGTTGAGGACGGCACAGCGCCGCGTAGGACAAAAATGACTTATCTAAACGATCCGCTCTGGCTCGCCGCCTTGGCCTTGGCCATGGCGGCGACGGGCCTGGTTTCCGGCACGCTGGCCGGCTTGCTTGGTGTGGGCGGCGGAATTGTGATTGTGCCGCTGCTGTTCAATGTTTTTCCGCTGTTCGGCATCCCTGAGGCGGTGCAGATGAAGGTGGCCGTTGCGACCTCACTCGCCACCATTATCCCAACCTCGATTCAATCAGCGCGCAAGCATCGCGCAACGGGGACGATGGATATGGCGTTGGTGCGTTCCATCTGGCCAAGCATGTTGGCGGGCGTGGTGGTTGGCACGCTGCTCGCGGTTTATGTGCGGGGCGAAGGGCAGATCGCGATTTTCGCGCTGGTCGCTTTGCTGGTCGCCTTCAACATGGGCTTCACCGGGCTTGACTTCAAATTGACCGATCGCGTGCCGGAAGGCGCGCCGCGCGCGGCACTCGGCCTTGGCATCGGTTCGGTCAGCGCCATGATGGGGATTGGCGGCGGCACGCTGGGGGTGCCCTTGCTGTCCTTGCTTGGCTATCCGATCCGCGCCGCGGTCGCGACCGCTTCGGCCTTTGGCGTGATTATCGCCATTCCGGCGACAATCGGCCTGATCTGGGGCGGGTGGAGTGATCCGCGCGTGCCGCCCTTCTCGCTCGGCTATGTCAGCCTGATCGGCTTTGCGCTGATTGCGCCCGCTTCCATCATCGCAACCCCTTGGGGCGTGAAGCTTGCGCATAGCATCCCGCCCTTGCTGCTGAAGCGCGCCTTCGCGGTGTTTCTGGCGATCACCAGTGCGCGGATGTTTTGGTCAATCTTTACGTGAGGCCGGAGGGTCTGTCCCCAAAAGCCTGATCAGCATGCGGCGAATATGATCCTGCCCGCCGAAAAATATCCCGAGCACCCGGACCGCCTGCGCCCTTTCGTCAACATCAAACCAATAGATCGCGCGCTCCATCACCATGAAGCGAAGGCCGGGCAAGATATCATCGCGTGATGCACCGCGCTCAGGAAACAGCGCCAAGCGTTCCGCAGCAGCACGAATACTCATGATGCGCTGAGCCGCGTGATCGAAGGCCTGATCAGTGCTTTCGCCGAAGCCCAAATAGCTTTCGAACAAATGATCGAAAATCAGGTCAAGATCACGCTCAGAAGCTTCGGCGAATTCAATCCTGTACGGCATAGGCTTGGCGCTTGCGGGCCAGCATCGCCGCGATGCGCTCATCCATCGCGCTGGCGGAGATGAATTTGCCCGCGCGCCGTTGCTTCAGCAGTTCCGCGAGTGCCGCACGCTCCAATGCCTCAGCTTCCATTTGCTGGCGCAGAAGTTCGACCCCTTGCTGCAACACGGCACTCATGCTCGGGAAGCGCCCGGCATCAACCAGCGTCTTGGCAAAAGCATGCTGATCATCCGCGAGGGAGATGGAGGATTTCACTGTCATGACAGGCATTGGTAATACCAGGTAGCACCAGCGTCAAGGCTTTTCCAGCCCCGCCCCAAGCCCCGCAGCCTCAAACCACCCGCCGAAACGCCGCAGACGGATACCCCTGCGCAAACAGAAGGGCGCGCAAATCCGCATGATCCACCCGCGCCCGCGCCGCTGCCGCGACTACGGGCTTGGCTTTGAAGGCAACACCAAGCCCAGCCGCGCCCAGCATATCCAGATCATTCGCGCCATCACCCACGGCGAGTGTTTCTGCCAAATCTAGCCCTTCTTCCCCCGCCAGCCGCTTCAGCGTAACCAGCTTGGCGTTGCGGCCCAGGATGGGGTCTCCCACCTGGCCGGTCAGCCTGCCGGCTTCATGCAGCAGGGTATTGGAATGATGTTCATGGAAGCCGAGCTTTTCCGCCACGCGCCCGGTGAAGAAGGTGAAGCCGCCGGATACCAGGGCGCAGCGGGCCCCATGGGCGCGCATGGTCGCGACCAATTCCTCGGCGCCGGGCATCAATTCCGTTGTCGCCCAGGTGCGTTCCAGCGCTTCCAGCGCCAGCCCTTTCAACATGCCAACGCGTTCGCGCAGTGCCCCTTCGAAATCCAATTCGCCATTCATGGCGCGCCGCGTGATGGCCGAGATTTCTTCCTTGAGTCCAGCCTCCCCGGCCAATTCATCCAAGGTCTCACTGGTGACCATGGTGCTATCCATATCGGCGATCAGCAGCCGCTTGCGCCGCCCCGCCACATCCTGCGCGATGGCATCCACCGGCTGGCCCGCCAAGGCATCCCGCACCGCCCTATCCGCGACTTCCAAGGGCAGGCCGCCAAAGGGCAGATCAGCGGCTTCAGCTTCAGACAGAGGCTGCGCTGTGCCGGCCTCCCCGCCCGCCGCGCGCAAAGCCGCAGCAGCCTTGGCCAAATGATCGGGGGAAAGCGCGCCGCGCGGGGCGATCAGGGTCAAAACCTTTTCCATATCCGGCCTATGCCCGCGCCATGAAGGAGTTTCAACCTCTCGCGCTATTCGTGGTTGGCCCGACGGCGTCCGGCAAATCCGCCCTTGCGCTGGCCATCGCTGAACGCCTGGGTGGGGCCATCATCAACGCCGATAGCATGCAGCTTTATCGGGAACTCCACATCATCACTGCCCGCCCCAGCGCCGCCGATGAAGCCCGCGCGCCGCATTTGCTTTACGGTGTGCGCCCGGCGGCTGAGGCCGCCTCTGTCGCCTGGTGGCGCGATGCCGCCCTCAAGGCCATGGAGGAAACCCACGCCGCCGGGCGGCTGCCCATCATTTGCGGCGGCACGGGCATGTATTGCGCGGCGCTGACGCAAGGCATCGCCGCCATCCCGCCCATCCCCGCACCAGCGCGCGAAGAAGCCCGCCGGCTTCTGGCCGAAGAAGGCCCGGCCGCCCTGCATGCGCGGCTCGCGGCCGAAGACCCCACCTCCGCCGCGCGGCTCCGCCCCAGTGACAGCCAGCGCCTCGCCCGCGCTTGGGAGGTATGGCGCGGCACCGGGCGCGGCATTGCGGCCTGGCAAGCGGAAGCCAGCGCCGCCCCCGCGCCCTGGCGCTTTGCCGCAGTGCTGATTGACCCGCCGCGGGCGGAACTGCGCGCCGCCATCGCCC
>JADCEX010000216.1 GCA_020249825.1 Roseomonas sp.
ACCACCGTGCCGATATCCCGCCCATCCAGCACGGCACCCTGGGCGGCGCCGAAACGGCGCTGGAAATCAAGCAAGGCAGCGCGTACGGCGGGAATGGCAGCGACCTTGCTGGCGGCCATGTCCGCCAAGGAGCCGCGCAAATCGCCGCGCGCGAGGTCTTCGGGCGTCAGGGCGCGAGCCTCGGCTTCCGCCACGCGGGCATCCTGCGGGTCTATGCCGCGATCCAGCACGCGCCGGCCTACCGCGCGATAAAGCAGGCCAGTGTCGAGGTAAGGCAGGCCAAGCTCGGCCGCCAGGCGCCGGGCGAGGGTGCCCTTGCCCGCGGCGGCGGGGCCGTCGACTGCAATGACGGTGCCGGCGGGCAGCCTCATGCCGGGCGGATCGCGTCCGACACGGCCAGGCGGTTCATCAGCGCGGCGAAACCGGGGAAGGAGGTGTCAATGAAGCTCGCATCATCCACCGTGACGGGGTTTTGCGTGGCAAGGCCCATGACCAGGGCGGCCATGGCGATGCGGTGATCCATATGCGTGGTGACCAAGCCACCGCCGGCGGGTGGCGCGCCCGTGCCATGGACCAGGAGATCATCGCCTTCGATGGTGACCTTGGCGCCATTGGCTTCGAGCAGCGCGGCGGTGGCGGCGAGGCGATCACTTTCCTTGACACGCAATTCCGCAAGCCCGCGCATGCGGGTCGTGCCCTGCGCAAAGGAAGCCGCCACGGCCAGGATTGGATATTCGTCAATCATGGAAGGGGCGCGGCCCGGTGGCACGTCCACGGCCTTCAGTGCGGTAAATTCGCCGATGATATCGCCCACCGCCTCACCGCCCTCGATCCGGGCGTTTTCGATCTTGAGCGCGGCGCCCATTTCGCGAAGCGTGGTGAAAAGCCCGGTGCGAAGCGGGTTCAGCCCGATTTGCGTGAGGCTGATGCGTGACCCAGGGACCAGAAGTGCTGCCACCAGCGGGAAGGAGGCCGAGGAAGGATCGCCCGGCACGCTGATCGGCGCGGCCTTCAATTCCGGCTGGCCATCCAAGCGTACCACGCGGCCTTCTTCCGTGTCTTCCACCGCCACCATGGCGCCGAAATGGCGCAGCATGTTTTCCGTATGGTCGCGCGTGGGTTCCGGTTCCACCACGCGGGTGATGCCAGGCGCACATAACCCGGCCAGCAGGCAGGCGCTTTTCACCTGGGCCGAGGCGACGGGCAGGCGGTAGTCCAAAGGTAGCGGGTCTGTGGCGCCGCGCACGGCGAGCGGCAGGCGCCCGCCTTCGCGAGTCCAGAATTGCGCCCCCGTTGCCGAAAGCGGGTCGGTCACGCGCTTCATGGGCCGGCGCCTCAGTGAGGCATCGCCGGTCATCACCGCGAATAGCGGATGGCCGGACAGGAGGCCCAGCAGCAGCCGTGCGGCGGTACCGGAATTGCCCATATCCAGTACATCGGCGGGTTCGGTCAGGCCGCCTACGCCGCGGCCAGAAACGCGCCATTGGCCGGGGCCGAGCTTTTCAACCTCGGCTCCCAGGGCGCGCATGGCGGCGGCGGTGCGGAGCACATCCTCCCCTTCCAAAAGCCCAGCGATATCGGTGGTGCCGACGGCAAGCGCGCCGAACATCAGGGCGCGGTGGCTGATGGATTTGTCGCCGGCCACCCCGGCCTTGCCCGAAAGCGGGGCCGAGGGTTTGCTGGCGCGGAAGGGGCGGGGCGGGGCAGAGGACATATGGGCGGTTTGACATGGCAGGGCAGGGCGTGGCAATGCGCGCGTCCCTGATTTTTACGGGATCATTCTGGGCATGCCAGGGTGGTTTATTTGCAAAACCGCGCCCAGCGGAAATCAAGAGGCGTTTGCATGGCGAAGCCAGAACTCGGCCTGAAGCGGACTTGCGTTGCTTGCGGCGCGAAATTTTATGATTTGTTGCGCACCCCGGCGGTCTGCCCGAAATGCGCCACGGAACAGCCGGCGGAGCAGCCGCGCCTGCGCCGCAATGGGGCGACCCCGCTGGATGAGCGGCTGAAGAAGGCGCCCGGCACGCCGGAGGCCGAGACCGATGATATCGAAGTGGAAGATATCGAAGGCGATGAGGCGATCGAAGACGCGGAAGAGCTGGAAGATGACGCCGAGGATATCGGCGAAGATATCGAGGTCGGCACTGATCGCGATGAGGAACAGTAAGGCGCTCTCGCTTTACTTTTTTCTGTTGGCGTGATGGGTGCGCCAATCGCCTGAGGGAATGATGGGCGCGCCGGAGAGATTTTCCGGCGCCATCACATAGGCCCAGGCGCGGCGGTGCCTGCCTGTGGTGTCCCTCACATTCAAGATCGTGCGGCGATACATGTCGCTGGCGGCACCTTCGGGTGCGGCGTCTTCAATTTCATCCAATATGGGTAAGGCAGAGGCGATATCCTGGAAGGTCAGGATTTCGCCGCTGACAGCTGCTGCGCTGCCAAGGCCAAGCGCCGGGTAGTCGCCAAGGTCGAACAATGTGCCGGTGGCCTGCGCTGGCGTGATGGCGGCGATGCCGGCTTGCGCCGCTGGGCCGTGCCAGAAGCCGCCCTGCATCAGCGTGCCATAGACGAATACATCAGCGAGCATGCGGCAGCCTTCCGCGCCAAGGGCGGCGGCTTCCAAAGGGCCTGGGTGCAGCCCATGGGCGGCGAAGCCTCGGCGCACGGCATTCAGGTATGCCAAAGATGGCGCGACGTGACCCTGCTGGCGTTCGGGGATGACCTGATAGGCAATGGCTTCAAGCGCCTGGCCATCCGGCAGGATGATGTGGCGTTGCCGGCGCTGATAGGCGTTGGGCACGCCTTCCTTCTGATCCAGCGCCCGCCAGCCGGCTTCGGAGACTTCCAGCACCACGCCTTCCACGTAGCCGCCAAGCCGCGGCTGGAAATTCAGCACGCCCCCGCCGCGACCCTTGCCGAAGAAATCAAAGGCTAGCCGTGCATCGGGCAGGATAGCAGTGCCGATGGGCCTGACTGCCGCCGGATCATGGCCGGTACGCGCGCACCAGGCGCGCCAATCCAGGGCATCGGTGTTTGAGCCATAGGCGAAGCTGTAGCGCGGGGCCATTGGGTGGATCATCGGATGGTGAGCACCGCCAGCATCAATGTGCCAAGCGCGATGCGATAATAGCCGAAAGGCGTGAAGCCGATTCGCCCAATCAGCGCCAGCACCGCGCGCACGGTGATAAAGGCAACGATGAAGGCAGCGATGAAACCGACCGCGATTTGGCCGAAGGCGCTTGGGTCAATCTCACCGCGCACCTTCCAAAGACTATAGAAGCTGGCGGCGAACATGGTGGGGATGGCGAGCACGAAGGAGAATTCCGCTGCCGTGCGCCGCTCCACCCCAATCAACAGCGCGGTGATGATGGTGGCACCGGAACGCGATGTGCCGGGGATCATGGCGAGCGCCTGGCCAAGCCCGACCAGCACGGCGGCGAGTGGGCCGATTTCCGGCACGCTATGGATGCTGGGGGCGGGACGCAGCTTTTCGATGGCGATGATGGCAATGCCGCCAACAATGAGTGCCACGGAGACAACCCAAGGATTGAAAAGCAGCGTTGTGATGGTCTTGTGGAACAGGACGCCGATGATCGCCGCCGGCAGGAAGGCGAGCATGAGATTGATGACGTAATAGCGTTCTCGCCCTGGGCGCCACATGCCGCGCAACAGGTCAAGGATCAGGCCGCGATAAATCCAGCAGACCGCAAGAATGGCGCCAAGCTGGATGGAGATTTCAAAAACCTTGCCGGGCGGGCCTTCAAAGCCGATCAATTCGCCAAGCAGGATCAAATGCCCGGTCGAGGAAATGGGCAGGAATTCAGTGAAGCCTTCGACAATGCCCATCAGCAGGGCGGAGAAAAGGGCGCTCAGGTCCATGCGCGTGATCCATGCGGGGCGCGGGCGGGGTGCCCGATTCGCTTGTATCGCATGGTTCCGCCGTGGCGCGGCCAATGTCCAGGCCCCGGCGAATTGGGTTCCGGAGTATTTTCAAGCTAACTGGAACACTTGGCGGCTCGGAAAATACGACCAAAAAAGCGCATGGATGGTTGCGCCGGAGCATGGTTTATGTCCACGCCCCGGCGCGTTTAATCTTAGTAACGGTATTGTTCAGCCTTGAAGGGGCCTTGCGCATCCACGCCGATATAGCCGGCCTGCTGCGCGGTGAGTTGCGTCAGTGTCGCACCCACCTTGGCCAGATGCAGCGCCGCCACCTTCTCATCCAAATGCTTGGGCAGGGTATAGACCTTGCGCTCATACTTGGCGGTATTGGTCCAGAGTTCGATCTGCGCGAGGGTCTGGTTGGTGAAGGAAGCGGACATCACGAAGGAAGGATGGCCCGTGGCATTGCCAAGGTTCACCAGGCGGCCTTCGGACAGAAGAATGATGCGCTTCTGGTCGGGGAATTCGATTTCATCCACCTGCGGCTTCACATTGTCCCACTTGTAATTGCGCAAGCTGGCCACCTGAATTTCGGAATCGAAATGGCCGATGTTGCAGACAATGGCGCGGTGCTTCATGGCGCGCATGTGGTCCAGCGTGATCACATCCACATTGCCCGTGGCGGTCACGAAGATATCGGCCACAGGCGCGGCCTGTTCCATGGTGACAACCTGATAGCCTTCCATGGCGGCTTGCAGGGCGCAGATCGGGTCAACCTCGCTCACCATCACGCGGCAGCCCGCGTTGCGGAGAGAGGCGGCAGAACCCTTGCCCACATCGCCAAAGCCGCACACCATCGCAACCTTGCCGGCCATCATCACATCGGTGCCGCGACGGATCGCATCCACCAATGATTCACGGCAGCCATAAAGATTGTCGAATTTCGACTTGGTCACGCTGTCATTCACATTGATCGCCGGGAAAAGCAGGCGCCCTTCCTTGGCCATGACGTAAAGCCGATGCACGCCCGTGGTGGTTTCTTCCGAAACACCCTTGATGGCGGCAGCAAGCTTCGCGAACCAGCCCGGCTTGGTCTTCAGGCAATTCTTGATGAGGGCGAAGAAGACTTCCTCTTCCTCATTGGTCGCCTTGTCCAGGAAGGCGGTATCGCCCTGTTCGGCGCGTAGCCCGTAATGCACCAGCAGCGTCATGTCGCCGCCATCATCGAGCAGCACATTGGGTTCGCCACCATCGGCCCATTCCAGGGTGCGCTGCACATATTCCCAGTATTCCGGCAGGGTTTCGCCCTTCACGGCGAAAACCGGCGTGCCGGTCGCGGCAATCGCCGCCGCCGCGTGATCCTGGGTGGAGAAGATATTGCAGGAAGACCAGCGCACATCGGCGCCGAGGTGCTTCAGGGTTTCGATCAGCACCGCGGTCTGAATGGTCATGTGCAGGCAGCCCGCGATGCGTGCGCCCTTGAGCGGTTGGGAGGCGCCATATTCGGCACGCACCGCCATCAGGCCGGGCATTTCATCCTCGGCCATCGCAATTTCCTTCCGCCCCCAGGCGGCGAGGGAAAGGTCCTTAATCACGTAGTCTTGGGCGGCCATGGCGGGATCTCCTTGAATCTGGCGCGGCGGGTAACACGGGGCGGGGCGCAGGGCTAGAGGGAAAGAAGAATATAAAGATACCTTTATGTCTTTTTCGGGCTGGCCCGTTTTGGCGGGCGGGTTAAGCTTCCCCCTCAAACCCCAGGGAGGCGCTTATGGCCGAACAAAGCTTAGGCATTCTTGAACAGCGGCGGATCGAAGCCGCCTTCGCCAAGGGCATTTATGAGGAAATGAAGGCCCAGGTCGGAGAGGAGAAGGCGAAATCCATCCTGTCCGCCGCCATTATCAAGCTCGCCAAGGAAACCGCGGCCGAAATGGCCAAGCAGGGGCCGGAGGGGAAACCGTCGCTTGAACATTTCATCTCCCTCCAGCCGCTTTGGACCAAGGGGGATGCGCTGCAGATCGAAACGCTGCGCAAGGACGCCAAGCATTATGATTTCAACGTGACGCGCTGCCGCTATGCGGAGATGTATCGCGCCATGGGGCTGGCGGAGCTTGGCGCGATCCTGTCCTGCAATCGCGATGGGGCGTTTTGTGAGGGCTATGACCCGAAGCTGAAACTGGAACGCACGCAAACCATCATGGGCGGCGCCAGCCACTGCAATTTCCGTTATCGCTACGAGGAATAGGCGGGTGTCCGGCTACGCCGCGACCAATGGCGCGGCTTATGAACGGAGCATGGGCCGATGGTCCCGCAAGCTTGCGGATGTGATGCTGGATGCGCTGGCGTTGCCGGGCGGCATGGCGGTGTTGGATGCGGGTTGCGGCACCGGGGCGCTGGCGGATGCTTTGGCGATGCGCGACCCATCTGCACGCATCACCGGCATTGATATCAGCCCGGCCTTTCTGGATGCCGCGCGGGCGCGTGTGCCAAGCGGTGATTTCCGCCAAGGTGATCTCTGCGTGCTTGATCTGCCCTATGGGTTTTTTGATGCAGCACTTTCCCTGCTGGTGCTGCAATTCGTCCCTGATCGCGCCAAGGCCGTGGCGGAGATGCTGCGCGTGACCAAGCCAGGCGGCTTGGTGGCGGCAGCGATGTGGGATTTTACCGGCGGCTTTTCATTTTTGCGCGCCTTCGCCGATAGCGTTGCCATCACGGAACCGGAAGGCGAGGCGTTTCGCGCCCGCTATTGGGCGGACCCGGTCGGCGCGCCCGGCCGCATGGCTGCCCTGTTCACCGCGGCGGGCATTGAACAGGTGACGGAAAGCGATATCGCCATCCGGCAGGATTTCTCGGATTTTGAGGATTGGTGGGATCCTTGGGCGGCGGGCGGGCAGGGCATCGCTGGCGCCTTCATCGCCGCACTGCCGCCGGAACGCATTCCGCCGATCAAGGATATCGCGCGCCGTGCCTATCTGGCGGGTGGGATTGATGGGCCGCGTTCCTTTGTCGCGGTGGCGCGGTTGGCGATGGGGCGGAAGCCGGGCTGAGGCTATTCACTGCGCGCAATCCGGTGAAGACTGCTGCCTCGACTGCGAGAGGAAGGCAGCGCCATGGAAATGGAACGCATCGGTTTTCTGGGCCTGGGCGCCATGGGCGGCCCGATTGCAACGCGCATGGCGGATTGGGCGCAGCGCAATCCCGGTAAACGCATTCTGGTATTTGATCCGCGCGCGGAGGCGATGCAGCGCGCGACCGAAGCGGGGGCCGAGGCCATGGGCTCGGTCGCCGCAGTCGCCGCGCAATGCAGCGTGGTGTTCGCCTGCCTGCCGAGTGCCGAAACCTCAGAACGTGTGGCCCTGGGCGCTGAGGGCATTGCTGGCATGCCGGGCGCGGTCCGCATTTATATCGAAATGTCCACAATCGGCAGCGCGGCGATGCAGCGCATTGCAGCGGGGCTTGCTGAGAAAGGTATCGCGCTGATTGATTGCCCGATCAGTGGCGGTGTGCCGGGGGCTGAGACTGGTGCGCTTGCCGTGATTGCTTCCGGCGCACCGGATGCGCTCAATTCGGTGATGCCGCTATTGCAGGTGGTGGGGCGCACGGTCTTCACCATCGGCGATACGCCTGGCCTCAGCCAGACCATGAAGCTTGCGAATAATCTGCTCTCCCTTGCGGGGATGGTGCTGACGGCGGAAGCGTTCTCGCTGGGCGCCAAGGCCGGCATTGATACGGCGCTGATGTGTGACGTGATCAATGCCAGCACAGGACGGAATAGCTCCACGGTTACGAAGTTTCCGCGTGCCGTCCTGAATGGGCGGTTTTCGGGCGGGGCGAGCAATGCCATTGTCTCCAAAGATTTGTCGCTGGCGGTGCAGGAATTCGCGGCCTTTGGGCTTTCTGCCCCCATGGCGGCCTTGGCGCGGGAGATGCTGAACATTGCGAAGAACAGGTTTGGCCCAGATGCGGATATGACATCCGTTGTGCAGCTTTATGAGGAATGGGCAGGCGTTTCGATGCAATCGCCCAATGCAGTGAAAAGCGCTGGTTGAAGGGGGCGGAAAATGCGTCTGAAGGACAAGATTGCCATCATCACCGGCGGCGCCCATGGCATGGGCGAAGCGGAAGCGCGGCTTTTCGCCAAGGAAGGCGCGGTGGTGATTATTGCGGATCGCCGCGCTGATCTGGGTGAGGCGCTGGCGGCTGATATCACCGCTGGTCAAGGGCGCGCGAGCTTCATCGCCATGGATGTGGCTGAGGAAGCGGATTGGAGGCGGTTGATTGAAAGCACGCTTTCGCTTTATGGGCGGATTGATATTCTGGTGAATAATGCCGGCATCAGCGGCAGCGCGGTTGGCGATATGCTTTCCTTGGAAGGCTGGAACCAGCTTATGTCCATCAATGCGACGGGTGTGTTTCTGGGCACGACCTTGGTGGGGCAGGTGATGGCAGGGCAGGGCAAGGGCTCCATCGTGAATATCTCCTCCATCATGGGTTTCGTGAGTAGTGCGGAAGGGCATCCGGGTTATTCCGCTTCCAAGGGTGCGGTGCGGTTGCTGACCAAAAACGCGGCGGTGCGCTGGGGGCCGCAGGGGGTACGGGTCAATTCCGTCCATCCCGGTTATCTGCCGCCGATGTTGGGCGGCACGAATGGGCCGGGGCGTTCGGCGAAGATTCCACTGACACCGCTGCGCCGCTTGGGTGAGCCGATTGAGGTTGCTTATGGTGTTTTGTTCCTCGCTTCCGATGAGGCTTCCTTCATCACCGGCACGGAGTTGGTGATTGATGGCGGCTTTATCGCGCAATAATGGAAGTGGTCCAATGAAAATTGTTGATGCGCAAATCCATATCTGGTCCAAGGGCACGCCTTCAGGTCTGCATCGCAAGGTATCTTCCTTCACGGCGGAGGAAGCTTTGCGCGAAATGGATGAGGCCGGTGTGCATGCCGCCGTGATCCATCCGCCGGCAAGCTGGGATCCGGATTCAAACGCCATGGCAGTGGAAGCCGCGCGGAAATACACGGAACGTTTCGCGGTGATGGGGCAATTCCCGCCGACGCGGCCGGAATTGCGGCATTTGATTCATGGCTGGAAGAAGCAGCCAGGCATGCTCGGCCTGCGCTGGGCCTTGCTGCATCCGGAAGAACAGGTGTGGCTGCGGGATGGTACGCTGGATTGGCTGTGGCCGGCGGCGGAGAAAGAAGGCTTGCCGGTCGCCTGCATGGGTGGCCTTTTCCTCAAGGAATTTCGCCAAATTGCGGAAGCGCATCCAAATCTCAAAATGATCCTGGATCATTGCGGCCTGGTGCGCACCGGTCAGGATGAGGCTGCCTTCGCCGAGCTGGATGAATTGGTGGCCTTGGCGAAGTTGCCCAATGTGGCGGTGAAGGCAACGGGGGCGCCGCATTATTCGACGCAGGGTTATCCTTATCGCAATATCCATGATGGCTTGCAGCGGATTTTCGATGCCTTCGGGCCGAAGCGGTTTTTCTGGGGCACGGATATTACGC
>JADCEX010000217.1 GCA_020249825.1 Roseomonas sp.
AGAATACCGATGCGGATGGTATTCGCGGCCTGGGCTTTCGCACTGCGCCAGGGCAGGCCACCAAGGGCCGCGGCACCGCCGGCAGCGGTCAAAACGGAACGTCTCTCAATTGTCATGTTATCTCCCTTCGTCTCCCGGTTGTCTGGATAAGGCTCCCAGAAGCCGGCCTCTTAGCGCATGCAGTTGGTGAAATCCATGCCTATTCCGAAGCCACCCGGCTGACCGGTAGGCGGAAGGCCGGGATCACATGCTGGGCGAAAAGCGTGACGCTGCACAGGATTTCCCCAGCGATGCGCCCGGTCAGCCCCTGCCAATGCCGAATTCCATTGCTGCTTCCTACTGCCGTGATCCTTGTGGTCGCTTCAGCCGCCTGCTTCCTTGGGGGTGGCGCGCACCTCAATGCCTGCCAATTTTTCCATATGCTGGATGGTGGAAACGAAATCCTCCGGCCCAGACCCAAGTGCCAAGGCCATGGAAAGATATTGCCGCGCTGCCGGGCCGATGAACATGGGCACACCGAACCGCTCAGCCTCTTCCAGGCAAAGCTTCACATCCTTGTGCATCAACCCCGCGGCGAAACGCACCGGGAAGCCTTGCGCGCGTTCCGTAATGGCTTGCGGCACGCGTTTTTCGGAAATGAAGGAACGCCCGCTGGAAGCATTCAGCACGTCAAACATCATCTTGGTATCAAGCCCCGCCTTGGCGCCGAGCACCATGCCTTCCAGACAAGCAAGCGTATTGCTGGCGAGGATTACGTTATTCACGAGCTTCATCGTCTGCCCAAGGCCCGGTTCCGCGCCAAGATAGAAGATATTCTGCCCGATCTGCTTCAGCACCGGCTCCACAGCCTTTTGTGATGCCGCATCGCCCGAGGTCATGATGGCGAGCGTGCCGGCCTCGGCGCCCGAAACACCGCCGCTGACTGGCCCATCAATTTGATGAATGCCTTTTGCGGCCAGGCCTTCCGCCACGCGCCGCGCGACTGTGGGGCCGGTGGTGGAAAGATCCACCACGATCTTGGCCTTATTGCCATGCACCAACCCATCCGGCCCCAAAGCCACGGCTTCCACCGCCGCTGGTGTCGGTAGGCTCAGCAGCACCGCATCGCATTGATCGCCAATTTCCCGCGCGCTGGTGGCTGCCGTGGCGCCCAAGGCCGTGAGCGATGCCACCGCCTTCGCATCAAGATCATGCACCACCAGCGCGTGGCCAGCCTTCACCAGGCGCCGCGCCATCACGCCACCAATATTGCCGAGGCCGATGACACCAAGCTTCATGACATTCCTCATTACCTTTGCGCTGGGCTTGCATGGCCCGCACTGTTATTTGCGGGAAAGGCTCCGCCCGGATGCGCCTTCAGTCAAGGGTTGGGTTCAGCGCGTGGGCGGCAGCTTGGTGAAATCGCCAAAGCGCATGCTGGGGTGGCTGCGGGCATATTGCGGCGGGAAGGCCGCCGCCTCGCGCAAAGCCTCAGCCGCATGCCACGCCCAGCGCGGGTTGTAGCTCATGCCCCGGCCAATCGCGATCAAATCCGCGGCGCCATCACGCAAGGCCTGATCTGCCTGCGTCGGTTCATTGATGAGCCCAACGGCGATGGTCGGAATGCCGGCATCTTCGCGAATGCGCCGCGCCATGGGCACCTGATATCCGGGGCCAAGATCAATCTGCTGATCAGGGCAGCTGCCGCCGGAAGACGCGCAGATGAAATCACAGCCAAGCTTCTTCAATTCCTGCGCGAAGACCACGCTATCTTTCAGCGTCCACCCACCTTCGATCCAATCCGTTGCGGAAACGCGCACGCCAAGGGGTTTTTCCTCAGGCCAGACGGCGCGCATGGCGGCGAAGACCTCCAGCGGGAAGCGCATACGGCCCGCGATATCACCGCCATACTCATCGTTTCGATTATTCGACAGCGGCGACAGGAAGGAATGCAGCAAATAGCCATGCGCTGAATGCAACTCAATCAAATCAATGCCGAGCGCATCTGCCCGCCTTGTCCCTTGCACAAAAAATTCCTTGATCTCCGCGAGCCCCGCATGGTCCAGCATGCGCGGCGCTGGGCGGCCAGGAAAGGCGATATCGCCCGGGCTGATCGGGTGCCAACCGCCCTCCTCCGGCCCGATATACTTACCGCCCATCCAGGGCTGCATGGTGGAGCCCTTGCGCCCCGAATGGGCCAATTGCATTGCGATTTTCGCCTGACCGTGCCGGCGGCAAAACGCCATTACCCGCGCGATCGATTCCTGCTGTGCGTCATTCCACAAGCCCAGATCAAACCGCCCAACCCGCCCGCGGGGTTCCACCGCCGTAGCCTCAAAAAACATCAGGCCAGCGCCAGAGACCGAGAAATTCCCGTAATGCATCAGGTGCCAATCCGTCGCCTCATTGCCGGTGCTGCCGGAATACTGCGCCATGGGGGAGACCACGATGCGGTTGGGCAGCGTCAGCCCGCGCAAAGTAAACGGCGAAAAAAGTCGGCTCGGCATTGGCGGTTTCCTCTTTTGCGGGAATACTCACCCCCGGCCCGTACCGGGCGCAAGCCCTGGGCTTGGGATGATGAATTTTCTGTTATGCGGCGCGGCACACAGCCCCG
>JADCEX010000218.1 GCA_020249825.1 Roseomonas sp.
CACCCAACGCCCCCAAGCCGCATCCACGCGGCCTTCCAGCAGCGCCGCCACCGCAAAGGCGAAAGTCACCGCGTAACCGACATAACCCAGGTAAAGCATCGGCGGATGCAAAGCGAGGCCAAGATCCTGCAACAAGGGATTGAGCCCCTGCCCATCCATGGGCGGCGGCCAAACACGCTCAAACGGGTTGGAGGTGAAAATGATGAAGCCAAGAAATCCAGCGGCGATCAGCCCCAGCACACCAAGCACACGCGCCTGCAAGGCACTCGGCAAATCGCGACCGAAGGCAGCCACCGCACCACCGCAAAGGGCGAGCGTCAGCACCCAAAGCACCATGGACCCTTCATGATTGCCCCAGGCGCCTGAGAATTTATAAAGCAGCGGCTTCGCCGAATGGCTGTTCAGCACCACATTCGAAACCGTGGTGTCATTCACCGCAAAGGCCCAAAGCAGCGCGGCGAAAGCAGCGGCAATCGCAATCAGCTGCGCCACCGCCAAGGGTGCCGCCAGCGCCATCAGCCGCGCATCCGCCCGATGCGCGCCAACCAATGGCAGGACCGATTGCGCCAAGGCCAGAATGCAGCCAAGCGCCAATGCGAAATGGCCAAGTTCCCCGATCATCCGCCTCTCCTTGGTGCGGTGTTCCATTCCGCCGGCGGCGGTGGCGCACCTTCCGCCGGGTTCCAATGGCCGGCGCGCTTCAGCGCATCAGCCACTTCCGGCGGCATATATGTTTCGTCATGCCGCGCGAGCACTTCACGCGCGCGGAAAACCCCATCGGGCTGCATCATGCCAAGCGTCACCACGCCCTGGCCTTCACGGAACAAATCCGGCAGCACGCCGGCATAGGAAACCCGAATGGTATGCGCCCCATCGGTCACACGAAAATTGGCGGTTGGTTTGCCATCAGCGCCCGTGCCGCGTTCCAGGCTGCCCGCTTCCACCAGCCCACCCAAACGAAAGGCGCGATTGGCCGGCGGCGCTTCGCGAACAATGTCTGACGGCGAACGGAAGAACACCAGATTGTCCTGAAATGCGGTCAGCGTCAGCGCGGTCGCGCTGCCAAGCCCAAGCCCGCAGAGCAGCAGAACATAAAGCCGGCGCTTTTTGCGTGTCATGGCCGATCCCCACGCGGATCCAATTCCGCCAGCAGGCGCTTGGCCGCGGCATGGCGGCGCGCCGCATCCAAAACCAAAGCACCGAAGCCAAGCAGGACCAGCGCATAGGAAGCAGTGATGAAGAATGCGTGGCTCATGCGCCCAAAGCCTCCTCACGCCGGGCGCGGGCCAATTGCAGGGCGCGGATGCGCCGTTCCATCACCGCAGCGCGCGTGCGCGCCAGCACTACCGCACCGAACAGCAACGAAAAGCCAAGCGCACAGGTCAGCAGCGGATAAAGGATATCCACATGCATGCCCGGCGCATCAAAGCGCGTGACGGAAGCCGGCTGATGCAGCGTATTCCACCAATCCACGCTGAATTTCACGATCGGGATATTCACAATGCCCACCAGCGCGAGGATCGCACCCACCCGCGCGCCGCGTTCCTGATCTTCAAAGGCGCGCGTCAGCGCCGCATGGCCCAACCACAGGAAGAACAGCACCAAAACGGAAGTCAGCCGCGCATCCCAGACCCACCAGGTGCCCCACATGGGCCGCCCCCAAAGGCTGCCTGTCGCCAAACAAAGCGCCGTCACCAAGGCGCCCACCGGCGATAACTCCCGCGCGAAAAGATCAGCCAAGGGGTGGCGCCAGATCAGCGACATGACGGAAGCCGCAGCCAGCGCCGTGTAGCCACCCATGGCAAGCCAGGCCATCGGCACGTGCACATACATGATGCGCACCGTCTCACCCTGCTGCCAATCGGGCGGGGAAAGGAAAAGGCCCCAAACCAGCCCTATCCCCAGCACTACCGCCGCCGCCGCCCAGAGCCATAGCTGCACCCTGGCCGAGGCGCGGAGGAAGCGTCCGGGATTGGCAAAGCGGTGCAGCGAACGCGCGCCAGGGGCGGCACCGCTCGGGCTGCTGTCAGCTTTAGCTGTCATTCTGGCGTCCACATGGTCAGACTAGCCTACATATCCGGCGGGTGGAATCACCCGCCTGCCTCCTTGCCAGCTTCACATGGGGGGCGGTGCTTCGCCAAGGGAGTCCCCCCGCTTCGAAAACCCGAACTCGGCTTATTGAAGCCCAACGCGTCTGGCGTTACCTGCTTGTCAGGCGCCCCGATCCGGCGCCGGGGGATAGAGGAACGCCATGCCAGCAGCCAGGACCAAAGCGCCCGCTTCCCGCTGGCTGGTGAAATCCGAACCCGATGCCTTTTCCTGGGACCAGCAGGTCGCCAATGGCGTGGAGCCCTGGACGGGCGTGCGCAACCACCTCGCCAAGAAGAACCTGATGGCCATGAAGCTGGGCGATTTGGCCTTTTTCTACCATTCCAATATCGGGAAAGAGGTTGTGGGCGTGGTCGAGGTGGTGCGCGAAGCCTATCCCGACCCGACCGCAGAAGAAGGCTCCTCCTGGGTTTGTGTGGATATGCGCGCGGTCGCGCCCATGCCAAAGCCCGTGGGGCTGGCGGCCATCAAGGCCGAACCGGCGCTGGCCGAGGTGGCTTTGATCCGCCAATCAAGGCTTTCCGTGATGCCGATTGCGCCCGAGCTTTGGGATATCATCGCCCGCATGGGCGGCTGGGCCGGCAAATGAGCAAGCCAGAACGCGCGCTTTGTGCGCTTGAGGATATCCCCGATGGCGGATCAAAAGGCTTCCCGGCCGCGCCGGGTGCCTTCATGGGGTTATTCGCTGTCCGGCGCGGCAGCGCGGTTTGGGTCTATGTGAATTCCTGCCCGCATATCGGCCTGCCTTTGGACCCCGTGCCGGATCGCTTTCTGGATGCCAAGCGCCAGCACATCCTTTGTTCCGCCCATGGCGCGCGGTTTGAGATTGAATCCGGCGAATGCGTCTCCGGCCCCTGTTACGGAGAGGCTTTGGAAGCCGTGCCGGCGCGGGTGGATGAGGCGGGGCAGGTGCTGGTGCCGGCCGATGCGGGCCTCTGACCCGATTTCGCTTGGGCGCATAATGTTTTAGACCCCTTGGCTTCAACTTCCTTCGACCCAAGGGTTTTGCATGTCGGCTTGGCAATTCTGGATTGATCGCGGCGGCACCTTCACCGATATCGTCGCGCGCGACCCCGCCGGGCGGCTTTCCACGCTCAAGCTGCTGTCGGAAAACCCGGAACGCTACAAGGACGCTGCCGTTGCCGGCATTCGGCAATGCCTTGGCCTGGCGGAAGGCGCGCCTATTCCGCCCGGGCTGATCGAAGCGGTGAAAATGGGCACCACGGTCGCCACCAATGCGCTATTGGAACGCAAGGGTGAGCGTGTGCTGCTGCTGGTCAATCGCGGCTTTGCTGATCTGCTCCGCATCGGCAATCAGGCGCGGCCAAGGCTGTTTGATCTGGATGTGCGCCTGCCGGAATTGCTGCATGAACGCGCCGTTGAAATCGGCGGGCGTGTCGCGGTGGATGGCACGGAATTGGAACCCTTGGATGAGGCCGGGGCGCGTGATGCGCTGCGCGCCGCGCATCGTGAAGGCTTTCGCGCTGTCGCCATTCTCATGATGCATGCCTGGGCGCATCCGGCGCATGAGGAACGGCTTGGTACGATTGCGCGGGAAGAAGGCTTTGCGCAAATCTCACTCAGCCATCGCGCAAGCCCGCTGCCGCGTATTGTACCGCGCGGGGATACCACCGTTGTTGATGCCTATCTCTCGCCCATTCTGCGCCGCTATGTGGATCAGGTGGCGGCTGAATTGCCCGGTGTGCGGCTCTATTTCATGCAATCGAGCGGCGGTTTGACCGAAGCCGGGCATTTCCAGGGGAAGGATGCGATTCTCTCTGGCCCTGCTGGCGGGATTGTGGGCGCGGCGCGCACTGCGGCGATGGGTGGGTTTGACCGGATCATTGGCTTTGACATGGGCGGGACTTCCACCGATGTCGCGCTTTACGCCGGCGCTTTTGAACGCGCGTTCGAGACCGAAGTCGCTGGTGTGCGCATGCGCGCACCGATGATGGCGATCAATACGGTGGCAGCGGGCGGCGGTTCCATTCTGCATTTCGATGGCGCGCGTTTCCGCGTGGGGCCGGATTCCGCCGGTGCCGTGCCTGGCCCTGCCTGTTATCGGCGCGGCGGGCCGCTCACGGTGACGGATGCGAATGTCATGGTCGGCAAGATCCAGCCGCATCACTTCCCAGCGATTTTCGGCCCGCATGGTGATCAGCCCTTGGATGCGCCGATTGTCGCAGCGAAATTCGCAGCCCTGGCGGCCGAAATCGGCAAGGCACAAGGCAAGCCAGCGCCCGATCCGCGCGCTGTGGCGGAAGGGTTTTTGCGTGTGGCGGTTGCCAATATGGCCAATGCCATCAAGCAGGTTTCGATCCAGAAGGGCCATGATGCCACGCGCTTCGCCCTGCAATGCTTCGGCGGCGCGGGCGGGCAGCATGCCTGTTTAGTTGCTGATGAATTGGGCATGGAAACGGTGTTTATCCATCCCTTCGCGGGCGTGCTTTCCGCCTATGGCATGGGCCTTGCGGATCAGGCGGTGATCCGGGAAGCGGCGGTGGAAGCACCCTTCACCGCTGATGCCATCAATGATCTCACCGCGCGGCTTGAAGCGCTGGTGGCGGCAGGGCGCGAAGAACTGGCGCGCCAGGGTGCCGATCCCGCGCGCTTGCAAGCGGCAAGGCGGCTGCATTTGCGCTATGCCGGCACCGATACCTTCCTGCCGGTGGCGTTTGGCACACATCAGGAAGTATTGGCCGCTTTTACGGAAGCGCATCGCCGCCGCTTTGGCTTCGCCACACCGGAACGCCAGGTGATTGTTGAAGCCTGCATCGCGGAAGTGACGGCCCCCGGTGAGGAGGTGCGCGAAGCCGCGCTGCCGCCGCGCGCCGCCGGTGATGCACCAAAGCCCCTGGACAGCATCGCGCTTTTCACCGGTGGCGCTGAACACGCCGCCCCGGTGCATGACCGCGAAGCGCTGTGCGCGGGTGATCGCATCAAAGGCCCGGCGTTGCTGCGTGAAGCCAATGCCACCACCGTGGTCGAACCCGGCTGGGAAGCGGAAGTCACCACACGCAATCATCTGGTGCTGCGCCGCATCGCGGCGCGGGCGCGTGCCGCTGATGTTTTGGCGACAGATCGCCCCGATCCGGTAATGCTCGAACTCTTCAACAATCTGTTCATGAGCATTGCGGAGCAAACCGGCGCCGTGCTGCAAAACACCAGCCTTTCAGTGAATATAAAGGAAAGGCTCGATTTTTCCTGCGCCATTTTCGATGCGACCGGCGCGCTGATTGCCAATGCGCCGCATGTGCCGGTGCATCTTGGCGCCATGGGGGAAAGTGTGCGCACGGTGATCCGCACGCGCGGTGCCACGCTGAAGCCCGGCGATGTGGTGGCGCTCAACAATCCCTATAATGGTGGCACCCATTTGCCGGATGTCACGGTGATCACACCGGTCTTTGATGCGGCGGGTAAATCCATCCTGTTCTTTGTCGGATCGCGCGGGCATCACGCCGATATTGGTGGCCTCACGCCTGGGTCCACGCCGCCGCTGTCGCGCACGCTGGAAGAAGAAGGCGTGGTGATTGATGATTTCCTGCTGGTGGATGGCGGGCATTTCCGTGAAGCGGAATTCCGCGCCGTGCTGGCCGGCGCACGCTATCCCGCGCGTAGCCCGGATGTGAATGTGGCCGATATCAAGGCGCAAATCGCTTCCAATGAAAAAGGCGTGCAGGAATTGCAGCGTGCCGTTGCGGATTACGGCCTCGCCACCGTCAGCGCCTACATGCGGCATGTCATGGATAATGCCGAAGAGAGCGTGCGCCGCGTTTTGGAAAAACTGCCCGATGGGCGTTTTGAGACCAGCATTGATGATGGCGCGCCGCTCAAGGTTGCAATCCGCGTTGACCGCGCCGCGCGCAAGGCAGTGATTGATTTCACCGGCACTGGGCCGCAACGCCCAAGCAATTTCAACGCGCCATCGGCAGTCTGCCGCGCTGTGGTGCTTTATTGCTTCCGCTGCCTGGTGGGTGAGGATATTCCGCTCAATGATGGATGCCTGAAGCCTTTGGAAATCGTGATCCCCGAAGGCACTTTCCTGTCACCGCGCCCTGGTGCCGCGGTGGTGGCCGGCAATACGGAGGTCAGTCAAATGACCTGCAATGCGCTACTCGCCGCGCTTGGTGCCTGCGCCTCTGCCCAGGCCACCATGAACAACCTGCTTTTTGGCGATGCGCGCTACCAATATTATGAGACGATTTGCGGCGGCATTGGCGCAGGGCCGGGCTTTAATGGCGCCGGCCCAGTGCAAACCCATATGACCAATACGCGCATGACCGATCCGGAGATTCTGGAACTGCGCTACCCCGTGCGGCTTGAGGAGTTTTCCATCCGCCGCGGCTCGGGCGGTGCCGGGCGCTGGCGCGGCGGTGATGGGTCACGCCGGCGCGTTCGCTTCCTGCATCCGATGGAAGCGGTGATTGTCGCATCGCGCCGCAACGTCCCGCCGCATGGCTTGCAAGGCGGCGCCAATGGCGCAGCCGGCCGGCAATGGGTGGAACGCGCCGATGGCAGCATCCAGTGGCTGGGGGGGAGCGATTCCGCGCATCTCGCGGCCGGCGAAGTGCTTGGCATTGAAACGCCCGGCGGTGGTGGTTGGGGGCCAGCAAGCTGAAATCACGCCGCAGCCTTTTCGCGCTTTTGCTTCTCGGCGTCGCGCTTGCGGCGGTCTGGGTCGGGCCGCGCCTGATTTCCTGGGAAGGGCAGCGCGACCGCTTGGCAGCGCTGGCCGAGGAACGCCTTGGTCGGCCTGTTGCCTTGCAAGGGCCGCTTCGTGTTGTGCTGCTGCCGCAGCCCGTGATTGAAGCGGATGAGGTGCATCTGGGCGGCGACCAGGGCGGGCTTGGCGTGAAGGCGCGCACACTTCGGCTTAAGCTTGGTCTTTTGCCGCTGGTGCTTGGGCGGTTGGAACCGCGTGATCTGGTGCTGGTGGGTGCCGATATCCGCCTGCCCTGGCCGCTGCCCGCTGCCGGTGCGCTCCGCCCGCCGCCTTGGCTTTCCGATTTCGCCGCGCGCATTGAAGCCAGCCGCGTCACGCTGGGTGAAGTGGCCTTGGAAAATGTCGCCGCGCGGCTGGTGGCCCCCGGACCCTTGGACGCAGTGCGCCTGGAAGGCAGTTTTGTGCGCGCAGGGGCCGAGGCACGCTTCCAGGCCGTGCTTGGCCGGCCCGGCTATGATGGCATTGGCACTTTGGAATTGCGCCTGAATGGCCAGGGCGCGTCGCTGGTCACGCGCGGTGCCTTGCTGGCCGAAGGTGGCTATGAGGGGCGGCTTGAAGCCTCCGGCGCTTATCTTTCGGCCTTTCTGCCCGCGCCTGCCTTGCCCTTCCGTATCACGGGCCGCATCCGCGCCAGTGAGGATCGGATCGTCACCCCCGATCTGGCGGTGGAATTTGATGGCGGCACCGGCCGCACCGCGGCGGAAATCCAATTGGCGCCGGAAGCGAAAATGGATCTGGCCGTCAGCATGAACCGGCTGGATCTGGACCCCTGGATTGCCGCCATGCGCGCCGCACGCGATTGGCCCTTTCCGATCGTGCTCGATGTATCTGCCGAAGCAGTGCGCTGGCAAAGCACGGAATTGCGCCGCTTCAAGGCCGGCATCGCCCGTGACGGCGCGCGCATGACGCTGACCGATATCGCGGCAGTTCTGCCCGGAGAGGCTGAGTTGGAAGCGCGCGGTGCCACACTGGGCGAAAGGCTGGAATTGGCATTCAGCATCGGCGGCCCCAGCCTGCGTGATAGCCTTGCCGCCTTCGGCTTAGCGGTCGCTGCGCCAGACCCCACAAGGCTGCGCCGCTTTGAAGGCCGTGGGCGCCTGGTTTTGGAACCGAACCTTGTGGAGGCGCCGGAATTCTCCGTCCTGCTGGATGGCGGGCGCTATGCCGGGGCGGGCGCCTTGCGGCTGGGCGCGCGGCCCGCGCTTGGGCTTGGCCTTTCCATTGATGCGCTGGCTTTGGATGGGCTGCTTGCTGAAGGCCTGACCTGGCAGGCCGCGAATGAAGCACTGCAAGGCTTTGACGCCAATCTGCGCCTGACCGCCGGGCGGCTGGAATGGCAAGGCCAGGCGCTGGATGGCGTGGCGCTGGATGCCACGCTGGATGCCGGGCGGCTTGCCGTGCAGCGGCTATCGGCACGGCAAGGCCAAGCCAGCTTGGCCGTCAGCGGTGGCGTCACCCTCGGTGCCGCCCCCAGCTTCGCCGATCTTGTGCTGGAAATCGCCGCCCCCACCACAAATGCCCTGCCGCCGGCAATCCTTGGGGGCTTCCCGCTGCCGGCGGCTTTGGCGGCGCTGCCGGCAACGCTGCGCCTTCGCGGCAATGGCGCGGCCGACGCACTAGCTCTCGGCGCTGAAATCGCCCTTGAAGATGCACGGCTTGATGCGAATGCGGTGCTTGATCTGCCAAGGGCGCGCGGGGAAGGCAGCCTGACCTTCCGCCACCCAAGCGCGGCACGGCTTTACGCCCAGGTTTTCGGGCGTGAGGAGCCAGGCTGGATGGGTGAGGGCTCAGCCTCTCTCATCGCGCGCATGGTGGGGGAGGGCAGCGTCTTCACCCTACCCTTGTTGACGCTGGTCGCGGCGGAAACCCGCGCTGCGGGGGAGGCGCGGCTGGACCTGACCGGCGCGCGACCCAGGCTCACGCTTCGGCTGTCGGCAGAAAATCTGGCCCTGCCAGGGCCTGATCTGACGGATCAGGAACCGCTGCCCTTGGCGGTTCTGGCTGGTTTGGATGGCAGCTTCGCGCTAAGTGCCGTGCGCATCGCAGTGCTGGGCCTGCCGCCTGTCGATAATGCCCAGGCCGAGCTGACACTGGATAATGGCCGCCTTGCCTTGGGCGCCTTCCGCGCCGGATTTGCCGGCGGCGTCATGGAAGGGAAGGGCCTTTTGGATTTCGCAGCCGAGCCACCGCGGCTAGAAGGCAGTTTTGAGATCACCAGCGCAACCCTGGCGCATCCGATCTTCGATCTGCCGCTTGATCTGGCGACGGGGCGCGTTGAAGCCGCCGGGCGTTTGGCGGCTTCCGGCCATGCGCCGGCCGCGCTGCTTTCTTCTTTGCAAGGTTCCGGGCGTTTCTTGCTGGCGGATGGGGTGGTAGCGGGTCTGGCGCTGCGTGATGCCTATGCCGCCGCCGGATTGGCTGATCCCTTGATGGCCGAGGCCGCTTTGCGGCGCGCGCTGATTGGTGGTGCCACGGCGGTGGAGCGGCTGGAAGGTGGCTGGCAAGTCTCTGCCGGGCGGCTTTCGGTGCAAGAAATGCGCTTGGCGGCCGAAGGCGGCGTTTCCGCCCGCGTCACCGGTTCCGTGGATTTGCCGCGCGCAACGCTTGATATCGGCTTCGCGCTGCGCCCCCCTGCGGCCGAGGCGCCAGAGATTGGGCTGCGCTTTTCCGGCCCTGCCGCAGCACCACAGCGCCTGCCGGATATTGCGCCCTGGGCGCGTTGGCGCGCAGAGCAGCGATGAGCGGAATTGGGCGCTGCTTCAGGTCAGTACCAGATCGCGCGTGATTTCGGCTGGGGAGGTCGCGCCCAATAGCGCCATGGCGGTTTCGAATTCATGCCGCAGCAATTGCAAGGCGCGCGCCGCACCGGCCTGCCCATAAGCCGCCAGGCCAAACAAAACCGCACGCCCCAGCAGTATCGCATCAGCGCCCAGTGCCAGGGCGCGCGCAATATCCGCGCCATGGCGGATGCCGCTATCAAGCAGGATGGTGCCATGCTGGCCGATCTCGGCCGCAATCGCAGGCAGCGCGGTGATGGAAGGCGTTGCACCATCCAAATTGCGCGCGCCATGATTGGACACCACCACCCCATCCGCGCCGGCTTCAATGGCGCGGCGCGCATCATCGGCGCGCAAAATGC
>JADCEX010000219.1 GCA_020249825.1 Roseomonas sp.
CGCTGGTCGGCGCATTTGGGAACGCGAATTCGGCGGCACGGAAATGCCCTGGGCCGCGGGCGAATGGGTGTTTGGCGTGACCGATGCGGGGGAGGTCGCGGCGCTGCAGCGCGAAACGGGCATGGCGCGCTGGGCGGTTTCCCTACGTCCGCCGGCACAGGGCAACCGGGCGCAGCCGTTGGTGCAGATCTCCTCTCCGCTGCTTGCCGGGGGGAGGCTTTTCGTGGGCACCAGCCTGGCGGAGCTTGTGTCACTTGATCCTTCGACTGGTGATGTGCTGGGCCGCCAACGCCTGCCGGGCGCGCTGTCGCAGCCCATGATGGTTGTGGGTGGGCGGCTGATCATGGCGACCGATGATGGCAGCCTGATTGCCTTTGTCGGCGAAGGCTGACGCACGGCCCTTCATGCAACCTGTCATTGTCATTCTGGGCCGGCCCAATGTCGGCAAATCCACGCTGTTCAATCGGCTGGCGCAGCGGCGCATTGCGCTGGTGCATGACACGCCGGGTGTGACGCGTGACCGGAAGGAAGTGACCGCGCGCATCGCCGGGCGCGACGTGACGCTGGTGGACACCGCAGGGCTTGAAGAAGCGCCACCTGATACCGTCCCTGGGCGCATGCGCGCGAGTTCTGAAGCTGCGCTGCGTGGTGCTTCCCTCGCATTGTTTGTGATGGATGCGCGCGCGGGCATCACGCCGGCGGATCGCGCCTTTGCGGCTTGGCTCAGGCGCACCCGCGTACCGGTGTTGGTGGTGGCGAATAAGGCCGAAGGCCGTGCCGGCACCACAGCCGCGATGGAAGCCTTTGAATTGGGCCTGGGTGATCCCGTACCGGTCAGTGCCGAACATGGTGATGGCTTCGGCAATCTGCATGATGAAATCGCCGCCAAGCTCGGCCCCGCGCCGGAAGATGAGGCGGAGGTTGAGGCTGAACGCCCGCTGCGCCTGGCGATTGTCGGCCGGCCCAATGCGGGCAAATCAACGCTGCTGAACGCGCTGCTTGGTGAAGACCGCATGATCACCGGCCCCGAACCCGGCCTGACACGCGATGCGGTGGCCGTGCAATGGCGCGATGCCACGGGCGGTGAGGTGCGGCTGGTTGATACGGCTGGCATGCGCAAGAAAGCCCGCGTGCAGGAAACGCTGGAGCAGATGTCGGTCGCTTCCACCCTCGCCGCGCTCAAGGAAGCGGAAGTGGTCGTGCTGGTCCTGGATGCGCTGCTTGGCATGGATGAACAGGATTTGCGCATTGCGCGGTTGGCTGAACGTGAAGGCCGTGCGCTGGTGATCGCACTCAATAAATGGGATGCGGTGGAAGATCGCAACGCTGCGCGCCGGCGCGTGGAAGACGCGCTGATGACATCACTCGCGCAATCCAAGGGGGTTACGGTGGTGCCGCTTTCGGCAGCGACCGGGCGCGGGGTGGATAAGCTGATGCCCGCGGTGCGCGTGGCCTATGCGCTCTGGAATCGCCGCATCCCAACCGGAGAGGTCAATCGTTGGTTCGAAGCCGCACTCGCACGGCACCAGCCGCCTTTGGTGGATGGCAAGCGGATCAAGCTGCGCTACGCGACCATGCCGAAGGCGCGCCCGCCGACGCTGGTGATTTTCGGCACGCGCGCCGATGTGCTGCCGGAGGATTATCGGCGCTATCTGGTCAATTCCTTCCGCGAGCATTTCACCATGCCCGGCGTGCCGATCCGGCTGCAATTGCGGTCCCCGCGCAACCCCTATGCCGACGATGACGGCTGATCTTTCGTTCGGGGCAAAACGCGCTTAGGGTTGATGCGCTTGACGGGGTGATGTTGCGCGCATGATTGCCGATACGGCCAAGAAGCTTCTGTACCTGGCCCTTGGGGCCATGTTTGTGCAGCAGACCTTTGCTTCCATTGGTCGCACCCTGCCGCTGGTCATCGCGCCCGCCATCATTGAGGATTTGCACATAGACCCTGCCCTGGTCGGGGTTTATGTCGGCGCGGCGGCTCTGGCATCGCTGGTTTTTCAGCTTGGCTGCGGCAGTTTCATCATCCGCTATGGCGCGCTGCGGATGAGCCAGGTTGCGCTGGTTTTTCTGGCGTTGGGCATGGCCTTGGCCGCGGCGGGGCCGTTGGTGTTTTTTCTGATCTCCGCGATCATCGGCGGTGGTGGTGCGGCGACCTCCACGCCCGCGAGTTCGCATTTGCTTGGCCGCTATTCTCCGCCCAAGCAGGCGCCCTTGGTTTTTTCCATCAAGCAAACAGCGGTGCCGGCGGGGTTGTTGCTGGCGGGGCTGCTCGGTCCCCTCATGACCTTGTATTGGGGCTGGAGCGGCGCGCTGTTGGTGACAGCGGGCGCCTGCTTCCTGTTCGCCGTGATGTTGGAACCGCTGCGTGGTGAGTTTGATTCTGACCGTGTGCCAAGCCGCAGCTTTCATTTTTCGGATTTCCGCACGACGCTGGCGGCGGTGTTGAAATCCAAGGATTTGCGCGAATTGTCGCTGGCCTGCTTTGCCTTCAATGGGCTGCAAACGGCCTTCACCAGCTATTACGTGCTGTATCTGACGGCGCTGAATTACGATTTGGCGGCCGCAGGCCTGATGTTTGCCATTGCCATGGTGATCGCTGTGCCGATGCGCATTTTCTGGGGCTGGCTTGGCAGCGGCCGCGTTTCGCCGCGCCGCATCATGGCGGGGCTTTCGCTTGGCATGGCCGCGAGTGCGGCGTTGATGAGCCTATATGCCGCGGATTGGCACCCGCTGCTGATCGCCATCATCGCAACGGGCATGAGCGCCACGGCCATGTCCTGGCATGGCGTATTGCTGTCTGAGGCAGCACGGCTCGCGCCGCCCGGCATGCGCGGTGCGGCGACCGGTGGCGTGCTGTCCTTTGGTCAGGTCGGTGCCTTTATCCTGCCCGTGATTTATGCGGCGCAGCTTGCCGTGACCAATAGCCATGGCATTGGTTTTATCCTGTGTGGCCTGCCGGCGCTGGTGGTGGGCGTTGTGATGTGGCGGGATTCGCGGCGAGCCGCCTGATCACGCCCCAAAGCCGCGCCCAGGCACGGAAGCGAGCAGCGCTTGCGTATAGGCATGGCGCGGTGCCTCAAAAACCTGCGCAATGGGGCCGTGTTCCACCACTTCACCATCCTTCATCACCGCGACCAGATCACAAACCTGCGCCGCCACGCGCAAATCATGCGTGATGAAGACAATGGAAAGCCCAAGCCTTTCGCGCAAATCCGCGAGCAGCTTCAAAACCTGCGCCTGCACCGATACATCAAGCGCCGAGACCGGTTCATCCGCCACCAGCACTTCCGGCTCCATTGCCAGCGCACGCGCCAACCCAATGCGCTGGCGCTGCCCGCCGGAGAATTCATGCGGGAAGCGTTCAATCGCCGCTGGATCAAGCCCGACCAGGGCAAATAATTCGCGCGCCTTGGCCATGGCGGCATCGCGCGCCATGCCATGGATCATCGGGCCTTGCGCCACCAGCTCCCCCGCGCGGCGGCGGGGATTGAGCGAGGCATAGGGGTCCTGAAACACCATTTGCACGCGCCGCGCGGCTTGCCGCGCCTCGCGCTTCGACAAATGCAGCAGGTCAAGACCATCCAGGCGAATGGCGCCGCCATCGGCCTGCACAAGCCGCGTGATGCAGCGCGCCAGGGTGGATTTACCGGAACCTGACTCCCCCACCACGCCAAGCGTGCCGCCCTTGGGCAGAGACAGCGTCACATCGCGCACGGCATGGACCTCGCGCCGCTTGCGCCCGAACAAGCCGCCGCTGCGATAGGTTTTTTGCACACCTTCCAGCTTCAGGATGGTTTCGCTGGAAATCGCGCGTGGCGCTGGGGCTTTCAAAGGTGGCACGGCAGCGATCAGCGCCTTGGTGTAATCATGCTGGGGCTGATGCAAAACATCGCGCGCTGGCCCCTGTTCCACCAAAACCCCGTGCTGCATCACCGCAACGCGATCGGCGATTTCAGCCACCACGCCGAAATCATGCGTGATGAACAGCACCGCGGTGCCCTTGCGCTGCTGCAAATCGCGGATCAGCGCCAGGATTTGCGCCTGGGTGGTGACATCAAGCGCCGTGGTTGGTTCATCGGCAATCAGCACCACGGGATCAAGCGCCAAAGCCATCGCGATCATGGCGCGCTGGCGCTGCCCGCCGGAGAGTTCATGCGGGAAGGCGCGGGCGGCCTGGGCAGGTTCGGGGATGCGGACCTCGGCCAATAGCGCCAGCACGCGGGCTTCGATTTCGGATGTATTCAGGCTGGTGTGGATACGGAACATCTCCGCGATCTGATCGCCAATGCTGCGCAGCGGATTGAGCGCGGTCATGGGTTCCTGGAACACCATGGCGATACGCGCACCGCGCAGCGCGCGCATCGCGGCTTCATCCACCTGCGTCAGATCGCGCCCTTCAAACAGGATGCTGCCGCCCGCAATACGCACATTGCCGGGCAGCAGGCGCATGATGGCACTCGCCATCATGGATTTGCCGGAACCGCTTTCGCCGACCACGCAGAGGATTTCTCCGGCATTGAGGTCAAGCGAAACCTGCCGCAACGCCTCTGGCCGATCCGCCCCGCGCGGTAGGGCGACCGTGAGACCTTGCAGGGAAAGTACCGCGCTCATCGGCCCTTCAGCCTTGGATTGAGCGCATCATTCAAGCCCTGCCCAACGAGGGAGACCGCCAGCACCGTGAGCAGAATGGCAATTCCAGGAATGGCGGAGACATACCATTGCACACGCAGCACATCGCGCCCGAGCCCGATCAGATTGCCCCAGGAAGCGACATTGGGATCGGAAAGCCGCAGGAACGCCAGCGCGCTTTCCAGCAATATGGCCACCGCCATCACAACACTGGCATAGACAATCACGGGCGGCAGCGCATTGGGCAGGATTTCGCGGAAGATGATCTGCCCATCCCCCACGCCAAGCCCGCGACAGGCCTGCACGAATTCGCGGTTGCGCAGCGTCAGGAATTCCGCGCGCGTGAGCCGCGCCGTGGCCGGCCAGGAAACCACGCCAATCGCGACGACCACGGTGGTGAGTTCCGACCCAAAGATCGAAACCAGCACCAGCAGCAAAAGGAAATTGGGCAGCGTCTGAAACGCCTCAGTCAGGCGCATCAGCACATCATCCACCACGCCGCCGTAATAGCCAGCCAGCGCACCGATCACGATGCCAATGGCAACGGCGATGGAGGTCGCCACCAGGCCAATCAGCAGCGAAACCCGCGCGCCATGAAAGATTTGCGCCGCAATATCGCGCCCGGAATTATCGGTGCCCAGCGGGAAGCGCGGGTTGGCGCCCGGCCATTGCAGGGGCCGACCGGCGAGTGCCAGCGGGTCGCGCGGAAAGAACCAATCCGCCGTCAGCGCCATGGCGATGATGGCGATCAGCAGCAAAAGCCCGAAGCCGGCGGCGGGGTTGCGCAAATAGGCCAGCGCAAAACGCTTGAGTGCGGCCATCAGGGCGTGCCCCCGGTGCCGATGCGCGGATCAAGCCGCGCATAAAGCAAATCCACCAGGAAATTTACAACAATGACCAAAAGCGCCGAGATGAACACAATCCCAAGCAGCGTGTTCAAATCCCGCTGCACCACGGCTTCATAGGCAAGACGCCCAAGCCCCGGCAGGGAAAACACGCTTTCCACCACCACGGAACCACCCAGCATGGTACCGGCCTGCAGGCCAATCAGCGTCACCATGGGCAGCATGGCGTTGCGCAGCACATGGCGCAGCATCACGCGCGTTTCATCCAGGCCCTTGGCGCGCGCGGTGCGCACAAAATCCAGCGTCAGCACTTCCAGCATGGAAGCACGCATGATGCGGAGATAAATCGCCAGAAAGATCAGCCCAAGTGTCAGCGTGGGCAGCACCAGATGCGCAGCAATGTCGCGGATGCGCGCAAAGCCTGTCAGCCCTGCGGCTACATCTTCAAACCCGCCGGCGGGCAGCCATTGCAGATGGACCGAGAAAAACACAATTGCCATCAGCCCAAACCAGAAGGAAGGGGTGGCGTAGAAGATCAGCCCAAGCGTGGAAATCACCGTATCCGGCCAGCCATTCACGCGCTTGGCGGCAATCACGCCCAGCACCAGGCCCACGAAAAACGCGAAGGAAAGGGCCGCTGTCATCAGCGCAAGCGTGGCCGGCAGGCGTTCCAGAATAACGGTGGCAACCGGCTTGCCGTAAATCGCCGAAAAGCCAAGATCGAAGCGGATCAACCGCCACAGATAATTGCCAAGCTGCGCCGGGATGGAAAGATCAAGCCCGTAGAAGCGGCGCAGCTCCTCGGCCATGGCCGCATCGCCGCCGCCGCCCATTTGTGCGATCAGCGCATCCACCGTATCGCCTGGCGCCAATTGCAGCAGCAGGAACATGCCGGCAAGGATGATCAGCAGCGTCGGCAAGGACGCTGCCAATCGCCGCGCGGCGAGGCTCAATACCCGCATCAGAAATCAAGCACGCGTCAGGAAGCGAGCCAGAGATCATGCCAGGAAGAAGACGCCCAGCGCGGTGTATTGGAATGATTGCGCAGGCGCCGATTAATGACGGAAACAAAAATCTGTTCAATCGGCATCCAAAGCGGCAATTCCGTATTCACCCGGCGGACGAAATCGGCATAAAGCGCCTTGCGCCGTGCGGGATCCAATTCGGTCGCGGCAGCGTCAATCACGCGGTCCGTTTCCTCATCCGTCCAACCCCATTGATTGGTCCAGGGTGCGCCGCGCGGCTGGCCGGAACGATACCAGACCGTGGTGGAAACGGCGGGATCATTGCGATACTGGTGCCAACCCGTCGCCAGATCGAAGTTCCAGTCATTATAGACGGTGCGGAGGAACCCCGCCGCATCCAGGCGCACGATTTCAACGCGGATGCCGACCTCATTCAATGATTGTTGAATGAAGGTTGACCAAAGCGCGATATCCTCACCCCAAGGGGCAGGCGTCAGGCGCAGATTGAAGCGCACGCCGCCCGCACCGCGCCGATGCCCGGCTTCATCCAGCAGGCGGTTCGCCTGGGCGCGATTGAAGGGGTATTGCGGCATATTCGCCGGATAGAAATCGGGCGAGGTGGTCGGGATTGGCCCCGTGCCAACCTTGGCGAAGGGGCCAAGGAAGTTTTCGATGAAGAAGGGAATATCCAACGCATGCGCAATGGCGCGGCGCACACGGATATCGGCCAGGATCGGGTTGCGGAAATTGAATTCCAGCGTATTCGTCCGCGCATTGCCTTCATTGCCGCGCGTGGTCACTTCAAAGCGCGGGTCGCGGCCAAGGCGCGTAAAATCAGCGATGGAAAGGGCCGAGAAGGGGCCGAACAGCAATTGCCCGGATTCCATCTGCGCCGCTGCTGCCGAACGGTCCGACACCACGCGCCAGACCACGCGGTCCAGATAGGGCATATTGTTGCGCCAGTAATTCGGATTGCGATCGGCGATGATGAATTGCCCGCGTTCATACTGGACAAACCGGAAGGGACCGGTGCCGACCGGCGCCGTATTGGCCGGGTTTTGGCGAATATCCGTGCCTTCATAAATATGCTTGGCGGAGACAAAACCAAGATCAGGGATGGCGCGCAGCAGCAGGTTCAGCGGCATGGGCCGGCTGTAGCGGAAGATCGCGGTATGCGCGTCTGGCGTGTCCACCGCATCCAGGAACAATTGCAGTGTTGTTCCGTAATTCAGGATCTTCTTCCAC
>JADCEX010000022.1 GCA_020249825.1 Roseomonas sp.
AAGCGCCACCTTCGCCTTGAAGGCTGGGCTGTGGTTCCGGCGTGGTCGTCTCGTCATGGTATCTCCTGTTCACGGCATCATGCCGCAGTCAGGCAGAAAATACACTTATCCCAGCTGTTCAGATTGCCCGAGCCAGCTCTCACAGCACGCCAAATGGTCTCAAATCATTTGACGACGGACAGGCGATCCGTCTATTGGCCAAACGAGGCAAAGGTTTGCGCGCGATTGCACGAGACATTGGAGTGTTGCGCAACACCGTGCGACACCATCCTCAAGGACCATCTGATGCTGCAGCGCCCTTCGCCATGGTGCAGGCGCGGCTTTCGAATGCCGCGAATTTCAGCGTGACGCTTGCGGACACCGGGCTAGTAAATGCCGAGGCGCAGGATGAGAGCCAGGGGAATGTTGTGCTGGTATTCCCCGCACCTGTGACCGCGCGGTACCTTCGGGTTGATCTCACAGATGGCGCAGCGCCCTACATGGACATCGGCCTGCTGGTCGCCGGGCAGCTCTGGCGGCTGCAGCGCGGCACGGCTTATGGCATTCGCGAGGGCCGCGTGATGCTCGACCGGCGCGACCGAAATCCCTACACCGGCGCCGAGTTTCCCGTACCGGCCATCGTGAACCCGCGCATGGCGACATTCACCTTGCCGGCGTTGTCGGTTGCCGAGGCACGCAACCAGCATCGCGATATGCTGCGGCGCCTTGGCGCGGCGCGGGATACGCTTTGGATTGCGGAGCTTTCCGACAGCTTGGCCGAGCGCAACCGCCGCGCCATTTGGGGCGCGGTCAATGCGCCGGGGGACGAAGCCAGCGCTAGCCGGGATAGCTTTCCGTTCACGGCGCGGGCAGTAGGGATGGTGGAACGGGTGTGAGGGAAAGCCTCCAGAGCACCTCGAGTGGCATTGATTATCGCCTATCTTAACTCCCTTCGGAATTTCGATGCACCAGAATTGTTCGATGAATACGGCCTTGGATTCTGCTTCTTATGCGCGGACGGCAAGTTCGCAATGCCTTCGACATATCGGGCAGGAAGACTTATTCTGCAGCAGGATCAAATTGTATTTTTGGCCAGGTTGGACGATCCGCAAAGATCAGAATGTAATCAAGGGCCCCCGCAATATCAGCCTGGATCAAGGTCCGCGCCTCCAAAGCGTCACGGCGCTTGAGGGCGGCGATCACAGCCGCTCGCAAGCGACCTTTTTCCATGCGCGTATAACCTGGGAAAAGGAGGTTGCTGTATGGCGCGCTTCTTAGCCAGAGGCTTTCGATAATGCGCACTAGGTCAGGCATGGCCGAGGCACGATAGATCGCGAAATGCAGTCGACTGATGCGCGGGATCATTTGCTTGGGATCGCCAAGTGGCCGGAGTGCAACAATCTCTTCCTCGTGCCGCTGCACCTCAGCGATTTCCGCCGGCGTGATACGTCTCGCGGCTTCCTCGGCTGCCAGCCCCTCAAGCGCCAGCCGTATGGCGCGAAGCTCGCGAAGCTGGGCTGCGGTCAATATGGGAATGCGCATCCATCTATTGGGTTCGGCTTCTATGGCGCGTTCGGCGGCCAGTCGACGCACCGCCTCACGTATTGGTGTGGGACTCATGCCCAGGGCTGCCGCAAGGCCACGAATGGTCACGCGCTGCCCGGGAATAAACTGTCCCGTCATCAGTGCTTCGCGCAGCTGAGCATAAGCATTGTCGCGCAAAGTCTGGTACTCAACCGGGGCAAAGGAGGGCAAGGTGATTGCTGGCGTCATGGCGTTTGGCGCCCCAAAGCTGGGGCAAGCAAATTTTCTGCGTGATTGGTTGGAAAGAAAAGCCCGGTTATCGCCATGGCGACCCATTTATCAGCAAGGGAGGCCCTGCCGTCCAACATTACCGGCCCAATTTGCTGCATGATCATCTTTCGCCCACTCCAAGACGCCGTTCCAAGCTGCGGCTATACGCCGACATGGCTAGGCAGAACACTAGATAGATCAGGGCAATGAACAAGTAGGGCTCGATGTAAAGCCCCCACCATTTCGCCTCTGCCGTAGAGGCATTTGCGGCCCCCAACAGATCAAGCATGGAGATGACGACCACCAATGAGGTGTCCTTGAAGGCAGCGATGAAGATATTTACCAGGCTTGGTATTACCTTGCGTAATGCCTGGGGAAGAATGATGCGCCGGCGGGATTGCCACCATGTCAGGCCAAGCGCGACCGCCGCATCATACTGCCCCTGAGGAATAGATTGCAAACCACCGCGGATTGCTTCCGACATGTAGGCTGCGAAGAAAAGCGCAAAGGCAAGCTGCGCCCGTAAAAGCGTATCCATGTTCCAACCCGGCGGCACGACATAAGGAAAAAGGATCGCCACCAGAAACAACAACGCGATAAGCGGAACACCGCGAAAGAATTCAATATAAGCCGTGGCCAGCCAGCGGATGACAGGCATAGTGCAAACACGCGCGAGCGCCAGCGCGACCGCGAGCACAAAAGCGAGACTAACCCCCACCGCAGCGAGCATGACAGTAAGCGGTAATCCGCCCCAAAGACGCATCGGTACAGGTGCCAGCCCCATCGTGCCACCAATCATCAGGCAGGCCATGAGCGGCAAGCCAAGCGCCCATGCCACCATCAGGCTACGGCGCGCATGGCCATTTTCCCAGAAGGCTGGCCTGAGCGTCGCAATAATGAGGCCGAGAAAGAGCATCAACGCGAAGGCAGGCCGCCATTGTTCGCCATAAGGATAGGGCCCGAACAGAATGAGGCGCCAGCGATCACGCAGAAAGGCCCAGCATGTACCGCCATTACGCGCACATTCTTCCGCGGTCGCAGCCTCCCAGGTAGCGCGCACGACTGCCCAATCCCAAAGCCCTGACGCCAGATACCACAACACTCCGAGCAGCAGCAGAGAGACCAGGGCATTGCCCGGACTATCAAAAATGCCGCCCGCAACGCCATGCCATCTTGTGCGCGTGGGATATGTCATGCAGCTGCGCCACCACGACGCATGACACGACGATTGTAGCGATCCATCAGGAAGGCGGTGAGCAGCGAAAGGGCAAGATAAACCGTCAGCATGATCGTCACGCATTCCACCGCGCGGCCAGTTTCGCTGATCGTTACCTGGCTGACACGCACCAGATCAGGGTAACCTATCGCCACGGCAAGCGAAGAGTTTTTCGTCAATGACAGAAATTGGCTTGTCACCGGTGGCACCACGATACGTAACGCCTGTGGCAGGACGATCAGGCGCAATATTCGCCAGCGGGTGAAGCCTAGTGCGAAGGCGGCCTCATACTGTCCCTTTGGTACCGCCAGAATGCCCGAGCGGATCGTTTCAGCCATGAAGGCCGATTGATAGACCACCAGCGCAAGGAGCAACGCGATGAATTCAGGGCTTACCGAAGCACCCCCTTGGAAGTTGAAACCCCGAAGTTCAGGCACTGAAACAGCGATAGGATAGGCAAAAAACGCCACCATGACCGGCGTGAACCCAGCCAAGGCTGATAGGGCGAAACGCTGCGCCTGGCCTTGTTCGCGCATCAGCCGAAACGTCATGACCGCCGCGAAGGATCCGCTCAGTAGCGCGGTAACCATGATAAACAAGGTCCATGGATCTTCCGGCACCGGAAAGACAAAACCGCGATTGCTGATAAAGACTCCTGGCGCAGGTTCCCATGCCTGGCGTGGCATGGGCAATTGCCGAATGAGGAATTGATGCCAGAACAGCAACTGCAACAGTAGCGGCGTGTTGCGGATCAATTCGATCCATATGCCCGCCATGCGTCGCGCGAGCCTATTCGGCGAAAGCCGCGCCAATGCAAGGCCGAGTGCGACAAAGCCTGTCAACAGGATACCAAGTATCGCTACCTGGACCGTGTTGGTAAGGCCCGCCAGAAAGGCGCGAAAGAAGCTCTCACCTGGCCGATAGCCGGCAAGATTCTCGCCAAATTCGAAGCTGGCGCGATTCTGAAGGAAGCCGAAATCAATATCAAGCTCCCGCCGCGCCAGATTACCGGTAAGATTGTTCCAGATCCAAGCGCCAAGAGCCAGAATTGCCAGCAAGGCGGCTGCCTGCCATAGCACCGCGCGCCAGGGCGGGCGCCTCTGGAACCTGGGGCCAGGGCGCCCGCTAGGCGGCGCCTTGGCCGCCTCACGCTTCATGAAACCAGGCTCAGCGCCAGGTTGGGGACCATTGCAGCCCGCCCTGATCGGCCAGCGCATTCATGCCGCGCGGCAGCTTGATCACGCTCTGCTGACCGTAGTGACGTTCAAAGATTTCACCGTAATTTCCGACTGCACGAATGATCGCCTGGGTGAAGTCATTCGGCAGGCCCATATTGCGGCCGATATCGCCTTCAAGCCCCAGAAAGCGACGCACGGCAGGGTCGCGCGATTCACGGACCATCTGATCGAGATTGGCTCGGGTAATCCCCATCTCCTCTGCGTTCACCAGGGCATAATGGACCCAGCGCGCAACATGCGCATAACGGCGATCATCATCCCGAACGATCGGGCCCATATGGGATTTGGCAAAGACCTCGCTCAGGATCAGATGTTGGTCGGGCTGGCGCAGGCGGGAACGACGCATGCCAAGGAATGGAATTTCAGAAGTGACAACATCGCAGCGTCCTTCTTCATAAAGCGCGTACATTTGCGTGGTGTTTTCCACCGCGAGCGGGCGGAAGGTCATATTGCGTGCACGGAAATAATCCGCGATCAGACTGTCGGTGATGCCGCCGGCCACCACGCAGATTGTCGCGCCATTCAGATCAGTAAGCCGCTGTGCGCCGCTGCGCCGATGCACCATGAAGCCATGCCCCGAATAAAGGGTTGGTCCCACGAAATCGAGGCTGAGTTCAGTATCCCGCTGAATTGTATAAGTCAGGGCAAGGGCGACCATGTCCACCTCACCCGAACGCAGGGCAGGGATGCCCTGCGCCAGCGTCATGGTGCGAAACTCGACCTTGTTGGGATCTCCAAGGATGGCGGCTGCCATGGCATGGCAGTAATCAACGTCAAAACCCACACGTCGGCCTTGCGAATCAAGTGCGGAAAGGCCCGGGACATTTTCATAGACACCGCACCGAAAAGCACCACGTTCGCGGACCGTGTCCATTTGTGGCGCGATGCCCTGTGCCAGCGTGGTAAATTGTGCCAGCCCCAGCGTCATGGCCGCGGCGAGTGCTATAGACTTGAACTTCATGCTTTGACCTCCCTTCTGCCATTTCCCGGCGGCGGCCAGGCCGGATCATTGATGTCAGCGCAGCCGCCGCTGCGTCCGAATGCTAGTAGGTCCTGCCAACGGGCTCGGATGCCGTGCTGCCGGATGCGCGTACCTCGACAACTGAATCGCGAAGGTCAGAGAGATAGGCATCCACCGCGACGCGATGAGCGGGATTGAGATGCAAATGAATGCCTTGAGGTTCCGCCTGGCGGCCGACAAACCAGCCGCGTTGCGTCATGGCTTCGGCCACGGCACCGATATCAAGCGTCGGATCGGATGCGCGATAGACAAAGATGCAAAGTTCGTGCGGTTGCAGCACTTCCAGTCCAGGAATGGCGCCGATTCCCGCCGCAAACCTATCCACCGTATCCATCAGGACGCCGGCCCATTTTACATAGCCCTCTTCGCCAAGAAAATTCATGACTGCCCAGGCCGCCGCCACCGCACCACCTGCACGAGTGCCCTGTGCGGTCGCATTCATATAGGCGCCGCGTTCCCAGTCGTTGAAGGTGAAATTCTGCCATTTCTGCAAGTCAGCGTCACGCAGCATCATCATTGATGCACCCTTGGCTGTATAGGCGTATTTATGCAGATCAGCGGAAATGGATGTGACGCCCGGTACGGCGAAATCGAAATCAGGGATCTCACGACCCAGCTTGCGGACGAAGGGGGCAAGGAAACCGCCGACGCAGGCATCCACATGCATCCAAAGCCCATGCGCCGCAGCAAGCGCTGCGATCTCCCGGATTGGATCGAAGACGCCAAAGGGGTAATTGGGTGCACTGCCCAGAAGCATGATGGTATTGCCATCAATCCGCTTCGCCATCGCTTGCGGGTCGGCGCGAAAATCATTGCGCGTGGTCGGAACGCGGCGCACTGCCACATCCAGATACTGCGCCGCACGGTCAAAGGTGGGATGGCCCGTGCGGGGAATGACGATATTGGGCTCTGTGATGCCCTTGGTTTCCCGAGCCCAATCGCGGGCGGTCTTGATCGCAAGGAAGATGCTCTCTGATCCGCCGGAGGTGAAGGTCGCGCCGGCCCCTTCCGGGGCGTGGTGCAAGGCAAGGCCCATGGACAGCACTTCGCCTTCCAGCCGCTTCATACTGGGAAAGGCGCGTTGGCCCATGGCATTTTCGGTCCAGTAGGCGAGATAGGCTTCCTGCGCGATACGAGTTACTTCATCATCAAGATGGTAGAAATAAAGGGCCATCCGCCCGTCACGCCATGAATAATCATCCGCCTTGGCGGCTTCCAATTCCGCCTTGAGATCAGCCCAAGGGCGCCCCTTGCTTGGTAGCTGCATCATGATTCCTGCACCTCATCGCGTTGAAGCCGGCCGGGTAGGGGGTGGGATGCGTGGCCCGTCGGCCGCCCAGGCCAGCGCGGCTTTCCGATGATGGTGGGACAACCTTTCCTGCCGTTCATGCCCTGCCGGTCTCCTGAATGGTGGGATTGGCCGGGTAATGACGGCCCATCAGATGTCTCAGATTATCATATATGTGATCACATACAATGCATAAATTCGGCCCCGAATCCTCTGCTGCCAGCTTTCCAGAACGCTTCACGCGCCAATTGATGGCCTGCGGAGCGCAAGATTTAGCGGCCGAATTTCAGATGGTTGGTCCCAATCACCCGGACCGAAATGCTTTGTCCGGGAGACAACCCGACCGGAGGATGGCGTGCCGAGGCTATCCGGTGGCAGATGCCCTTCTTCGCCTGGTTCCGGCGTGATCCACCGCGCGCCCATCACTCGCCAAGACCACGCCGTAAACGTTCAGTGCCGCCTCGGGGCTGACAATACCGTCAAGCACATCTGCCAATACAGCGTCCGGGTCTCTGCGGAGCGGATCACCCCACCCTCCCCCGGCGCTCGACTGCACGCGAATGCGTGAGGGGCCGAGGCGCTGGATGCCATATTGTGGCGGCGGGCGAAGACCCATTCCTGTTTCCTCGACGTCCAGCAATCCGGCGGCCCCATCCAATCCGCCGCCAATTCCGTAGCCGGACGGACGGCCCACGCCTTCTGAGCGGACTGCATGTTCGGTCGGCACCAGTACGTCGCAGATATAGTCCACGCCGGCACCGCCGCGAAACTCGCCCGCGCCAGCAGTGTCGCACCTCAGTTCCTGCCGATGGATACGCACTGGGTAGGACTGCTCGTAGCCCTCTACGTTTGGGAGTGTCAGGCCACCCAGCGAGATCATATGGCCGACAGACTGGAACCCGTCGCGCCCCTTCACGGCACCGCCCCCGGATGCGCCGTGCCAATGATACATGACGAAAAAGCGTCCGTCCGCATCGCGACCGGAACTCAGCCCATAACAAGCCTTACCCCAGCCGGCGCAGGCACGATCCGGCGCCGCCTGTGCCAGGGCCTTCCAGCAGGCGTAGATGATGTCGGTCGCCGGATACACCGTGTTCATCGTCATCGGCGCTGGCGGTCGGGCATTCACAACGGTGCCCTCGGGCGCAATGATCGTCACCGACCGGAACAGCCCCTCATTCCGCGGCAGCGAATGATCGAAAAAGGTTGCGACCGCTACATAAACAGCGGAATAGGTGTTCGCCAACGAGCTGTTCTTGAACCCCCTGATCTGCGGCGCACTCCCGGTGAAATCGAAGATAAGGACGTCGTCACGGACCTCGAGCGCAACAGTCACCGGCACGTCGACCTTCTGAAAGCAGTCGGTGTCGCTGCCATCCTTACCCAGATAGATGCCGTTGGGCAGCTTCGCGATCTCGGCACTCATGCGGGCTTCGCCGTAGCGCAACAATGCGTCGAAATAAGCAAGGCCCTGTTCGATCCCCATCTCGGTCAGCATCGCGGCTACACGTTCCGCCCCGATCCGTGTTGAGCCGAGCATCGCGCTCAGGTCGCCTTCCATAAGGTCCGGGCAACGGGAATTGAGCAGGAGAAGCTTGAACAGGTCACGCCGCAGCTTTCCGCCTTCGACCAGGCGAAGCACGGGAAGGCGGATGCCCTCGTGAAAGATTTCGGTTGCTTCCGGGTTGTAGGTGCCCGCCGCGCCGCCACCAATATCCGATTGATGCGCGCGGTTGCAGGTGAAGCCGCAGAGCCGACCGCCAACAAAGATCGGGCGGATCATGGTCCAGTCCGGCAGGTGGTTGCCACCCGCGACATAGGGGTCGCTCAGCAGGTAAACATCGCCTTCAGACATCTCGTCGCCAAAGGCCTGTAGCGTGGCGCGCACCGCGAAGCCTCCCCCGCCACTATGGATGGGGATGCCGTCCGCCTGGGCGATGATGTCGCCGCCTGCGCCAGCGACGAAGCAAGTGAAATCATGGCTCTGACTGAAGATCGGGCTACGCGCCGTGCGCGTCATGATCCAACCCATTTGCTGCGAGATGTGATCCACTTGCTTCTGGACGACCGCGAGGCGAACCGGATCGATGGCATTATCGGTCATGCGGCGCCGTCCTTATTCGCGGGTTCGATCAGATAGTTTCCGGCTGCGGTAACGCGCAGCTTCTGGCCGCTCTCGACGAGCAGCGTCGTTGTCGCCTCGTCGATGACAGCGGGACCTATCACGATATCGCATGGCACAAGGCGCCGCCCGTCATGGATCGGCGTCTGAACTGTGCCGATGGCATCGTTGATCCAGACCGGGCGCCGCCCAACGGGTTCCGGCCAGCGTAACGGGCCAGGCTCGGCCAGCGCCGGCGCCACCATCGGCAGGTGGCCACGTGCCCCCACCTTCAGGTCGAGTACCTCGATCTCTCCATCCTGTTGGAAATGGCCATAGAGCCGCTGGTGCGCCACCTCAAAGCTGCGGCGCAACTGCTCTGCGCTCAGCCCCTCTTCACAGGTGATAGTCACCGGCCATTGCTGCCCCGGATAGCGCAGCGCCAGCCCGCGTTCGAGCAGGATCGCATCCTCAGCGAAGCCCTGCCGCGCCAATGCTGCACGAGCTTGCTGTTCAACCTCGAGGAACGCCGCTTCAAGTCGATCCGGCTGACGATTATCCAGCCGCTGGTACCAACTACGGATGCGGTCGATACGAACATCAGTATTGCACATGCCGAAGGCGCAAAACACGCCTGCCAAGCGTGGCACATAGACGGCGGCGCAGCCCAGAGCGCGCCCGACTGCCGCCCCGTGGAGCGGTCCGGCGCCGCCAGCGGCGATCAGCGTGAAGTCACGGATGTCGTAACCGCGCTCGATGCTGACGCGCTCCACGGCGTGCTGGATGTTCTGTTCCAACAGGCGGATCAGCCCGGCTGCCGCCTGCTCCAGAGTGAGCCCCAGCGGTCGTGCCAGATGCTGCTCAATCACCTCGGCGGCCTTTTCGCGGTCCAGCGTGATGGCACCGCCGGCATAAGGGCCCGGCGCCAGCCGGCCGAGGACGAGCTGCGCATCCGTCACCGTGGGCAGGGTGCCGCCGAAGCCATAAGCCGCCGGCCCGGGCCGCGCACCGGCGCCGCGCGGCCCGCCATGAAGCATCCCACCCGCATCGACGTGGCCGATGGTGCCGCCGCCGGCGCCTATGGTGTGGATCTCAACCGAGGGAATGGCAATACAATGCCCTTCCACATCAAGCTGGTCGGTCATCTGCGCAACGCCGTCGCGCATCAGGGTCACGTCGCAACTGGTTCCACCCACCTCGATGGAGACAAGGTTCGACGAACCGGTATCCCGTCCAAAGTAACGGATCGCGCCGACGCCCGCAGCCGGACCCGATAGCGCCATCTGCACCGGCTGATGCGCCACCTCAGCCACATTCAGGGCGCCGCCATTGCTCTGCACGATCAGCAGCGGATGACGCAGGCCAAGGGCGGACAGCCTCTCCTCAAGCGAATGCAGATAAGGCGCCACGCGTGGGCCAACATAGGCATTGACGACAACCGTCGCACTGCGTTCGTACTCACCCATGATCGGTGCGATGTCGCCAGAACAGGAGACCCAGATCTCGGGCCAGACCTCCTGGATGATGGCACGACAGGCATGTTCATGTGCCGGGTTGCGGTAGCTATTGAGAAAGCAGATGGCGATCGCCTCGACCTGCTCGGCACGGAACAGATCGACCGCGCGCAGCACGCTATCGCGGGACAGAGGGGTCACCACCGCTCCGGTGGCATCAATGCGTTCCGTTGCGCTCAGTCGCAGCCGGCGCGGCACCAGCGGTGGCGGAAAGGGCGTGCGGTGGTCCCAGACCTCTCGCCGCAGGCCGCGGCGGATTTCCAGGCTGTCGCGGAACCCCTCGGTCGTCAGCAGGCCCACCCGCGCGCCCTTGCCTTCCAGCAGGGTGTTTGTGGCGACAGTGGAGCCATGGATCAGGAGTTCCGTTTCGCCCAGCAAGCCCCGCGTGTCGCGCCCCATCGCCAGCGCGGCACCCGAGATGGCGTTCAGCACGCCGATGGTTCGGTCCTCCGGCGTGGAAGGGGCTTTGTGCACCAGTAGTCGGCCCGCCGCGCCAGCGACAACGATATCCGTGAAGGTGCCACCAATGTCGACACCGATGCGGAAAGGGGGCTGGATCGCGTCCGTGGTCATATGGGAGTGCCCTTACTGGAAAGGAGAACTCGTTCTTCGCTGGCCTCGCGGGGGACTCGGACTACAACGGCGCGGGTTCCGGGCATGTGCGTGCTGATGCTAACGGGAGGCGCCGCCACGCACGCTATGGCCACCCGATCCGCTCAGCGGAAAGGCATGCCGTAATGGAGCCCGCCGCGCGAGACGATGTTGTTCTGGCCGCGCCCAAGATTGATCTGGGTATTGGGGCCAAAATGCCGATCATAAATCTCCCCGTAATTTCCAACCGCTTCGATCAGGCGCACTACCCAATCGCGCTGAAGCGTCAACATGCCGCCCAGATTATCCTCCGTGCCAAGCAGTCGCTTCAAGGCCGGGTCCGTAGCTGTCGCTGCCATCTGGCGTGCATTGGCTTTGGTCACCCCGCGCTCTTCAGCCTCGATCAGCGCGAACAGGGTCCAGCGCGCAATCGAAAACCATTCCATGTCGCCCCGTGCCACGGCCGGGCCGTAGGGGTCGCGGCTGAGCACTTCCGGCAGCACCAGGAAGTCACGTGGATTGGTAACTTGCACCGCAACCGCCGCGGCCAGATCTGCCGCACCCGCTGTCACCGCATCACAGCGCCCGGCCAAGAAAGCTTCCAGCACAACCGCGAAGCGATCGAAGGTCAATGGCGTAAAAGGTAGGTTACGCGCGCGCAGAAAATCCGCGACTTCAGGGAGATTCGATCCGCCCTGACTGGCACAGATGGTCGCGCCATTCAATTGATCCATCCGCGTGACACCTGACGCTCGGCGGACCATGATACCCGTGCCGGTGTAGAAGCTGGTACCGACGAAGACGATGCCGAGATTCACATCGCGCGACATGGTCCAGACCGTATCACGCGCGAGGACGTCAATCTCGCCAGAAGATAACGCCGTGAAGCGCGTCTGCAGCGTCACCGGCACGAAGGTGACACGTCTAGGGTCGCCGAGCACGACGGTGGCAACAGCCCGGCAATAATCCACATCAATGCCGTGCCACTCTCCACGGCTATCAGGCAGCGAGAAGCCGGCGAGCGATCCACCAACACCGCATCTGATCGTATTATTGGCCCTGACACGGTCCAGTATCGGGCCCGCCTGCGCCACCGACCCGAAGGCCGTCAGCAGCAGGGTGGCGGCAAGAAGAAACCTCTTCATTCCTCTTTCCTCCTCGAAATTGTGGCTTCCACAAGATTATCCGCGATTAGCGAAATCTCAGCCGCGGTCATTGGTGTTGAGAGCGCGCCGGAGCAGTTGGGGGTCAGCAATATACCGGCCTCCAGCATGGCTAGATGGATCGCTGCCAGCGCCTTCTTTGCCTTGGCATCGGGGTAGCTGCTTCGGTAGTCACGAATGGGTGCATCCGTGAGGTGCAAGCGAAATAGTGAACCCATACCTGTCACCTGCGCCGTTTCTCCCGCAGCAGCGAAGGCGGCATTGACGCGATTGCGCAGTGTTTCCCCAATCCGACCAAGCCGATCAACAGCTTGCAGATCAAAGGCTTCAAGGGCGGCAAGACCGGCTGCCATCGTCAAGGGATTGGCGCTGAATGTGCCGCCGAAGGCCACAGGCGGCTGCCCACGTGTATGATCGAAGATGGCCATGTTATCAGCTGGACCGGCTACGGCCCCAACCGGCAGGCCACCACCGATAATCTTGCCAAGCGCGATCAAATCCGGCTTCAGATCAAAAAGCGGATGCGCGCCAGCATAGGACAATCGGAAGGTTATCACCTCATCACAGATCAGCAGAATACCGTGACGCAGGCGGGCATTTCGTAAAGCTTCAATGGTGGTCGCGGGTGGGGGCACCATCCCAATCTTCGAAGCGAGGGGGTCAAGAACAATGGCGGCAAGGCGCGGGGCCTCCCTCTCCAGGATTGCGGCACAGCGTTCGGGATCGGCGTAGGGCAGCACCACGGTATCGGCGACCACACCGGCCGGCGTGCCGCGATCATAAGATACCGCCGCAGGATCGCCGTGCGGGCCATTCCAGTTTGAAGGATCGGAGCCGAGGCTGACTTCAAGCGAATCATAGCTGCCGTGATAGGCGCCTTCGAACTTCGCGATTGCGGGGCGACCGGTAAGCGCGCGCGCTGCCTTGACAGCAAACATGACCGCCTCGGTGCCCGAATTGCAGAAGCGGATCTGCTCGCAGCGCGGCGAGCGGCTGCGAATAGCCTCGGCCAGGGCCGTCTCATGCCGCGTGGGCATGCCGAACGCCGTGCCGTCGCCCACCACCTTCCTTAGCGCCTCGACCACCGGCGGGAAGGCATGGCCATGCACAAGCGAGAAAAAGTTATTTGCGCAATCAAGGACGCGACGGCCATCCAGGTCCTCCACCCAACAGCCTTCGCCCCTGACCGCGTAGGGAGGGTGCGGCGCGAACCAAGTGGCTTGGCGCATGCTGCCGCCGGGAATGACGCGCTTGGCCCTCTCGAACTCGGCGGCAGACCGCGAACGCGGCGGTCGATTACTGGTCGGGTCGACGTTGGATGCGGCGGGATGATCCATGCCCGAACTTCCATTCAATGACGCGGGCTGGATCAAACCATATGGTTCCATTATGAGTCAATAGGAGCATTTGTTCCATTACTTATCCGAAGCGGTCACCATGGGGAACCCACCGACATGAATGAAGCCGAGACCTTCAAGGCGCTCCGGGGGATGCTCGTCGAACTAACGGGGCCGATGGCCCAGGCGGCGCGCTATCTGCTGGCGCACCCTGAGGACGTCGCCGTCCATTCGATGCGCGCGGTTGCACGGCGGGCCGATGTTCCGCCTGTCACGCTAGTACGCCTGGCGCAGCGGCTGAGCCTTCCCGGATACAATGAACTACGCAAGGGCTTTGTGGACCGCGTCTTGCGCAACGCTTCGGCAGCGCAGGTGGCCGCGACACGCAACGTCGACAGCGCGCGCGCCATCGCGGCAGCCGTCGGTGCCGGCACCGGGGCGCTGGCCTTCGCGCAAAGCTTCTTTGCGGCGGAGCATGACGTGCTTCGCCGAGCATTCGTGGGGCTCACCGAGACCACGCTGGACCGGTCCACGACGGTCCTTGCGACTGCTCCGCGTGTGTTTGTGGCTGCCCGTCGCACGCCTTTCTCTGCGGCCTTCACGCTCGCCTACGCCCTCCGCAAGGCCCGGCCCGGTGTCTGCTTGCTTGATGACGCGGGCGGTGCACCTGAAGCTGCGCTTGAAGATGCAGCGCCGGAGGATGCTTTTGTTGCCTTTACCTTCGCGCCGTTCAGTCGCGTGACCGATGCGCTGGCACGGCGAGCGAACGATGCCGGGGCAAGGATTATCGTCGTTTCCGATATCGACGAGGCCCCCCTGCGCGATCTGGCTGGTGACCTTTTCTTCGTGGCGCCGACAATGAGCCGCGCCTTTCCAGAATCAGCGGGCGGAGCCCTCGCTGTGGCCAATCTGCTTGCGGCGCTGACGGTAGCGAAACTCGGCGAGAATGCGCAGAAGCGCATTCGCTTGAACGAGCGCCGACTTGTAGATGCGGGCGAATACCTTCTGACTACGGGTTCTGCCCGCAAGCGTGGGACCGCAAACCGCAGGTCGAGCAGCAGCGGCAATCCGCCCGGGCGCTGAGCTGTAATTGAGGCCCCAGAGACGGTTGCTTTCACGGTTCCCTTTCCTACGCCACTTATTTTCCCCAGCGCTTTGATTTAACAACGAAATTTGGCTTCGGCGGGCATTCGTCCCATCCATCATCCCATCCCGCCCCATTTCTTGGCGCTGATGCTCCCCCCTCTTGCCGCAGCAGCCTGGCCCACGCGGCACATAGACGCGCGGCCAATCCGCTAGACCCCCTCCGCACCTCGACCACGCCGCTTCTGCGCGCTTCCACAAGCTAGGCGAAACCTCGCTCGCCCCTCGCACCGCCGCGCGTCCAGCCGCGCCCCGAGGAGCCTGCGGGGTCGGCAAATTGGCAGGCTGCCCAAACCGCGTCACCAAGCGACGTGCCAGACAGGGGGTTCTGCTCATCCGACTCGGCTGAAATGAGGGTGCGAATCGGGGGCTTTCACGCCAAAGCGGATTTTGGCCCAAAAGAGAAAATATCACTCCTGTGATACTTTTTTCGGGAGCGTCACATCATTACGTTTGAAAAGTATCACAGGCGTGATACGCGAGTACTGAATTCAAAAATATCTTGATATTTACGCCATACTCTATAAAATTCTTCATCATGTTCCTGCATGCTATGGGATGAAGATAGTCATCTCAGCCATAACCAATAGGAGGCCAATGAGTAGAATTCTTTTCGGCGTTCAGGAAACTTGCGGCATCCTGAACATGAGCCGCACGGCTCTCTACGCCGCAATCAAGCAGGGTCGGATCAAGGCCGTGAAAAACGGCTTCCGTACCCTTTTCCACCGGGACGAGATCGAGCGGTTCGCCGCTTCCTTGACCCGAGCCTGAGATGTCGCGCCCGCCAAGCGCGGGCGCCTTCTCAAGCCTTTCGGTGTTGTTGGCAGAAGAGACGGCAGGGCACCGGGAGTAGGGATTACTGTTGGGCGTGACCAAAGTCCCAAGCGCGGTCCTAGGGGTAGATGCGCGGTCACTGGGTGAACTGGAGTCACTCAATAGGTTGAACCCATGTCGTCGCGACCCAGTATCGCGATGGCCCCTTGACCGACTGCCGGCTCCAAAAAGCAGCAGATCGCGATTTCAGGGGAGGACCAACCCGAGCCATTTACTGGCTGGGGCTTGGTCTCCCTTGCCCTTTTCCCTCCTACCTCACCAAAAAACAGGGGTTTTTGATGACCTTCACAAGCGAAATCGCTACCGCCGCTGAGTTCAAAAAAGCCATGGCCCGGGACCCTGGGCTGGTCTTCATCTACGGCGTGCTGGATGGCCGACAGGTGGCGATAACAGTCGCCTCAGTTATGGAAACCACCAATGAGGCTGTGATTTACGGGCCGAAAAAAAATTGGCGCGCCTATATCCGAAACGCCGATGGCACGCGGTTCACGGCAAGGCCGAAATTCGAAACCTATTTCACCTTGCCCTTCGCCAAAAAAAAGAAGGCCGCCAGCTTTCCCCGTCGCAAACCAACCGCCCCAACCATCCTCAGCCAGCCGCAGCCCGCCATTTGATCAGGCTGGCACACGCGGACACACTGCTGGAAACTGCGACACATATTTGCACGGGGTGAAACATGCGGCGGCCCAAGGAACATGGCCGGCGCCACGCAGCAGGTACGCGAATGAGGGAGCCTATAAAAAAACGGCCGGCCTGAATGGCGCCACTGCGGATCGGCCCAAAGCAGCATTCGCGAAAGCAAAGGGGGACCATCCCCATCCCGACTGACCCGAATGGGGTCAATTTTGCACCAAGCCAGGCGCCGCATTTCCATGGCCGCCGCAAAGATCAAAACCGTTATTGATTGTCGCCTGCTTTCCCGGGACACTGAGGCCCTCACAAAAACCCCAAACCCGCCGCATGTCCCTCCGCCCCAAGATGCTCCGCCCTGATCATGTTTGCCCGCAAACGGGCCACGCGGCTTTTGGGCGGCATTCAGGCCGCCGCAGGAACGGAACGCTGGCCTGGATGTTCTTGGCCGCCACGGGGCTTTCAGGCTGCGCGCCACCCCGCGAAACGGTGGCAGTATCACCCGGCTTTAGCCCAGAGCTTTGCCAGGTGGGGCCGCGCGGCTACCCCAGAGAATTGACCCTGGAAGAATTGCAGCTTTGCACCCGCTACAACCCGGTGACCGGCCAAATGGGGCACACCATCGGCGGGCAGATGTTCCACCCCTCCGCCTGGGGTAAGCCCTTCGATCTGGCGCCTGTACCCGTCAAGGCGCGGTGAAGCCCCATTGCTGGCCGCATAAGGGTCGCCACAGGCGGGCAAGGCCCAAGGCTGCCTCACCAGCCCACGGCTGCCGCCCCCAGCCGTTGTGGGGCATTACAGCGCCAAAACAGGGCAGCCCCGCAGGCTTTGGGTTTTGGCCGCGCCAATCCGCTCCGCAATCATGCTGCCGCAGTCTCACCGCCTCAGCGACACATCATCGGCACGGCAAAACCATGCCACCGCCTTCCGGGGCAGGGCACGCATGGCGCGCCCCTCCATCACCATTTCATTGAATTCATGTCAGGCCCGGGCAATCATGGCGCGGATTCGCATCCTTGCGGGGCGGCATCTTTTGGCAAAAGGCACCCATGGCATCGGCAGCAGACTGCAACGCTTTCCTTTCGGCCCTCGAACGGCTTGGCGGTGGCGCGGGCAATGGGCGGTTGCGGGAAGCGCTTGGCTGGCCCGAAGAACGCTACTGGGCCACGCAAACCACCCTGCTGGATGCCGGTGCGCTCATCTCTGGCCGGGGCCGGGGTGGTTCAGTCTCCCTCCCCGCGGGCATGACCGCCGCCGCGCCACCGGCATCCCAACCGGACCTTCTGGCCGCTTTGCCCAATGGCGCGCCCGACGCGACAACAGCCCCAGCACCGCCACCAAGCCGCCTCATGACCGAAAGCGCCCCAGTGACAGCCAAAGCCGCGCCCCCAAGCCCCCCGCCTGCCGCCAGCACCAATACCCAATCCCTATCCGGCCTGATCTGGTCCGTCGCGGATCTGCTGCGCGGGGATTACAAGCCGCATGACTACGGCAAGGTCATTCTGCCCTTCACCGTGCTGCGGCGCCTGGATTGCGTGCTGGCCCCCACCAAGGCCGCCGTGCTGGCCGAACAGGCCGCCAAGGAAGCCCAGGGCCTCAACCCCGAACCCTTCCTGCTGCGCCTGACCGGCGTGCCCTTCGCCAATACCTCCACGCTCGACATGAAGCGCCTGATGGGGGACCAGGACAATATCGCCACCAACCTGGCCAGCTACATCCAGGGCTTCTCCCCCGCCGTGCGCGATGTGTTCGACCGCTTCCTTTTCGCCGAACAGATCGCCCGCCTGCAAAAGGCCAACCTGCTCTATCAGGTCACCGAAAAATTCGCCGGCTTCAACCTCAGCCCCGACATCATCAGCAACCACGACATGGGCCTCGCCTTTGAGGAACTGATCCGCAAATTCGCCGAAATCTCCAACGAAACCGCCGGCGAGCACTTCACCCCGCGCGATGTCATCAAGCTGATGGTGAACCTGCTTTTCATTGAAGATAACGACATCCTAACCCCCGGCACCGCCGCCGTACGCAGCATCTACGACCCCACCGCGGGCACCGGCGGCATGCTTTCAGTCGCGGGCGAGCATTTGCTGGAACATAACCCCGCCGCCACGCTGACCATGTTTGGCCAGGAACTGAATGACGAAAGCTACGCCATCTGCAAGGCGGATATGCTGATCAAGGGGCAGGATGTGCGCAACATCATCCCCGGCAATACGCTTTCCGAAGATGGCCACGCCCAGCGCAAGTTTGACTACATGCTTTCCAACCCGCCCTTCGGCGTGGAATGGAAGAAGGTGGAAAAGGAAGTCCGCCGAGAAGCCGAACAGCAAGGCTATAATGGCCGCTTTGGCCCCGGCCTGCCGCGCATTTCCGATGGGTCCCTGCTGTTCTTGCTGCATCTGCTATCCAAAATGCGCCCCGCCAAGGATGGCGGCAGCCGCATTGGCATTGTGCTGAATGGTTCACCCCTTTTCACCGGCGGCGCCGGTTCCGGCGAAAGCGAAATCCGCCGCCACGTGCTGGAAAATGATCTGGTGGAAGCCATCATCGCGCTGCCCACCGATATGTTCTTCAATACCGGCATCGCCACCTATGTCTGGGTGCTTTCCAACCGCAAACCCGCCAACCGGCGCGGCCTGGTGCAACTGATAGACGCCTCTGGCCTATGGCAGAAAATGCGCAAAAGCCTGGGGTCCAAGCGGAAGGAAATGTCGGAAGACCAGATCGCCCTGATCACCCGGCTATTCGGTGACGCCGCCCCGGCGCAACTGGCCAGCATCACCTCCGCCGAAGGCAAAACCACCCTGGAAGTACTGCGCGAAGGCGAAGCCCCCCCCGCGCCACCGCCCGGCGGTACGGTAAAGCTGGCCCCGCTTTCCCGCATTTTCCCGACCGAGGCGTTTGGCTATCGCAGCATCACGGTTGAACGCCCGCTGCGCGATGAAGCGGGCAAGCCGGTGGTCAGCCAGAAGGGCAAAACCAAGGGCAAGCCGCAGCCGGACCCTGCGCTGCGCGATACTGAAAATGTCCCGCTCGGCGAGGATGTCACCGCCTATCTGGCCCGCGAAGTGCTGCCCCATGCCCCGGACGCCTGGATAGATGAGGACAAGACCAAGGTAGGCTACGAAATCCCCTTCAACCGGCATTTCTATGTGTTTGAACCACCGCGCCCGCTGGCGGACATAGACGCTGACTTGAAGCGGGTGACAGACCGCATCCTTGGCATGATTGCGGGGCTGGCGGCGTGACCACTCCACCGGACCCACCCGCTTCCAGCCTGATACTCTATCAGACCGAAGATGGCCGCACCCGCCTGGAATGCCGCTTGGCCGAAGCCACGCTATGGCTGACCCAGGCGCAAATGGCGGAGCTTTTCCAGACCACAGTGCAGAATATTGAACTGCATCTGCGCCACATCTATGCCGAAGCGGAACTGAAGCCGGAGGCAACTATCAAGTCTTACTTGATAGTTCGGCAGGAGGGGAAACGCAGCGTATCCCGCCCCATCCAGCATTACAGCCTGCCCGCCGTGCTGGCGGTGGGCTTCCGGGTGCGTAGCCCGCGCGGCACGCAATTCCGCCAATGGGCCACTGCCCGGCTGGAAGAATATCTGCGCAAGGGCTTCGTGCTGGATGATGAACGCCTGCGCGCCCCGCCCGGGCCGGATATGCCCGACTACTTCGATGAATTACTGGAACGCATCCGCGATATCCGCGCGAGTGAGGCGCGGGTTTATCTGCGGGTGCGTGAAATCATCGCCCTGGCGGCGGATTACACACCGGGCGCTGAGGAAACCCAGGCCATGTTCCAGGCGGTGCAGAACAAGCTGCACTTCGCCGCCACCGGCCAGACCGCACCAGAATTGATCGCGAGCCGCGCCAATGCCGCCAAACCCAATATGGGGCTGACGCATTGGAAGGCCGGCACGGTGCGCAAGGGCGATACCACCATTGCCAAGAATTACCTGTCCGCCGAGGAAATCAGCGAACTCAACCGCATTGTGGTGATGTTCCTGGATTTCGCCGAAGATCAG
>JADCEX010000220.1 GCA_020249825.1 Roseomonas sp.
GCAATCGCCTCTCGCGCTTCTTCGAGAATGCGCCGCGCCGCCCGCCCCTCGGCATGGATCGAGGATGGATTGCCCGGCAAAGCCATCGCCTCGGCCATGGCGGCGATGGCTTCCGGGCGCATGGGCTCGGTCGCATTGGCGTCCAGGTAAAGCCGGGCCATGGCGCTTCAGCCGGGGGGCAGGGGGGCGGAAGCGCGGCCCAAAACCCGCCCGGCCAGCACATCCGCGAGCGTCACCCCAGCCAGGAAAAGCCTGATCTGCCCGCCCAGCTCCGCCCAAAGATCATGGGTGTCGCAGCGCTGCCCCGCCAGACACCCCGGATTGCCTTCCTCACACCTGGTGGCCGAGATGGGTTCTTCCACCGCATCGATGATGGCGGCGATGGTGATACGCTCAGGCGCCGGCAGCAGCCGATAGCCCCCCCCGGGTCCACGGGCCGATTCCACCAGCCCGGCACGGCGGAGTCGGCCAAAAAGCTGCTCCAGATAGGCCGGCGAGAGGTGCTGGGCGGCGGCGATATCGGCGATGGAAGCGGGTTTGGCCTCCAGCGGCTCCCGCTGCGCAGCTTCCCGCCGCGCCATTTCGGCGAGCGCCATGACGGCATATCGACCACGGGTTGAGAGCCTCATCTGTCAACCCAACCTGACACCCGCGATGGGGGGCAAAAAAAACGCGACTCCCGGCATGAAAACATTAGGAATTTCCAGTCGTGATCATTATATAACACCTTCCTCTGAGGGACGGGAAACCCCTCTGAGGCATCGGGGTGGCGGCTTTGGCGGCGCCTCGGCGATAGGATACCGCGGCGCTCCCGTGGCAATGATAGCTAGGTTTGCCGATCTTGGCGGTCAAGATTTCCGCGTTCGGTAAGTGAGTGATGAGGGCGTATCCTGGTCGTGGGTTTTGGTTTCCCAGAAATGCGGCGCCGGTGCCGCTGGGTTCGCATCGCTCATCCCCCATGGGCGATGATGCGTGAACCCCGCATCGGCCAAGAATGGAATGGACACGAGAAGACCATGCCAGAAGTAATGTTCGCCGGGCCTGATGGACGGCTTGAAGGGCGCTATCACCATTCCAAGCGCCCGAATGCCCCCACAGCGCTGCTGTTGCATCCGCATCCTTTGCATGGCGGCACCATGAACAACCGCGTCATTCATGCGCTGTATCAGCGCATGCAGGCGCTCGGCTTTTCCGTGCTGCGCTTCAATATGCGTGGCGTCGGCCGCAGCCAGGGCCGCTATGATGGCGGCATTGGCGAAATCTCTGACGCCTGCGCGGGCCTGGATTTCCTGCAAACCGTCAATCCCAACGCGTCTTCCCAATGGGTGCTGGGCTATTCCTTCGGCGCCTATGTAGGCATGCAGGTGCTGATGCGCCGGCCGGAAATGGGTGGCTTTGTTTCCATCAGCGCGCCGGCTTCGCATTATGATTTCGGCTTCCTGGCACCCTGCCCCTGCGGCGGGCTGATCCTGCATGGCGCGGATGATGAATTGGTGCCGGAAGTATCCGTGAAGAAGCTGGTGGAAAAGCTCAATACGCAAAAGGGCGTCAGCATTGATTATCGCGTCATGGCCGGCGCCGGCCATGTCTTCACGCCGGAACAGACCGAAAAGGTCGTGGATGCCGCTGAAGATCACGTGATGGGCATTCTGAACCGCAACCGCATGGCGCTGGCGGCCGACTGAGCCTGGCACCATGCCTAATGAAAAGGCCGCGCGGATCATTCCGGGCGGCCTTTTTCATGCGCACCGCTTGTGCTTTCATGATGCGAATAACCGGGAGGTCACCATGAAACTATCGCGTCGCGCGCTGATCGCCAGCGCCCTTGCCACCCCCGCCATTGCGCGCGCGCAAGGCGGTTGGCGGCCCGATCGGCAAATCACCATGATTGTCGCCTTTGCCGCCGGTGGTGGTACGGACCTTGCGGCACGCACCATTGCGCGCTTCATGGAAGCCGATCTTGGGCAATCCGTTGTGGTCTTGAACCGCCCCGGGGCGGGTGGGGAAATCGGCTTTACCGAATTGGCGCGCGCCAGGCCCGATGGCTATACGATCGGCTTCATCAATACGCCGACCATCGTCACCATCCCGATCGAAAGGCGTGCGCGCTTTTCGCTCGATGATTTTTCGCTGATCGGGAATATCGTGGATGATCCGGGCGGCATGTGGGTGCTGCCCGACAGCCCCTATAGGACGCTGGCTGATCTCCTGGCGGCGGCGCGGGCCAATCCGGGCACGATTGGCTATGGCACCACGGGCATTGGTTCCGATGACCATTTGGCGATGCTGGCGCTGGAACGCGCTTCCGGCACCAAATTCCTCCATATTCCCTTCGCCGGGTCATCACTGGTGAAGCAGAATGTGTTTTCGCGCACCATTCCGCTCGCGGTGATGAATGTTGCCGAAGGGCTGAATGATTTGCGCCAGGGCACGCTGCATCCGCTGGCGCAAATGGGCGAAACCCGCTGGGATCGCGCGCCCAATATCCCGACCTTGCGGGAATTGGGCTTTGATGTGGTGGAAGGGTCCATGCGCGGCATGGCCGCCCCGGCGGGAATGCCCGCCGAGATCATCACGCGGCTTGCGGATTCCGTGAAGAAAACTGTCGAGAATCCCGAATTCCAGCGCCTTGCCGATCAGCAATTCCTGCCGCTACGCTTCCTGGCACCAGACGCCTATCGGGCGGAGCTTTTGGCGCTGCGCACACGCTATCAGGCGCTGTGGAATCAGCACCCCTGGCGGGAGTGAGGGTGGGGGCGTGATCCGTGCAGGCGGATCACCTCACCCCGACCATCTGTCGCAAAACGCCGCGACATCTTCCTGCTGGAAATCCTGAAGCCGGGCCATGATCACCTCAAAGGGCCAATCCCACCAGGCGATGGCTTGCAGCCTGGCGGCGATATCGCGCGGAAAGCGCGCCTTGATCATGCGCGCGGGTACGCCGCCCACAATCGCGTAAGGCGCGACATCGCGCGCCACCACCGCACCTGCGGCCAGAACGGCGCCATCACCCACCGTCACACCGGCCAATACCGTGACGCCATGGCCAATCCAGACATCATTGCCAATCTTCACACGCGCCGCGCGCCGTTCGGCGAAAAACGCGCTGTCGCGCTGTTTCGTCGCATCATAATATTCCGGTACGTAAGTGAAACGGTGCTGCGCCGGACGCCCCATGGGATGATTGGGCGGCCCAATCCTGACGCAAGCCGCAATGGCGCAGAATTTGCCAATCTCGGCATCCGCCACCTGACAGTCATGACCAAGATAGGATGCATCGCCAAGCGTCGCATATTCCAGCGAGGACCTTTCCAGAATCTCGCAGCGCGCGCCAATCTGCGCCTCTCGCAGCTTTACGCTCGGATGGATGAAGGTCTCCGCGATTTTTGGCCTTTGCGGGGTCATGGCGCCGCTCCCCTTTCATGACGCTCGGCAAAACGCCCCAATGCTAAGGTCCGGTCAATCGGATGGGCGCGCCACCTATCCAGGGCAACAGCTCTTTCTTGATCTTTCTCAATATACGCGCCCTGCCCCTTGGCATGATGCCGAAGCCGGGCTTCAAGTGCGGCGCAACAATGTCGCCGCGCAGCACCATCAGGCGCGGCTTTGGGGGTAACATGGCTGAGATTGATCATCTTGTGATTGGCGCCGCAACGCTGGAAGCCGGCGCCGCTTGGCTGGAACGCCATTTGGGCTCACGCCCGGTTCCCGGCGGCGCGCATCCTGGCGTTGGCACGCATAACATGCTGCTGGGTCTTGGGCCGGAGCAGTATATCGAAATCATCGCCCCCGATCCCGCCCAGGGCGCCCCCGCCCATCCCCGCCCCTTTGATCTGGATGACCCGGCGCTGAAGCTGGCGCTGGAGGCCGAACCCCAACTGATCGCCTATGTCGCCGCGACGCCGGCGATTGAAGCGGTGGTCGGGCGGCTTGGTGCCTCCCATGGCGGCGAGGTGCGCGCCATGCGCCGGGGCGCGCTTTCCTGGCGGATGGCCTTCCCACCGCAGCTCCAGGATATGGGCAATCTGATCCCGCCCCTGATCCAATGGGATGGCGCGCGCGCTGCGGCACAAATCCCCGATTCCGGTTGGCGCCTGACAGCGTTTGAGGCGCAGCACCCGGATATGGACGCGCTGCGCCAGGCCATAGCGGCCCGGGGGCTGGAAGAGGCCGTGAAGCTCCGCCAAAGCCCAAGCGCCAGGCTGATTGCGCATTTGCGCCATCGGGATGGGCGGGAAGCCGTATTGGCCAGCGCGTGAGGCAGGCGGGCAAAACCCTTTGGGCGCTCTATCCTTCCGCGTAATTTCGGGACATATTTCCCGCATGGGAAGCATTACCCCCCCCTTGCGCCACCGCTGCGCCCGAGGCCCATCGGCGGTTCCGTTTACCGGGTGCCTTTTCGCCGGAGCGGCGGCGGCATGACTGCGCGCGTTCTGGTGGTGGATGACAGCCTGCCCAACCGCAAGCTGCTCGAAGCCCGGCTGCAGGATGAGTATTTTGAGGTTCTGGGCGCAGCCTCGGCGGCGGAGGCCATTACGCTCGCGCAGCGCTGGTCGCCCGATATCATCCTTTTGGATGTGCTGATGCCCGTGATGGATGGGTTTGAGGCCTGCCGGCGCCTGAAGGCCCAGCCGGCCACGGCGCATATCCCGGTGGTGATGGTGACGTCACTCAATGACCAAAGTGAACGGGTGCGCGGCCTTGATGCCGGGGCGGATGATTTTCTGGTCAAGCCGGTGGATCAGGCGACGCTTTTCGCCAGGCTCCGCGCCCTGTTGCGCGTGAAGCAGGTGCTGGATGCCTGGCGGCTTCGTGCCGAGACCGTGCGCGATCTTGGCTTCGAACCGCCAAGCGCGCCGCCCGAGGATTTTGAGGGTGCGAAGGTGCTACTGCTTTCCGATAACGCGGCTGAAGCCGCGGCCCTTTCTGCCGCGCTCGCCGCCGATGGCATGACGCTGGAGCAATCCCAGGACGAGAAAGCGGTCTGGGCCAGGCTGCAGGACCCGAAGGCACATTATGATCTGGTGCTGACCTCACTCCCCATGCCGGAGGGTGATCCGCTGCGCCTTGCGTCACGACTGCGCGCAGAGGCTGAGACGCGTGATTTGCCGCTGATGCTGATTGCCGATGACGCACAGCGTGACCTGGTGCTGCGGGCCTTTGAATTGGGTGCATCGGATCACGTGCTGCGCCCGATCAATGAGGAGGAACTGCGCGCGCGCGTGCGCAATCAGGTACGGCGCCGGCGCTATCAACTGCGCCTACGGGCGGAGTTTGATCGGTCACTTGAATTGGCGGTGACCGACGGGCTGACTGGCTTGCGCAATCGCCGTTATGTCTTTCGCCATCTGGAATCCCTGCTGCGCGCGGGCACGGCCTGCGGCGTGCTGATGATTGATGTGGATCGTTTCAAGCCGCTGAACGACTATTACGGCCATGCGGCGGGTGATGCCGCCTTGCGCGAAGTGGCGGCGCGGCTGCGTGAGCATGTGCGCGCTTCCGATATTGTCGCGCGCTATGGCGGGGAGGAGTTTCTGGTGGTGATGTCGGGTGCCGGGGCTGAGGAGACCGCTGTCATTGCTGAGCGGCTGCGCGCTGCCATTGCCGATCGGCCGATTGATCTTGGCCAGGCCAAATTGCCGGTCACGGTGAGCATCGGCAGTGCCCTGGCCGCCAATATGACAGATGCCGAGGCACTGATCGCGGCCGCAGATGTGGCCATGTATCGTGCGAAATCGCTGGGACGCAACCGCGTTGAAGCGGCCATCGAGGTTGATTGGCGAGCTTAGAGCGTGTTGCGTTCATATGGGTTCATGCAACCCGCTCTACGTCACTGTTTTTTCGAGCATCTTTTGAAGCCCAGCGGATTGCGGAATGATGGGCGCGCAACCACCGCATTGAATTGAGCCTGACGGATCGCTGAGGCGCGGCGCTTTCACCCTCCCTTCAGTAAAGATCGGCCTTCATCCGCGCTGGCGCTGCCTGATCAAAGGCCGCCGCATCTAACGCGCCTTTTTTGTGGGCGGAGATCAATTGCCCCATGCTCGGCACCTCAGCCGGGCGGGCGCGGCCGCCCCAAAGGGCTGAGCGCATCAGCGCCTTCGGGCATTGCATGAAGATTTCGCGGATTTTGATGATCAGCACGGTGGCCGGTTCCTTGCCCTGCGCCAGGCAACGCGCGCGCAACGCAGGGTCTTTGGAAATTGTGGCGGCGCCATGCAGGCGGAGTGTCTCATTCACGCCGGGAATCAGGAACAGCAGCGATACGCGATTATCCTCAATGATATCGTGCAGCCCATCAAGCCGATTATTCCCCTTGCGGTCGGGCAGCATCACATGCTGGTCATCCAGCACCTGGACAAAACCGGGCGCATCGCCGCGCGGCGTAATGTGATTGCCGCGCGCGCCCTGCGTGCCGAGCAACGCAAAGGGGCAGGCGGCGATGAAGGCGCGCGTTGGCGCATCCAGCCTGTCAGTAGATTTGTTTGCGGCGGTCTCTGAGACCTGATCATACAGGGCTTCAAGTTCCGCGATGGTGGTGATGGCGTGTTGATCCATGGCAGGCACCGTCGCAGAACACAGGGCCGCGCGCAAGAAAAAGGGGAGTGGCGCCGCCTGGCTGGGTGCGCTTAAGCTGGTGTCTTCACCCTTGAAGGAGACCCCACCATGATCATTGATCTTCGCATCTATACCTGCCTTCCCAATAAGGTCGCTGATTTCGTCGCGCTTTATGAAAAGGAAGGCTGGGACATCCAGAAAAAGCACCTTGGCCGCTGCTATGGCTGGTTCACCACCATCGAAGGTGAACTCAATACCATTGTCCATATGTGGGCCTATGATGATCAGGCGGATCGTGAACGCCGCCGCGCCGCCATGGCGGCAGACCCCGCCTGGGCCGCCTATCTCAAGAAAGTCGCGGATACCGGCGCGCTGGTGCAGATGCAGAATCGCATCGTCAAGCCGACCGCCTTCTTCGAAGCCTTCCAGGCCGCGCAGAAGGGCTGACGCCCATGGCCGGGCCGGCAGTACCGATTGAGGTTGATCCCGAAACGGGGATCTGGCGCACCGATGGGCTGCCGATGATCTATCTGCCGCGCCATTTTCTGGTGAATATCCAGAAAAGCGTGGAGGAAGCGATCGGCGCTGATCGCTTCCGCGGCATCATGTATGGCTCGGCTGATCTTTCCGCTCTCCAATGGTGCCGCGCGGAAGCCAAGACGCATGGGCTGAGCCCGGTTGAGACATTCCGCCATTACCTAAGACGCCTCTCACAGCGCGGCTATGGCTTGTTTGAGATCACGGCGTTGGATGAGGCTGCCGGCACCGGCGCAGTAACCGTGCGCCATTCAGCCTATGCGCTGGCTTACGGGCGGGTTGGCCGCCCGGTCTGCTATATGTTTGAAGGCAGTTTTGGTGGGGCCATGCGTTACGTCATGGAACAGGCCGGGCGGGCGGCCGAGCCCACCTGCCGGGAAGTCGCCTGCGCCGCGCATGGCGCCAGCGAATGCCACTTCGAACTCCGCTGCGATCCGGTGTGACCGGTGATGCGCTAAACCAACCGCGCTTCAAACGGCGGCTGCAAATCCGGCGCGTCGAATTCCACCACCCAAAGATCAGGATCGCGCTGTACCTGCCGCGCGACATAGGCATCAGCCGTTTCCTGATCCACCGCGCCTGGGCCGGTCGCGCGCAGCCAGGCTGGCCTGCCCTCGGCGTCGCGGATTTGGCTGAGCACCTGCACCCCCGCCCGCCCGCGCAGCACGCATAGAATGCCGCCGCTATCGGGGTCCCCCTTGCGCAGCACGGCAGCGGCCCGCCCGGCCATATCGGAAAGCCGGATCGCCATGGAAACCCAAATGCCGGCCTTTACTTTCGCGTCCATGGCGGTGCTTCTGCCACTTCTTGCCCCTTGCCGGAAGCCGCGCGGCGCGCCATTCAGGCGCCGGTAAAGAGGTACTGATCATGGCTGACCGCAAATTGACCGAAGCGCAACGCGCCTATGAAGCCAAACGCGCCGCCAAGGCAGGCATGAGCCTGGAAAAATGGCTGACAGAAAAGGAAAAGCGCGCCGCCGCCGAAGCCAAGGCCGCGGCTGAGGCCACCAAGCCGCCCGCTGAGCCAAAGAAGCCAGGCTTCCTGGGCCGCCTGCTGGAAAAGGCACAAAAGCCGCTTTGAACGGGCGCCTGGGGTTGGACAGCGCCGTACGCAGCCCTAAGCTTCCCGCCCAAACAGTATCGAACGCACGCATGAGCAAGATCATTTGGCGCGCCGGGGATGGCAGCGCGGAACTTCACCCGGCGCTCTCACCGCTGGCGGCTGCGGCGCGCGTGGCGGAAACGCCGTGTGGCTCCGGCAGCATGGTCTGGCGCGTTTGGGGGGACGGCACGCCGCTGGTGCTGCTGCATGGCGGTTCCGGTTCCTGGCGGCATTGGGTGCGCAATATCGGCCCGCTTGGCGCGGGGCGCATGGTGATCACGCCCGATCTGCCCGGGCTTGGCGATAGCGCCATGCCGGAAGGCGTCTCAACGCCCGATGGGGTCGCGGCCATTCTGGCGCGCGGCTTGGATCACATCCTTCCCGCCGGCAGCCGCTATGATCTGGCGGGGTTTTCCTTTGGTGCGCTCTGTTCCGGGCATTTGGCCGCCTTGGATCAGGACCGCGTGAAAAGCCTGACCATCATCGGCGCCGGCGCGCTTGGCTTTCAGCGCAGCCCAACGCAGCTGGTGAAGGTGCGCGCGCTTTCCGGCGATGAACGAGTCGCTTCGCATCGGCATAATTTGGCTGAATTGATGTTTGCTGATGCCAGTAAGATTGATGATGTGGCGCTGGCGATTCAGGAAGCCTCCACACGCGGGGCGCGCTTCAAAAGCCGCGGCTTTGCCAGCACAGATTCGCTGAAACAGGCGCTGCTGCGCGGGCGCGGGCAACTCAATGCCATTTACGGCGAATGGGATGCGATTGTGCGGCCCCATGTGCAGTGGCGGCTTGATCTGGTGCATGGACTGCGGCCCGGTGCGCGCGCGCATGCCATTCCCGGCGCCGGGCATTGGGTGGCCTATGAGGCCGCCGATGAATTCAACGCCACGTTGCTGCGTTTTTTGACTGAACAAGCATGAGTGATGCTTCCGCGGCGCCTCGAAAGGCGGTGCTGCGCGGCATGGCCTTCATTGCGGTCTCCGGCCTTTTGTTCACGCTGCTGAATACAATCATGCGGCAAATGACCTATGAGCTTGATCCCTTGCAGGTACAATTTCTGCGCTACCTGATGGGCATTGTGGTGATGCTGCCCTTCATGCTGCGCGGCGGTATCCTGTCCTGGATGCCGCATGATCTGCGCGGGGAAATCTGGCGCGGCTTGGTGCATACGCTTGGCCTCATGCTGTGGTTCCTCGCTTTGCCGCATGTTGCCATGGCGGATATGACTGCCATGGGCTTCACCGGACCCATCTTCATCATGGCCGGCGCGGTGTTGTTCTTGGGCGAGCCGATGATCCGCGCGCGCTGGATTGCCGCCGGCATCGGCTTCATTGGCGTACTGATTGTGGTCGCCCCCGGCCTCAGCGGCGATGGCGGCTATTGGAATCTGGTGATGCTTTCCAGCACGCCCTTATTCGCCGCATCCTTCCTGATCACCAAGGCGCTGACCCGCCATGACAAGCCCGAGGTAATTGTCGCCTGGCAATCCATCATGGTCACGCTATTCACCCTGCCCTTCGCAGTGGCGGTCTGGACCTGGCCAACTGCCGAGCAATGGGGCTGGTTTGTGCTGACCGGTATCCTAGCAGGCTGCTGAAAAGCTGTCATTGAGCGTCGCAATTTTGGCGCGCGAGTATGTTTTCAACGCTGCTTTTGCCTGAACATAACCATTTTCAGTGATTTTTTGGCCCTGCCGGCTCGCTCAGGACAGA
>JADCEX010000221.1 GCA_020249825.1 Roseomonas sp.
GAAAACCCGCTTCGCGGAAGCGATTCTCACCCCAACCTTCGAATTTCAGCGGCACCTTGTCATAGGCGCCGGTCGAAATTTCCATCGGCGCGGAATCGGCGAGCCGGAAGGACATCAGCACTGCCTGTTTCAACCATTGATTGACCTTCCAGCCACCATTCCCATCGGGCTCCGCCACGCGGGCCTGGCCGGAATCGAGCATTTCCAAAGCTTCCTCCACCGAAGCGCGATCCGTGCCCGAGGTCGCGGGCGAAAGCTGGTCACGGCGGTCCCAAAGCGCTTCGATGCGGGATTGAAGATCGGTCATGGTCATGGGGCGGGTTCCTCCGGCAAAGCGCCCTTTCCTTGCGGCGCGGCGGTGGCGCTGTCAACGCTGGAAAGTAACGAAAGATTAGGGGGCCATGGGGAATATGGCGCCATGCATGCAAGGTCTGGAATCCGCGTCTTCCTCCCGGCCCAGGGGCTTCGACCCCGGGCCAGGAGCGCCGCATGAGCGGCACGGTCGAGAATATGCTGCGCCTCGCGCGCGAAAGTGACGCCGCGACCCGTGCGATGCTGGCGCGTAACGCTACCACCCCGCATGAGGTGCTGGCCTTCCTTGCCAAGGATGACGAACCGCGCGTTAGGGCCAGCGTCGTCGCGAATACGCGCGCACCGTTTTCGGTGCTGGAAGGTCTCACCGAGGATGAAGATGTCTCGGTCCGCGAAGCCCTGGCGCGTCGTGTGGCGGATATTCTTCCCTCGCTCACCTCCTCAACGCATGACCGCCTGGCGAATATTGTCCAGCCCATGCTGTTGCGCTTGGTAGCGGATACGGCGGAACAAGTCCGCTTCATCATTGCCGATGCCGCCAAGCATCTTTCCACGGTACCACGCGATGCGATGCTGCGCCTGGCCATGGATGCGGAAATCCGTGTGGCTGAGCCGGTCATTCGGCTTTCACCCCTGCTGAACGAAGATGATCTGCTGGCGCTGGTGGCGTCTCCGCCGGTTCCTGCAACGCTTTATGCTGTGGCGCGCCGTGCCGGCATTGGTGAAGCGATAACCGATGCACTGATCGCCCAGGGGGATAGGCTCGCCATCGGGCTGATTCTGGAAAATAGCAGTTCAAAAATTCGCCCGGCCAGCATGGATGACGTGCTGAACCGGGCGCGCTTCAATCCGGAATGGTTTCCAAGCCTGATGGGACGGAATGGGTTAACACCCGATACCGCCATTCGCCTCGCCGGCGTCGTGGTTGATACGCTCTTGCGTCCCTTGATGCAGCGTCAGGATGTGGACCCTGCGCTGCTGTTTCGCATTCGCCAATGCGTGGCAGATCGCCTGGGCCTGCCGCAACCTAACCTGCCCGGCGGCATTGGCAGCCGGCAGATTGATCCGGTCAGCAAGGGCTTTCCGGCGAAATCCATGGTCTGGCGCACGGATAATAACGGGCCGAGATTCTAGCTGCCGCCCCTTAGGGCCGGATCAGCGTGCCCGCGCCGCCATCGGTGAATAATTCACGCAGCACGGCATGCGGTACGCGGCCATCCAGGATCACGGCACCCTTCACGCCTTTTTCAACGGCGTAGATGCAGGTTTCCACCTTCGGGATCATGCCGCCGGAAATCCAGCCATCGGCGATGCCTTTCTTGACCTCAGCCACTGTCATTTCCGGGATCAGATTGCCATCAGGCCCCAGCACGCCGCGCACATCGGTCAGCATCAACAGCCGCTCAGCGGAAAGCGCGCCGGCAATGGCACCCGCCACCGTATCGGCATTGATGTTATAGGTCTGGCCATCAGCGCCCGCGCCGACGGGCGCCACCACGGGCACGATATCCGCGCCGATCATCAATTGCAGCACGCGCGGGTTGATGGATTCCGGTTCACCCACAAAACCAAGATCGAGCACTTTTTCGATATTGCTGTCCGGGTCGCGATAAGTGCGCGTGAGCTTCCGCGCCCGCACCAGCCCGCCATCCTTGCCGGAAATCCCAACCGCCATGACGCCCGCGCGCGTGATGGCTTCCGCCACTTGCTTGTTCACTGGTCCGGCAAGGACCATTTCCACCACATCCAGCATGGCGGCATCCGTCACGCGCAGCCCCTGCACGAAGGTGGATTTAACATCCAGCCGCTTCAGCATGGCATTGATCTGTGGCCCGCCGCCATGCACCACTACCGGATTGACGCCCACCTGTTCCAGCAGCGCGATATCGCGGCCAAAGCGCAAAGCGGTTTCTTCTTCCCCCATGGCGTGGCCGCCATATTTCACCACGACGATCTGATCATCGTAGCGCTTCAGGAAGGGCAGGGCCCCTGCCAGGATTTCCATCTGGTCCTGGGCGGTATCAGTCATGAAAGGCGTTCCCAAATGAGGAGCTTCGTGTAGGGGGCGGCGGCGGGAAGGGTCAAGATGCTGGCGGGTGGCTCGCCTTCTTCTCCCAGCCGCGGGCGGTTTGCTGCCAATAGGTCAGGCTATGCCCGGCTTCCTTGCCCGCCGCCCAGCGCGCCCGCGCTGCCGCCACGGCGGCTTCATCGCCGCCATCGAAAAGATCGAGCACACGATCATAATCGCTGATGCGCGCGCTTTCCGCGCCATCCACCAGCACCAGAAAACGCGCGCCATTGGTGGGGAGAATGTCCTGATCCGCAATCAGCAAGGGCTGCGCGGCGTCATGCTCGCCCCCCGCCAGGCCATGCGGCAGCCAGGGCGGATCGGCTGGCAGCCACAGCGCGGCATCCAAAGCGCGCGCGCGTTCCGCATCACCGCATAGGATCAGGGCGCGGCCATTATTATCCAAGACGCGGCCCAGCAGCTTCGGCAGGGCTTCCTGCAATTTGCTGCGCGTCAGGTGATAGAAGCCAATCTCTGTCATGTGTCGCGTTCAAAGCGCGTGGCCACCAGGCGATCCAGCAAGCGCACACCAAAGCCGGTTGCGCCCTTGGGTCCAAGGGGTGCTGCTTCTTCGCGTGCCTCAAGCCCCGCGATATCCAGATGCGCCCAGATGGTGCCCTCCACGAATTCACGCAGGAAGGCCGCTGCATGGCAGGCATCGGACAGGAAGCGCCCACCCCAGGCGCCGCTGCCCGCCAGCGCGCATTGGCGCAGATCGGCGATGTCGCTTTTCAGAACTTCCCTGTGCTCATCATCAATCGGCATGGGCCACAATGGTTCGGCAACGCCTTCTCCCGCGGCCATCAGCGCGGCTGTGAGGGCTTCATCATTGCCGAAAACCCCGGCGCGGTGATGGCCAAGTGCGGTGATGATGCTACCCGTCAGCGTCGCCAGATCAATCATGGCGCGCGGCTTGAAGCGCGCGGCGGTATAGGAAAGCGCATCGGCCAGAATCAGGCGTCCTTCAGCATCCGTATCCAAAACCTCGATCGTCTTGCCGTTGTAGCTCCGCAGAATATCGCCGGGCCGGTAGGAAGCCGCGCCAATGGCGTTTTCCGCTAGTGCCAATACCGCCACCGCCGGCGCGTGGGATTGCCTGAGAGCGAGCGCCAGCATTGCCCCGGCAGCGGCCGCCGCACCCGCCATATCGCCGCGCATTTCTTCCATGCCGGCGGCGGGCTTGATGGAAATGCCGCCGGTGTCAAAGCAAATCCCCTTGCCGACAAAGGCAATCGGCGCAGCCTTCAGCTTGCCCGGCCAGCGCAGTACGACAAGCCGAGGACCATGTTCTGCGCCGCCACCAACCGCACGAAGCGCGCCCATGCCAAGCGCGGTCAGGCGCTTGCCCTCCAGCACTTCAACCTTCAGGCCGTATTGTTTCAGCGCAGAAAGCCGTTCCGCAAAGCTTGCCGGGTTCAGCCGATTGCCCGGTTCCGCCACCAGATCGCGCGCGAAAACAGCACCGCGTACCGCCGCTTCCGCGCGCCTCCAGGCAGGTTCCACCTTGGCAGGAGAGGTTACGCCAAGCGTCACCCGCGCGGGCGGCGTATCCTTATCCTTTCTGGCATCGCGCAGCGCATTGAAGCGCCAGGCATTCAGCAGCGCCCCGGCTGCGAAACCCGCCGCCTGTTCGGGCGTTGCGCTATCCGCCAGCAATACCGCCTGGGCGCGGCCCGCAGCGGCGGCCATGCCGGCACCACCGCCCGCTTCCCAATCGCTGATCGCCTCACCAGCGCCAATCCCGGCAAGGATGGTGAAACCATGCGCGCCTGGAACAGCCAAAACCTCTCCCGCCTTGGCCGTGAAGCCCGCTGCCTGCGCCGCCGCCGCCAGCGCGGGATGATCCGGCGTCTCGCCTTCAACCAACGGAAGGATCAGCGCGCTATCAGCGCCGCGCGCCTTGTGGCGGCGCAGCGCTTCAGCGCTTCGTTGCAGGGTAAGCTTCGTCATCAGAAAAAACGGCGTAGCTTCAGCCTTCGTAATGATCCGCTACCATGCGATCCAGCATGCGCACGCCATAAGCGGTCGCCCCCTTCGGCACGGTTGGCGCATCCTTGGAAGACCAGGCCGTGCCCGCAATATCCAAATGCGCCCAGGGCTTGCCATTGACAAAGCGCTGGATGAATTGCGCCGCGGTGATGGAACCGCCTGGCCGGCCACCGACATTCTTCATATCCGCAATGTCGGATTTGATTTGCTTGTCATAGGCATCACCCAAGGGCATGCGCCAGGCTTTCTCACCCACTGCGCTGCCCGCTTCCTTCACATGGGTAGCCAGCGTGTCATCATTGCTGAAAAGCCCGGCGCGTTCATGGCCAAGCGCGATGATGATCGCACCCGTGAGTGTTGCCAGATCCACCATGAAGCGCGGATCATATTTTTCCTGGCAATACCACATCACATCGGCCAGCACCAAACGTCCTTCCGCATCGGTATTGATCACCTCCACGGTTTGGCCGGAATAGGATTTCACCACATCACCGGGGCGCTGCGCAGTGGCGGAGGGCATGTTTTCAACCAAGCCCACCATGCCAATCACATCCGCCTTGGCCTTGCGCCCCGCGAGTGCGGCCATCAAGCCAATCACCGTCCCGGCACCGGCCATGTCCCATTTCATGTCTTCCATCCCACCCGCGGGCTTGATGGAAATGCCGCCAGTATCAAAGGTCACACCCTTGCCGATGAAGGCCAAGGGCTTTTGCTTCTTGCCCTTGGGCGCGCCCATCCATTTCATCGTCACCATGCGCGGTTCCTGCGCGCTGCCCTGCGCCACACCCAAAAGCGCGCCGAAGCCAAGCCGCTTCATCTCGCGCGGTCCCATGATGTCAACTTCCACGCCAAGTTTTTCGAGTGCCTTGCAGCGTTCCGCCATTTCAGCTGGCGTCAGCACATTGGGCGGTTCGGAAACCAGATCGCGCGTCAGGAAAACACCATCCGCGATGGCCTGCATCGGCGCAAAGGCGGCCTTGGCTTTTGTTGCTTCCGCGCTGGCAATGGCAATGCGTTCCAGCTTCGGCTTGTCTTCTTCCTTTTCCGTGGTGCGGTAACGATCAAAGCGATAGCTGCGCAGCCGCGCGCCCATGGCAACACTGGCAGCAAGCGCCGGCGTCAGCCCATCCGCCGCAATCACCGCTTCGCGTTCCTGCTGCACGGCAACCAGCGCGCTGCCGCCGGCGTTTTCCGCACCTTGCGCATCAAGCGCATCTGCCTTGCCAAGCCCGATGGCGACAATTTTGGTGAGGCCCGCGCCCGGCGCCCACAAGGTGCAGGATTGGCCCTTGGCGCCCTTGAATTTCGCTGCTTCCAAGCCGCGCGAAACCGCGCCGCCGGTTGCTTCCTCGGCAGCCTTGGCCAGGCCCGCAAGCGCAGCCCCTTCGGCCAACAGCAGAACCAAGGCGCCGCTGCGCGGCAAGGCGGGCTTCACGAAGGTGATATCGGGCATGGGGGCTCCTGAGGGCGAAACAATGTCGAAGCACCTTAACAGAGGCATCGTGACCAAAACAGGGCTTGCAGCGGGGCGCCCATGCGGCCAAAGCAGGGCGCATGAATAATGATGCGCTGCTGGCCCTGGCCAGCGATCTCGTGGCCAAGGCGGCTTCCGCCATTATGGCGATCAAGGCGGCTGGCTTCGCGGTGGAACGGAAATCCGACCATTCCCCGGTGACTGAGGCCGATCGCATCGCCGAAGCCCTGATTGTGGAGGGGCTCCGCGCCGCCACCCCGAATATTCCTGTCATCGCCGAGGAAGAAGTCGCCGCCGGCACCGCGCCCGCCCATGCCGAGCGGTTCTGGCTGGTGGACCCGCTGGATGGCACGCGGGAATTTGCCGCCGGGCGCGATAATTTCGCAGTGAATATCGGCCTGGTGGAAGCCGGGCGCGCGGTTTTGGGCGCCGTGGCGCTGCCCGCTTCCGGTGAAATCTTCTGGGGCTGTGGCGGCCTTGGTGCCTGGAAGCGCGATGCCGCCGGCACCCGCCCCATTCGCGCCCGCACGCCGCCCGCCCAAGGCGTTACCGTCATGGGCAGCCACCATTATGCCGATGACCCGCGCATGGGCCGCTTCCTGGAAGGGCGCCATGTCGCGCGCGTGGTGAATATCGGCTCGGCGGAGAAATTCTGCCGCCTGGCGGAAGGGACCGCCGATCTCTATCCCCGCTTTGGCCGCACCATGGAATGGGATACCGCCGCGCCGCAGGCCGTGGTGGAAGCCGCCGGCGGGCGCGTGCTGGTGCTGGAAGGCCGTGCGCCATTGCTCTACGCCAAGCCCGGCTTTGAAAATCCGGGCTTTGTCTGTGAGGGTCTGCCGGGATGACCCTCCGGCTCGGCGCAGATCAGGTCGCGGAAGCCGCGCGTCTGCTCCGCGCGGGCGAACTTGTCGCCTTCCCGACCGAGACGGTCTATGGCCTGGGCGCCGATGCGCGCAATGGCCGCGCGGTGGCGGCGGTGTTTGAAGCCAAGGGCCGCCCGCATTTCAACCCGCTGATCTGCCACTTCCCCGATGCCGAGGCCGCCTTTGCCGAGGTTTTGGCCGATGACCGCGCCCGTGCGCTTGCGGCAGCGTTCTGGCCCGGCCCGCTGACTTTGGTGCTGCCGCGTCGCCCCGAATGCCGGATTGATCTGCTGGCCGGGGCAGGGCTGGATACCTTGGCGGTACGCGTGCCCGCGCATCCCCTTGCCCTGGAACTGTTGCGCGCTGCCGCCATTCCCGTCGCGGGGCCTTCGGCCAATCGCTCCGGCGCGGTCAGCCCAACCACGGCGGAGCATGTGCTGGAAGGGCTAACCGGGCGCATCGCCGCCGTTCTGGATGGCGGGGCTTGCGATGTTGGCGTGGAAAGCACGGTGCTCGATTTGGCCATGGGCGGTGCCGCGCTGCTCCGCCCCGGCGGCGTGCCGGTGGAAGCGATTGAGACGGTAATCGGCCCGGTTTCCCGCCCTTTGCCCATCAGCGCCGCCGAGAAAACCCGCACACTCCGCAGCCCTGGGATGATGCTGTCCCATTACGCGCCATCGCTCCCGGTGCGGCTGGGTGCGGTGGATGTGGCAGCGAATGAGGCGCTTTTGGCCTTTGGCCCGGCTTTGCCTGGGGCGGGGCTGGTCTGGCAGCTTTCCGAAACTGGTGATCTTCGCGAAGCCGCCGCGCGGCTTTTCGCGGGGCTGCGCTGGCTGGATAATCAGGGCGCGAAGCGCGGCCTTGCCCGCATCGCCGTCATGCCGATCCCGGAGATTGGCCTGGGCGCCGCCATCAATGATCGTCTGGCGCGGGCGGCGGCGCCGCGCAGTTAAGCTTTCACGCAACATTTTCGCGACAAACCACTTATCCACCACAAAAAACATTTGACTGTGATTTTGGAACTTAACTAGAACATCGACTGAGTTGCCGGTTTGTTCGCGCCGATTCGCGCCCGGCTTTGCTGAGGGGATGGCCTATGCTCACGCGTAAACAGCATGAATTGCTGATGTTCATCGACAAGCACCTGCGCGAGACGGGCTTTTCGCCTTCCTTTGAGGAAATGAAGGAAGCGCTCAATCTGCGGTCCAAATCGGGCATTCATCGCCTGATTACTGCCCTGGAAGATCGAGGGTTTTTGCGCCGCCGCGCGCATCGCGCCCGTGCGCTGGAAGTGATGCGCCTGCCCGAAGCCATGACGCCCAAGGTCAAGGAAACGGCGCCCAAGCCCGAAGCGCCGAGCTTCGCGCCGAATGTCATTCGCGGCAATTTCGCCAATAACCTGCCCGCCAGCGCCGCGCGCGTCGCCGCCGAAGCCGCCGCGGTGCATCTGCCGCTTTATGGCCGCATCGCCGCCGGCCTGCCGATTGAAGCGCTGCGAGATAATGGCGCGAGTGTGGAAGTCCCGCTCGCGCTACTGGGCAACGGCGAACATTACGCTTTGGAAGTCGCCGGTGATTCCATGGAGGAAGCCGGCATTATGGATGGCGATACCGTGATCATTCGCCGTACCGACACGGCCGAAAACGGCACCATCGTCGTCGCTTTGGTTGATGAGAATGAGGTTACGCTGAAGAGGCTGCGTCGGCGCGGCAATTCCATCGCGCTCGAGCCCGCCAATGCGCGGCATGAAACCCGCATCTTCGGCCCGGATCGCGTGCGCGTGCAGGGCAAGCTGGTGGGCTTGCTGCGGCGTTACTGAAAAGGCGCGGGGCAGGTCAGCCCCGCGCTTTTTTGCTTAGTCAATTTTGACAACCAGCTTGCCGAAATTCTCACCCTTGAGCAGGCCAATGAAAGCCTTGGGCGCATTGGCCAGGCCCTGCACCACATCTTCGCGCCAATGCAGCTTGCCTTCGCGCATCCAGCCCAGCATTTCGGCGCGGAATTGCGGATAGCGCGGCCAGCCCGTGTCACTCACGATGAAGCCCTGGATGCGGAGGCGCTTGCGCACGATGGGGCCCAGATTGGGGCCGGGCGGGGCGCCGGCGGCATCCGCACCGGGGGCTTCATTGTATTGCGCGATCATGCCGCACATCACCATGCGCCCGAAATCCTTGAAGCGCGGGAAAACGGCGGCCTGCACCGCGCCGCCCACATTCTCCCAATAGACATCAATGCCTTCCGGCACAGTCGCATCCAATTGCGCATTGAGATCGCCGCGATGATCAAGGCAGGCATCGAAGCCCAGCTCCTTCACCACGAAATCGCATTTCTTGGCGCCACCCGCGATGCCAACCACCTTGCAGCCACGAATTTTCGCGATCTGCCCGGCCACCTGGCCAACGGCGCCAGACGCCGCGCTGATCACCACAGTTTCCCCGGCCTTGGGCTGGCCGATATCAGCAAGCCCCGTCCAGGCCGTCAGCCCCGGCATGCCGAGCACGCCAAGGCTGGTTGAGAGTGGCGGATCAGCTTCCGGCACTTTGAACAGGCGCTCCGGCCCCACGACCGAAAAGCGCTGCCAGCCAAAGCCGCCGAGCACGGTCTCGCCCGGCTTGAAATCCGGATGGCGGGAAGCGACCACCACGCCGGCGGTCTGGCCTTCCATCACGGCGCCCAAAGCCACGGGCTTCGCGTAGCTTTTCACATCCGCCATCCGCCCGCGCATATAGGGATCGAGTGACAAGTACTGCCCGCGCACCAGCACTTGCCCCTCGCCGGGCTCAGGCACTGCGGTTTTGACAATGTCGAAATCCTCCGGCACGGGGGCGCCAACGGGGCGGCGCTTCAACAGGATTTGCAGGTTTTTCTCGGCCATGGGGGTCTCCTTCAATGCCTGTTCTTGCACGGCCAATGGGGATGCGAAAATAGCCCGCTGACAAGGGCGCCGGTCTGACGCAGTCTCCGCGACCTAAATACCCGGAGATTCGCCATGCCCCTGCCCGAAACCGAGACCCTGCAACTGGAAAGCCCGGAACCGCACATCCAAGTCGTGCGCCTCAATCGCCCGGAGGTTTCCAACGCCTTCAACACGCAAATGGGGCGGGATTTGCACACGGTTTGGTCCGCGCTGATCGCGGAGCCCGGCGATATCCGCTGCGTGATCCTGACCGCGACCGGTGGGCGCGCCTTTTGCGCGGGCGGGGACCTCAAGGAACGCAAGGGCATGACGGATGCCGCCTGGCGCCATCAGCATGAGATTTTTGAGCGCGCCTTCTGGACCATGCTGGATTGCCAAATCCCGATCATCGCCGCGGTGAATGGCCATGCCTATGCAGGCGGGTTGGAATTGGTGCTGGCGTCAGACTTCGCCTATGGCGTGACCGGCACGCGCTTTGCGCTGACCGAGGTGACCATTGGCATCATGCCCGGCGCCGGCGGCACGCAGACCCTGCCGCGTATCGTTGGCGAACGGCGTGCGAAAGAAATCATCCTGACCGGCAAGCCCTTCACGGCGGAACAGGCGTTGGAATGGGGCATTGTGAACCGCGTCTGCGCGCCAGAGGAAGTGCTGCCCGCCGCGCTTGAAACCGCGCGCGTGATCGCCGGCAATGCACCGCTGTCCATCCGCCAGGCCAAGCGTTCGATGCATTTCGGCTTGCAGATGGATTTGCGCAGCGCGCTGCGTTTTGAAGTGGAATGCTACAATCAACTGGTCGGCACCGAAGACCGTCAGGAGGGCATTCTGTCCTTCAACGAAAAGCGCAAGCCCGTCTTCAAAGGACGTTAAAATACGCAAGGCCCGCGCCAGTATCCCGGCGCGGGCCTTTCACAGGTTGATCACTCACCGAGCGTCGTTGAAATCCAAGTCTTCAGCGCGCCCTTGGGCAGCGCGCCCACCTTGGTATCAAGCGGCTTGCCATCCTTGAACAGGATCATGGTCGGGATACCGCGCACCGCATATTCATTCGGCGTCATCGGATTCTCATCAATATTCACCTTGGCGATGGTGAGCTTGCCGGCATATTCCGCCGCAATCTCATCCAGGATCGGCCCCACCATGCGGCAGGGGCCGCACCATTCGGCCCAGAAATCCACCAGCACCGGGCCGCTTGAATCGAGAACATCAGTCTTGAAGCTCTCATCCGATACGGCCTTGGTCAGATCACCCATGTGGGTCTCCATCGAATCGTGGCGGGGCGGGATGCGCCCCCCTTCCTTGTAACAGAAATCGTGTCTCGCTGCGCCCTGGTCAAGACGGGGGGGGTTCCACGGGCTTCGCCGCCTGCCCCATGCCGAGCATGGCCTTCACCCTCTCCCGCAGGCTTTGGAAGGTCACATAGAGCATCGGGATCATGAAAATGCCGATGGTGGAGGCCGCCAACATCCCCCAGAACACCGGCGTGCCCACCGCGCGGCGGCTGATCTGCGATGCGCCTTCCGCCACCACCAGCGGATAAAGCCCAAGGATGAAGGCGAAGGATGTCATCATCACCGCCCGGAAGCGCAGCTTGGCGCCAAGCACTGCCGCTTCCTGGATGGATTTGCCGTGCAATTCGCGCTGTTCCTTGGCGAATTCGATAATCAGAATGCCGTTCTTGGCGGCAAGCGCAATCAGCACCACGATCCCGACCTGCGCATAAAGATCAAGCGAAAGTCCCGAAGCCCCGATGGACGCAATCGCCCCCAGCACGCCCACCGCAACCGAAAGCAGCACCGGCACGGGAATGGTCCAGCTTTCATACAAGGCAACCAGGAACAGGAAGGCGAATAGCACCGCCAGGCCAAGGATCATCCCCGTCTGCCCGGCGGCGGCCTTTTCCTGATAGGCCGTGCCGGTCCATTCATAGGAAAAGCCCTGCGGCAGCGTGGTAGCACTCAGCCTTTCCATCGCGGCCAACGCATCACCGCTGGATCGCCCTGCGGCTGGTTCGCCATTCACCGTCAAGCTGCGCACGTTGTTGTAACGCACAATGCTTTGCGGGCCGAATTCCACGCGAATATCGGCCAGTGCGCGGATCGGCACCATTTCCCCATTGGCATTGCGCACATGCACGCGGAAGATATCTTCAACCGATGCGCGGTCCGCTTCCTCGGCCTGCAAGCTCACGCGCCAGCTGCGGCCAAACAGGTTGAAGTCATTGATGTAATAGCTGCTCATGGTCGCTTGCAGCGCGGCAAAAACATCGCTGATGCCAATGCCAAGCACCTGTGCGCGGTCCCGATCCAGATCAAGAAAGATCGAAGGATTATTGGCCGAGAAAGTGGAATAGACGCGACTGAGCGCGGGGTCCTGATTGGCGGCAAACACGAGGCCACGCATGACTGCGGCCATTTCAGCAACGGGTCGCCCTTCCAGATTCTGCAACTGGTATTGGAAACCGCTGCCGGTCCCAAGGCCCACAATCGGCGGCAGGTTGAAGGGAAAGACCAGCGCCGGGATATGCGCCGTGCCGCGCGCCACGCCGGCGATCAGCGCATCCACCTTTGTCTCCGGCGCGGTGCGTTCCTCAAAAGGCTTGAGGGTGACAATGAAAAAGGCGCTATTGGATTGCGCCAGCCCATTCAGCATGGAAAAGCCGGAGACAGTTTGCACCGCCTGAATACCCGGCAAGGCCCGGATGACCGCTTCGACCTGCTGGCTCAATTCAATCGTACGATTGAGCGATGCGCCATCGGGCAATTGCATTTCAGCAAGGAAGGCGCCCTGGTCTTCCTGTGGCAGGAAGCCTGTCGGCGTGCGGCTCGCGATGCCTAAAATCCCGAAGGCAATCACGCCGAGCAGCACGAGGCTCAAAGCGGAAACCCTGACAAGGCGTGCGACAATCGCGCCATAGCCATCACGCACCGCATCAATGAAGGCCGAAACCCGCCACATGATGCCCTTCTTCGGCCCGTGATGCGCCTTCAGCAATATGGCGCAAAGCGCGGGTGAAAGCGTCAGCGCATTGATCGCGGAAAACAACATGCCAATGCTGACGGTCACCGCAAATTGGCGGAACAATTCACCCGAAATGCCGGGGATGAAGGCCAGCGGCACAAAGACCGAAAGCAGCACCATGGTAATCGCCACAATCGGCGCGGTGATGCCTTCCATGGCAAGCTTGGTCGCTTCCGGCACTGAAAGCTCCGGATGATGTTCCATGGTGGCTTCAACATTTTCCACCACCACAATCGCATCATCCACCACAATGCCAATCGCCAGCACCATGGCCAGCAAGGAAACCGTATTGGCCGAATACCCCATCACACTCAGCACGGCGAAGGTGCTGATCAGGCTGACCGGCACGGCGATCAGCGGAATGATGGTGGCGCGGATGGACCCCAGGAACAGAAACACCACAATGACCACCAGCACAAAGGCTTCCAGCAGCGTCTTGATCACCTCATGGATCGTGAGCTTGACGAACAGGGTGGTATCGTAGGTCACCTCATAGCCCATGCCGGCGGGAAAGCGCGTGGCCAATTGGCGCATGGTGGCGGCGACACCTTCCGCGACCCCCACCGCATTGGCGCCGGGTGAGAGGAAAATCTGGATCAGTAGCGCCGCACCGCCATTCAACCGCGTCTCGGCATCCTGATTCCATGCGCCAAGTTCCAGCCGCGCCACATCGCGCACGCGCAAGATGCTGCCATCGGGATTGGCACGGATGATGATGGCGCCAAATTCATCCGTGGTGACCATCCGCCCGGTGGTGGTGATATTGAGCTGATAGGAAGCATCCTGGCTCATGGGCTGGGCGCCCACACGGCCCAAGGGCGCCACCTGGTTCTGCTTCTGGATGGCGCTGATCACATCGGCAGGCACCAGGCCAAGTGCGACCAGCCGATCGGTCTGGAACCAGATGCGCATCGAATAATCGCGCGTGCCGAACATCTGCGCGTCACCCACGCCGGGCACGCGGCGCAGGGCATCCAGCACATTGATCGTGGCGTAATTGCTGAGAAACAGGGTATCAAGCGAACCATCGGTGGACCGGATGGTGATCACCTGCAGCATCGCCGATGATTTCTTGCGCACCGTCAGGCCAAGCCGCTGCACTTCCTGCGGCAATTGCGCCAGCGCCAATTGCGCGCGGTTGTTCACATTGGTGGTATTCTGATCCGGGTTCGATCCTACGCGGAAGGAAACATTGAGCGAATAGGAACCATCATTGCCGCTGGTGGATTGCATATAGATCATGCCATCCACGCCATTGATCTGGCTTTCCAAGGGCTGCGCCACGGTTGCTTCCACAACCTCGGCCGAGGCACCCGGGAAATTCGCCGTCACCTGCACCTGCGGCGGCACGATATCAGGGAATTGCGCGACAGGAATGCGCAGCAGCGAAATCAGGCCGGCAATCGTGGTCAGGATCGCAATGACAATCGCGAAGCGCGGGCGGTCAACGAATAGTTTTGAGATCATGGCGCGTCAGCCCCGCCTTGGCGCGGTACCGGGCATGGCACCGCCGGGCACGCTTGGCGCCGGCTGCGGTGCCACCACGGCGCCGGGGCGGGCACGCTGCGCGCCTTCCGTGATCACCATCTGGCCAATCTCAAGCCCTTCGGTCACCACAAGCTGGCCACCAAGCCCGCGCGTGGTCTTCACGCGTTTGACCTCAACCTTGTTCTCGGCACCCACCACCAACACAAAGCTGCCGGCCTGGTCTATCTGCAAGGCGGATTGCGGAATGGTGATGGCCTGTTCCGGCTCACCCGTTTCCACCACCACCGTCACTGCCTGCCCATCCACCAGATATTTTTGCGGATTGGGGATGATTGCCTGCACCAGCACGGAATCGGTCGCGCGATTGGTGGTGACATCAATGAAGTCAAAGCGGCCCGTGCTGTCCAGCATGGACCCATCGGGCAGGCGCACGCTGACCTTGATGCGATCAGATGCTGCGGCACCGCCTTCACGCCTGAAGTTCAGCAATTGCCGCTGCGTGACCGGGAAGCTGATGCGAATCGGGTCATCACGCACAATCGTGACCAGCGTGCCCGCATTCGGGCTCACGACATTGCCAGGGCTGAGCGGTGACCGCCCCGCGCGACCATCAAAGGGCGCGCGGATTTCGGTATAGTCGTAATTGATCTGGGCCTGCAGCAATTGCGCTTCAGCGGCGGCGACCTTGGCCTTGGATTCCGCTTCCGCCGTGATCCGGTCATCCAGGGTCGCTTGCGGAATGGCGTTGGTTTTCACCAATTCGCTCCCGCGCGTCACCTGGGTGGTGGCATTGGCCAAATCAGCCCGCGCGCTATCCAATTGCGCGCGGCGCAAAGCGACCTCGGCCGCGAAGGGCGGCTGTTCCAGGGTGAACAGCAATTGCCCGGCCTTCACCGAATCACCTTCATTGAAGTGCCGCGCCTGCAAGAATCCTGTGACGCGGGCCAGGATATCCACTCGGTCAATCGCTTCCACGCGGCCAATGAAATCCGCGCCGCGGCTGATGGCTTGGCGTTCGACGCGGCTGACGAAAACCGCGGCCGGCGGGGCGGCGGCTTGCTGGCGGGCGGGGGCGGTTTCTTCCTTGCAGCCGGGCAGGATCAGGGTAGGCAGGGCCAGGGCCAGCACCATCGGTAGCGCCAGGCGCGCCGCGCCCTTCTGGTCACGCAAAGCCATGGTGGTCATTCTCCCTCAACCAAGACGCGGCGAAAGGCCGCCCGATAAATCTTACCGTAACGCTAACAGGCTTGCGCGGGCCTGGGTAGCGCTGTCGGCCGGCGCCGTTTCCCAGCATCCCAAACCGGGCTAGAGGAGGCGCGATGACGCCAAAAGCCCATCCTCGATGCTCAAGCGGCTGATCCGCCATCCTGCCGCCCAGGCGCTGCTGGCGTGGCTCGTTGGGCTTTATCTGCGGCTGATCTGGGCCACCACGCGCTGGCAGCTTGAAGGCACCGAACACGCCAAGGTGAAGCGTGGGGAGCCGATGATCCTTGCCTTTTGGCATGAATGCCTGCCGCTGGCTGCGCAGGGCTGGCGGCTGATGGGACAACAGATTCCGGCGGTTTCGGGGCTGCGGGCGCAGGCGCTGATTTCGCGCCACCGGGATGGGCGGTTGATCGCCCGCGCGGTCGCGCCTTTCGATGTGGAGGTGGTGCATGCCTCATCCTCAAAAGGCGGGGCGGCGGGGCTGCGCCAGCTTTTGCGGGTGCTGGAAGGCGGCGGGGTTGCGGTGATCACACCCGATGGTCCGCGCGGCCCGGTACGCGAAGCCGCGCCTGGTATTGCTCAGCTTGCGGCCCTGGCGGGGCTGCCGGTGCTGGCCTGCGGGGCGGCATCATCGCGCATGCGCCGCGCCCGATCCTGGGACCGGATGCGCTTTCCGCTGCCCTTTGCCCGCGCCGTGGTGGTGCTTGAAGCGCCCATCACCGTGCCGCGCGACGACCCGGCCAGCGTCTTGCCGGCCATCACGGCGGCGCTCAACCGCGCGACGGAACGCGCCGATCAGGCGGTGGCGCGATGACTCCGCCCAGCCTTTCCGCGCGCATATTGGGCGGCGCCTGGGCGCTGCTTGCCAGCCTGCTTGCGCCGTTTCTCCCGTTTTACCTGCGCCGCCGTGTCGCCAAGGGGAAGGAAATCGCCGAGCGTTTGCCCGAACGCCAGGGCCATGGCGCCGCACGCCCCCCGGGCTGTTTGGTCTGGTGCCATGCGGCGAGCAATGGGGAGACACTCTCCCTGCTGCCCTTATTGGAAGCCTTGGCGAAGCAGGACCCAGCGCTTTTTTTCCTGGTCACGACCGGAACGGTCACTTCCGCGCGCTTGCTGGAACAAAGGCTTTCGCCGGAACTGGCGCCGCGCACGCAGCATCGCTTTTTGCCCTTGGATGTGCCGCGCTGGGTGGCGCGGTTTCTGGAGGCTTGGCGGCCTGATCTGGCGGTCATCGTGGAATCGGAACTCTGGCCCAATATGCTGGCGGTAGCCGGCCGGCAGGGCGTGCCGCTGGCGCTGGTGAATGCGCGCATGTCGGCGCACTCCGCCAAGACCTGGGGCTGGGCGCCCGGTTTTGCGCGCGCTTTGCTTGGGCGTTTTGCGCTGATCCTGGCGCAGACCGAAGCCGATGCGGCGCGCTTTTCGGTCTTGGCGGGGCGTGAGGTGCGCTGCTGGGGGAATCTGAAATACGCCGCGCCGCCGCTGCCGGCTGACGCCGCCGAACTGGCGCGGCTGCAAGCTGCCTGGGCGGAAAGGCCTGTCTGGCTCGCCGCCAGCACCCATCCGGGGGAGGATGAGATCATCATCGCCGCGCATCGGCTGCTCGCCCCGGATCATCCCGGTCTGCTCACGGTCATCGTGCCGCGCCATCCGCCGCGCGGGCCGGATATTGCGGGTTTGGCCGGGGATTTGCCCGTCGCGCGGCGCGGCGCAGGGCAGGAAGCGGGGCAGGGGGTGGCGGTTTATGTCGCGGATACGCTTGGCGAATTGGGCTTGTTCTATCGCTTGGCTCGTGTCGCACTGATTGGCGGGTCCCTGGTGCCGCATGGCGGGCAAAACCCGCTGGAAGCCGCGCGGCTTGGCTGCCCCATTCTCATCGGCCCGCATCACTTCAATTTCGCTGAAATCATCACCCGCTTGCGCGCTGCCCATGCCCTGGCCGAAACCCCGGATGGGCCGGGGGCAGCGCCAGCGCTGGCTGCCCAGGTCGCGCGCTTGCTGGCCGATCCCGCCGCCGGGCAGGCCATGGCAAGGGCGGCGGCGGCGCTGGCGCAGGATCAGGCCGGCCTGCCAGAGCGCATCGCCACAAGCCTGTTGCCCTTGATCCGCCCGGCGCGGTAGCATCCCCCTCACCGGGAAGGACCAGTCCAAGAAAACTCGGGGCCCTTACCGCAAAGACGGCGAAGCCGCGCGGATCGGGAAGCCCCAGGAAAAGTCATCCTTGCTGTGCTCGCCATCGGCGCGATGCCAGCACTGCGGAAGGTTTGAACGGTTTCAACTGATGCGAGCGCCTGAATTCTGGAGCGGTAAGCCTGGTGTGGCGGCGGCCTTGCTCTCGCCAATTGCGGCGCTTTACGCCGCAACCACGGCGCGGCGCATGACGCGCCATGGGCAGAAGCTTGCCTTGCCGGTGATCTGCTGCGGCAATGCCACGGCGGGTGGTGCGGGCAAAACCACGGTGGCGCTTGATCTTGGCGAAAGGCTGAGCGCGCGCGGTCTGGCGCCGCATTTCCTGCTGCGCGGCTATGGCGGCAAGCTGAAAGGCCCCGCACGCGTTGACCTGGCTGCACATGACAGCCGCGCGGTCGGCGATGAGGCTTTGCTGCTGGCCGCCATCGCCCCCACCTGGGTTTCGGCGGATCGCGCGGCCGGTGGGGCGGCGGCTGAGGCAGCCGGGGCGCAAGCGATCATCATGGATGATGGGCTGCAGAACCCGACGCTTGAGAAAACACTCTCGCTCCTGATCATTGATGGGTCCTATGGCTTCGGCAATGGCCGGGTGATCCCGTCAGGACCGCTGCGCGAACCCGTGGCCGCCGCCGCCGCGCGCTGCCAGGCCGCCGTGCTGGTCGGTGAGGATGAAACCGGTGCACTCGCGCAGCTTCCGCCCGGCTTGCCCGTGCTGCGCGCCCGGCTGGTGCCGGGGCCGGAAGCGGCCGCGCTCGCCGGCAAGCCCGTGGTCGCCTTTTGCGGCATTGCCAATCCGCGCAAATTCTTCGCAACCCTGCAGGAAGCCGGCGCCGTTTTGGCCGCGCGCCATCCCTTCGCGGATCACTACCCCTTCGATGACCAGGAAATCCGCGACCTGCTGGCCGAGGCCGAGAAGCTTCGCGCCATCCCGGTGACGACGCGCAAGGATATTGTGCGCATTCCGCCCGCCCTGCGCGCCGGCATTCAGGTGGTGAGCATCGCCCTTGCCTGGGACGATCCGGCGGAGATTGAATCGCTGCTGGATAGGGTTATCCCAGAAAAATCTTGACAAACCGTCCGGACGGTATAGTTAAGCGGATATGGATAACCAAACCTCCGACGCGCCAACGCGCATCCTGGATGCGGCTGAAACCCTGATCATCGCCCGCGGCGTCGCCGCAATGACGCTCGAAGCCGTGGCGCGCGAAGCCGGGGTTTCCAAAGGCGGCTTGCTCTATCACTTCGCCTCCAAGGAGGCGCTGTTGGAAGCGCTGCTGGGCCGGCTTTCCGCCTTCATTGCGCAGGAATTCGCGGCCTGCGTCGCCACCCAGCCGGAAGGTCCGGGGCGGGTGGCGCGGTCCATGCTGGAATGGGGTTTTGGCGAGGGCGAAATGGCCTGCAATGAACGCCATCAGCGCGCCGGCGCGGTCTTTCTGGCGGCCTTTCATCATGATCCTGCACTTTTGGCGCCGATGCGCGCCGTGATTGCTCAGATGCGCGCGGCGGTTGCCGCCGATGGTCTGCCGCCCGGCCATGGCGCGGCCATCATGGCGGCGGGCGATGGGCTATTCATGGCGCGCCTGTTCAGCCTCTACACACCAAGTTCTGAAGAATTGGGACAAATGCGCGGGGCACTTTCGGTGCTTTTGGGGGTGCGGCCATGACACGGCGCGGCAAGATCATCGCAGGGCTTTTGTTGCTGGCGATTGGTAGCGCGGGTTTTTGGCAATTGCGCGCGAGCCCGCCACCGCCCGCACCTGCGGCACCTGCGGTGACAGGCCCGATTGGTGTCGGCGCCTTGGGGCGTGTTGAACCTGCTTCGCGCATTCGCCGGCTCAATCAGCCGGGCGGCATGGCGGTGACACGGCTTGATCGCCTACTGGTCGCCGAGGGCGCGGAAGTGACGCAGGGCCAATTGCTGGCCGAATTTGCCGATGCCGCCATGAAGGATGCCGCCGCCGCCCAGGCCGAAGCCACGGTGGCCGAGGCCGAGGCGCAGCTTGCGCGGCTGCGCGCCGCCGGGCGGCCTTCAGAGATCGAAGCGCAGCGTGCGCGCATTGAAGCCATTACCGCGCAGCAAGAAATCGCTTTGCGCGATGCCGAGCGGGCCGAGCGCCTGGTGCCGACCGGGGCGGGCGCGATCGCCACCGCTGATCGCAGCCGCGCCATTGCCACGCGCCTTGCCGCGGAAAAGCGCGAAGCCATGGCCGCCCTGGATACGCTGCTATCTTCCCGGCCTGAGGATATTGCGCTTGCCGAAGCGCGGGTTGCTGGCGCGCGGGCGGCCGCCGACAAGGCGCGGGCGGATGCCGAATTGGCCCGCGTGCGGGCGCCGATTGCGGGCACGGTCTTGCGGATTTTTGTCCGTCCCGGTGATCAGGTCGGCGCGGATGGCGTGCTGGAAATCGCTGATCTTTCCCGGCTTGAAGTGGTAGCCGATGTCTATGAAACGGATCTGCCGCGCGTGCGC
>JADCEX010000222.1 GCA_020249825.1 Roseomonas sp.
CTTGCCCATGCCGGCGGAAAGCACATTGCCGGTCGCCAAAAGGCAGGCGCCGCGATGGTGATAGACCACGCCTTTCGGCTTGCCCGTGGTGCCGGATGTATAATTCAGCGTAATCGCGTCCCATTCATCGCGCGGCATTTCCCAGGCGAAATCAGCGCTGCCTTCGGCGATGAAGTTTTCATATTCTTCCCCGCCCAAGCTTTCGCCATGCATGGCTTCCGGCGCCAGCGCATCATGCACTTCAATTACCAAGGGCTTCGCCGCGCATTCCGTCAAGGCGGCGCGCAGCACGGGCATGAATTCGCGGTCCACCACCACGGCCTTGGCTTCGCCGTGGTCCAGAATATAGGCAACCGTCGGCGCATCCAGCCGCGTGTTGATGGTGTTCAACACCGCCCCCGCCATGGGCACGCCGTAATGGCATTCCAGCATTTCCGGGATATTGGGTAGAATCGCCGCCACCGTATCGCCGCGCCCAATGCCGCGCTTCTGCAGCGCATGGGCAAGCTGCACGGAACGATTACGCAGGCTGGCGTAATCGCGCTGCACCGCCCCATGCACCACGGCGGGATAATCCGGATAAACCTGCGCGGCGCGTTCCAGGAACAATAGCGGCGTCAGCGGCTGATGATTGGCCGCGTTCTGATCCAGCCCATTTTCGTATTTATTCACGGCCATTTCCCCTATTTGTCTTCCCAATGCGGATGGCGCTTTTCCAGAAAAGCGCCAATGCCTTCCGCCGCATCACGCGCCATCAGATTTTCCGTCATCACCGAAGCTGCTTCTCGGTACGCTTCCGCCAGCGGCAATTCGATTTGCGTATTGAAGCCGCGCTTGCCCATGCGGACCGTCATCGCCGAATGGGAAGCGATGCGTGCGGCGAGGCTCAGCGCGGTTTCCATCAACGCCTCACGCGGCGCCAGGCGGTTCACCAGGCCAAGGCGCTGCGCTTCCACGGCCGGCACCATTTCACCCAGCAGCAGCATTTCCATCGCTGCCTTGCGCGGCACGGCGCGCGCCAGCGCCACCGCCGGTGTGGAACAGAACAAGCCGATATCCACGCCTGGCGTGCAGAAGCGCGCATCTTCCGCCGCCACGGCCAAATCGCAGCTGGCAACCAATTGGCAGCCGGCGGCAGTCGCCACCCCTTGCACTGCGGCAATCACCGGCTGCGGCAGCCGCACAATCCCCTGCATCACCCGCGCGCAGGCTTGCATCGCATCGGCGTAAAAGCCTCGGCCACCATCGGCATCGGCGCGATGCGCGGTGATTTCGCGCAAATCATGCCCGGCGCAGAACACAGTGCCAGCGCCGGCCAGCACCACCACGCGGCAGGTGCTATCGGCGGCGATCTCCGCCAGCATCTCCTCCAGCGCCTGCAATAGCGCACGCGAAAGGCTATTGCGTTGGGCAGGCCGGTTGAGCGTGATTACGCAGACCCCGCCCGGGCGATCTTCCCGCAGCAGGATGGGGGTGTTTTGCAGCTCTGTCTTGGACATGGCGGAATATTCCTGCCCCGGACGGGGGATTACAAGGTCTCGGAAGCCGTATAGCCTGACCCCAGGATGAAACACCAAGAGGAAAACGCGCCCGCCGAGACCACCGCGGCGCTGGAAGCGCGGCTCGCCGCGGTCAAGGCCAAGCGCGGCTATCTGCTGCCCCATCACGGGCTGCTGGCACTCGCCTTCCCCCGCCTGCTGGAGGGCTATGATGCCGCCTATACCGCCATGGCCTTGGATGATCGCGTGCTTTCGCATCATGACCGTGAATTCGTCTGGCTGGCGGTGCTGGCCGCGACTGATGAGGCTTTGGCCACACACCATATCGCCAAATTCCGCGCCGCTGGCGGGGATGATGCGCTGATAGGTGCGGCTTTCGCAGCCGCCGCGCTCGCGATAGGTGCCGAGGCGTTTGATTTCGCCGCGCATCGCTGGGGCGCGCAATTGGCACCCTTTGATCCCCGCGCTGCCTATCTGGATGCTGTGGCGCAAATCGCCCCCGCCGCACCGCGCCGCCTGGTGCATCTGGCGCAATGCGCCGTGCAGGTCTGCCGCGCGCGTTGGCGCGTTTTGGAATGGCAGATTGAAGCCGCCTATGCCGCCGCCGTGCCGGAAGATGAGATTGCGGAAGCCATTACGCTCGCGATGTTCCCCGGTTCCATTCCGCGCTTTGTGGATGCCTGCGGGGTCTGGCGGGAATTGATCGCCAAGGGCCGCGTTGCGGCATCGGAACGCTACCGCGCCTGGGCCGCCATGACCGGCCAGGGCGGTTTTGACGAAGTGCTCGCGAAAACTTCCAAGGATAAATGAGGAAACCCATGGCCTGGACAGCAAAATACATCATCCAAAACGGCAAGAAGATCGCTTTTGACGAAGCGCGCGTGCATCCCTTTTCGGTGGGGCATGCCTATGGCGGGACGGTGTTTGAGGGCATTCGCGCCTATATGAATTACAGCACCGGCAAGCTTGCCGTGTTTAGGCTGGAAGAACATCTGGTGCGGCTGGATCAGGGCATGAAATTCATGCGCTTCGACAATCCTCCATCGCGCGATGAAATGCGCCAGGCGGTGCTGGACGCGGTGCGCGCCAATGAACCTGATGATGATGCCTATATCCGCATCCAGGTGCATATCGAAAGCCTGGGGTCCATGGCGACAACAGGTAGCGTCGGCTGGGCCTGCGGGGCCATGCCGCGCGAACGCAATGCCAAGCGCAGCAGCGGGCTTTCCGTGCATGTTTCATCCTGGACGCGCATCACAGATACCACCATGCCGCCGCGCATCAAGGCGACAGCGAATTACCATGCCGGGCGCATCGCCATGTTGCAGGCCAAGGCGGATGGCTATGACAATGCGCTGCTGATGACCCGTGCCGGCAAGATCAGCGAAGGCACCGGCGCCTGCCTGTTCATGGTGCGAGATGGCAAGCTGATCACGCCGTCACGTGAAAATGACATTTTGGAAAGCGTCACGCGCGATACCGTGATCCATCTCGCCGCCGAACATGGGCTGAGCGTGGAACAAGGCACCATTGACCGCACGGAACTCTATATCGCCGATGAGCTGTTCTTCTGCGGCACAGGCCAGGAATTGCTGCCGATCACCAGCGTGGACAAGCTTCCGGTGGCCGATGGCAAGCCCGGCGCGATCACCATGCGCTTGCAGGAAGCCTATGAAAGCGTCGTGCGCGGCACCACCAATGCCCATGCGGAATGGCGCACGCCGGTTTAATCTCTGCCTTCGTCGGGGATGGCCAGCCTGGTGCCGCAGGCCTTGCAATGCACCGCATCAAGGTCGTGGCGTTGCAGCCCGCAGCTTGGGCAGGGAAAGCGTACCTTGCGCGGGCGGAATAGCGCCTGCGCCAGGCGCAGAAACAGCGTCACGCCGCAGATCATGATAAAAACGGAAAGCAGCTTGCCGAATTTGCCTTCCAGCGTGATGTCGCCAAAGCCCGTTGTGGTCAGCGCGGTCACAGTGAAATAAAGCGCATCGGCGTAATCGGCGATTTTCGTATTGATGCCGCGTTGGCTTTCGTAAACAATCGCGGTCATCACAAAGATAAACACCACCAAATGCACGCCGGCGATCAGCGCTTCCTCATGCCGGCGGAAGAAGGGCATATCCTGTCGCAGTTCCATCAGCGTACGATAGGTATGCAATAGCCGAAGGGTGCGCAGCACGCGCAGGAAGCCAAAGCCTTCCCCGGTCAACGGTGCCAGGAAGGACAGGATCGCCAGCAGATCAATCAGGCCGGCAAAGCTGCGCGCCTGCCGCGCCGGGTTGCGATGCGCCGCCAGATGCGCGGCATATTCCAGCGCCAGAACCAGCCCAATCGCGATATCCACATACCCGACCCAAGGCTCGCGCGGCACGAAGGAGGTGCCGATAACGAAAGCCAGCGTCAGCAGGTCAAAGAAAATAATGCCATAGCGAAAGCGGCGCGCGGCGGTGGAGCGGCCAAAATAGAGTTCTCGCAGCGTCAGGCGCCAGCCTTCAAACCGCTTCACCCCCGCCATGGCACCGTCGCCTCAGCGTGTAGGCGTCGGCGGCGTCGTGCTGTAATCGTAAAAGCCGCGCCCGGATTTCCGGCCATACCAGCCGGCTTCAACATATTTCGCGAGCAAGGGCGAAGGCCGGTACTTGGAATCGCCCAAGCCTTCATGCAGCACCTTCATCACCGAATAGAGGGTATCCAGCCCGACAAAATCCGCGAGCTCCAATGGCCCCATCGGATGATTGGCGCCAAGCTTCATGCCGGCATCAATCGCCGCCACATCGCCCACACCTTCCATGAGTGCCTGAATCGCCTCATTGATCATGGGGCAGAGGATGCGGTTGACGACAAAACCAGGCCAATCCTGCGCCATGACCGGCGCCTTGCCCATGCGCTTCGCAAGCGCTTCCACCGCCTGATAGGTCGCGTCTTCCGTCGCCAGCCCGCGAATGATCTCAACCAGCTTCATCATCGGCACGGGGTTAAAGAAATGCATGCCAATGAAGCGCCCGGGCCGATCTGTCGCGGCCGCCAGGCGCGTGATGGGAATGGATGATGTATTGGACGCCAAAAAAGCATCCGGCTTCAGCACCGGGCAAAGGGCAGCGAAGATCTTCTTTTTGATTTCTTCGTTTTCCGTCGCCGCTTCAATCACCATGTCGCAATCGGCGAAGGCGCTGTTATCCGTCGCGGTGGCGATGCGCGCCAAGGCGGCATCACGATCCGCGCCGCTGATGCTGCCCTTGCTGACTTGGCGTTCCATGTTCTTCGCCATGGTCGCCAGTGCGCGATCAAGTGCCTGTTGCTGCACATCCATCAGCACCACGGGAATGCCCGAAAGCGCGGCCACATGGGCAATGCCATTGCCCATAAGCCCCGCGCCAATCACGCCGAGTTTATTGATTGCCGCCATGATGGATGCTCCTGTTACGATACAAAACGGGGGCGCTGATGCAGACCGCGCCCCCGATCAGGCAAATCACTTCTTGTCGAGTTCGGCTTCCAATTCCGGCATGGCCTTGAACAAATCGGCCACCAGCCCGTAATCGGCCACCTGGAAGATCGGCGCTTCTTCATCCTTGTTGATGGCGACGATCACCTTGCTGTCCTTCATGCCGGCCAGATGCTGGATGGCACCCGAAATGCCAACGGCGATATAGAGCTCCGGCGCCACAATCTTGCCGGTCTGGCCGACCTGATGATCATTCGGCGCATAGCCCGCATCCACCGCGGCGCGGGAGGCACCAATGGCCGCCCCCAGCTTATCGGCGACTTTTTCGACAATGACGAAATTCTCCGCCGAGCCCATGGCGCGCCCGCCAGAGACCACAATCCGCGCGGCGGTGAGTTCCGGGCGTTCGCTTTTGACAATCTCCGCACCCAAAAAGCGCGAAAGCCCAGGATCAGCCGCCGCCGCCACAGCTTCCACCGGCGCAGCGCCGCCCTCGGCAGGCACCGGGTCAAAAGACGCGGCGCGCACCGTAATCACCTTCGTCGCATCGGCAGATTTCACCGTGGCCATGGCATTGCCGGCATAGATCGGGCGCACAAAGGTATCGGCATCCACCACGCCGGAAATGTCAGACAAAATCTGCACATCCAAAAGCGCGGCAGCGCGCGGCATCACATTCTTGCCGCCGGCGGAAGCCGGGGCCAGAATATGCGAATAGCCCGGCGCCAAAGCCACCAGCAAAGCGGCCATGGGTTCAGCCAAGCCGTTTGCGTAGATGTCAGCCTCGGCGGTCAGCACTTTCGCAACCGAAGGAAGCTTCGCGGCGGCGGCAGCGGCGGGGCCGGTGGCGCCGCCCGCGATCAGCACATGCACATCGCCAAGCTTGGCGGCAGCGGCCACCGTGCTGCGGGTTGGCTGAGAAAGCGCGCCGTCCTGATGATCGGCAAGAACAAGCACCGCCATGGTCAAATCACCTTCGCTTCATTGCGCAGTTTTTCAACAAGTTCCTGCACGGAACCCACCTTCTTGCCGGCCTGGCGCTTGGGCGGTTCTTCCACCTTCAGCACAGTGAGCCGCGGCGCGGGGTCAACCCCCAGATCGGCGGGCTTCACGGTTTCAATCGGCTTCTTGCGCGCCTTCATGATGTTCGGCAGCGACGCATAGCGCGGTTCATTCAAGCGCAGATCGGTGGTGATGATGGCCGGCAGTTTCAGCGCCAGCTTTTCCAAGCCGCCATCCACTTCGCGCGTGATGTTCAGCGCGCCATCGGCGATTTCCACCTTGGACGCGAAAGTGCCCTGCGGCCAGCCCATCAGCGCGGCCAGCATCTGGCCGGTGGCGTTCATGTCATCATCAATCGCCTGCTTGCCCAGGATCACGAGGTCCGGCGCTTCCTTGGCGATGATCGCCTTCAAAATCTTGGCAACCGCAAGCGGTTCCAGCACGCCATCATGTTCCACCAGGATGCCGCGGTCAGCGCCCATGGCCAGCGCCGTGCGAATCTGTTCCTGCGCCACGGCGGGGCCAGCGGAAACCGCGATGATTTCGGTGGCGACACCCTTTTCCTTGAGCCGCACGGCTTCTTCCACCGCGATTTCGTCAAAGGGGTTCATGGACATTTTGACATTGGCTGTTTCAACGCCCGTGCCATCCGCCTTCACGCGGACCTTGACGTTGTAATCCACCACCCGCTTGACGGGAACCAGAAGCTTCATGATGCAACCATAGCCTTCAGGAAATGGGGGGCCGATAGGCGCCGGGATGCCGAATGCGGGGGTTCTTCCGCCCTCTCATCCGACCCGTCGCTTATTAAAGCCCGACGCTGGACGGGGCAAGGCGGAGTCAGCTTTTAAGAAGCAAAAGTAGAATGGCGAAAAGCGCAACCGCGATGAACTGAAAAATGATCCGCCAGCGCATGAGCCAATTGGCGGTTTTGGGGTTCGCCTTGCCGCCCGCCATGCCTAGAATCCCGGCGAAAAGCACGCCGACGGTGGCCAGCATGGCAAGCGCAACCAGAATGGTGAGGATTGTCGTCATGATGGTCACCTACACTTTTTCAACCGCCAGAGACAGCCCCGCCCCGCACCGACCAGGCAAGCCAAGCGCCCATCAGGGCGGTGATGACACAAAGGGCAAAGCCGGCCTCATACCCGCCGGTCAGGTCCACCAGCAGGGAAAAGAAGGGGGGTGCGACCAGCATGGAAAGGCCAAAGACAAAGCCCGCCGCGGCTGTGGTCCCGCCCACCTGCCCTGCCGGCGCCAGCCGCGCCATCTCGGCAAGAAACACGCCATTCCAGCCGATCGCAGTCGCCCCCATCAGCATCCCGGCGAGTACAATGACCAGCCCGGGCCAGCCCGGCCCGGCCAGCAAAAGCGCCAAACCGGCCACCGCCGCACCAATCCCAAGCCCGGTAAAGACCGGTGCGGCGCCGGTGCGATCCGCGACCACGCCCCAAAGCACGCGCCCCGCTACCCCCGCCGCCTGGGCGAAGGCCAGCCTCATGCCCGCTTCCGTCAGTGATGCCCCCAGGCTTGCCACCTGAAACACCACGAAAAAGGTCGAAAAGCAGAATTGGGAAACGCCAAAAAGCGCGGACATGATCGTCATGCGCCGCAAGACGGGGAATTGCCGGAGCAAGCCAAGGCTGGAAGCCGCCGCCGCCCACACTTGCCCCAGGCCCCGGATCGCTGCCTTGGGGTCGCGTTCGGCATCCAGAGCAGCGCGCAAAGGTTGCAGGCAAAGCGCTGAAATCGCCAGGAAAACCACCACCGCAAACACCCCCTGGCGCCAGCCGGCGGCCACCGCAATGGGCGGCACGGCAGCGGCAATCAGCATGGCGCCGGCCGGCACGCCGCATTGCTTCAGGCTGAAGATCAAGCCCCGCCGCCGCGCCGGGGTGCGGGCCGCCAGCAAATGGCTACCCGCCGGGGTCATCGGCCCATGGCCCAGCCCGGCAATGACGGCCGAGGCAAAAAGCGCCGCCGGATGCCCGAGCATGGCAAGCGCGATGCCAAAGGCCGAAATCAGCATCCCCACCTGCAAGACCCTGATGCCGCCAAAGCGATGAATGAAGGCCCCCGCCAGCGGCCCCGACACCATGGCCCCCAGATAGACCAGCGCGGTATGCACCCCAGCCAGCGATGCCGCGATGCCAAGCTCTGCCGCGATGGCGGGGGCGAGTACCGGTACGGTCAGGAAAACGCCCATCCCCGCCAAATGCGTCCCCAAAAGGGCGATCATGACGGTCCAGACAGAAGGCGCAGTGAGCATGTGCGCGGTGTAACGGCGCTGCCCCTTCCCGGCAATCGGCGCACCGGAAAGACTTGACCCGCGCCCGGCAATAGGCTCGGAAGCCCCGCATGAGCATTATCCAAGGAATGCGGCGATTCATGCTGTTGCTGGGCTTCGTGCTGCTGGCGGGCCAGGCATGGGCGCAGGCAGAACCGGGCAATCCGGTGGCAGAACCGCCCCCAGTGGTGGCCGCCACCGCCAGCAGCGCGGCATCGCCGGAATTGGAAGCACTGCTCAAGATTTTGCAGGATGATGCGCGCCGCGCCGAATTGATCCGCGCGCTGCGCGCCGGCGCCGGCGAAGCGGAAGGCGCGGCCCCCGGCGCGCCCGCCAGCACGGAACCAGCTTTGCTCGCGCCCAATACGCTTGGTGCCCAATTGCTGCAGGGGGCATCGCAGCGCCTGGCCGGGGCATCGGATCAGTTGGTGGCCACCGTGCGCGCCATTGCCGATCTGCCGGCGGTGCTTGGCTGGCTCACCAGCATTGTGCGGGACCCGGTGACGCAAAAGCGCGTGTTGGATGCTTCGTGGAAGGTCATTCTGGTCCTTGGGCTCGGCTTGCTGGCCGAATGGGCGGCAGCGCGTTTTCTTGGCCGATTTCGTGACCGGCTGGATGCCCTTGCCCCGGTCGAGCTCACCGGCTGGGCAAGGTTGCAGCGCGTGCCATTGGTGCTAGCAAGGCTTGGGCTTGATCTGGTGCCGATTGCCGCCTTTGCGCTGATATCCTACGGCCTGATTACGGCGGTTTACCCGCTGCCCACCACGCAGCTAGTGATGTTGACCGCGAATAACGCCTATATGGCGTCCCGCGCGGTGATGGCGGCGGCGCGGATGCTATTCTCGCCGGCTTCGACACATTTGCGCCTGCTGCCGGTGACGGATGAAACCGCCGCCTATGCAACCATTTGGCTGCGGCGCATCGTGATTGTTTTGATCACAAGCTATGCGGTGGCCGAAGCCGGGTTGCAATTCGGGCTGCCCTGGTCGGCCTATGATTCGATTTTGCGCATCGCGCTGCTTTTGGTCACGCTATTCCTGGTGATTATCATTCTGCAGAACCGGCAGGCGGTTTCGGATGTATTGCGCGCGCCGGAATTGGCGGAAAGGGATGAACCGGACCGCGCCCGGCGCTTTTTCCGCATGCTGCGCGACCGCGCCGCCGATATCTGGCATTTGGTCGCCATCGCCTGGCTGATCGCTGCCTGGGGTGTCTGGGCGCTGGAAATCCATCATGGCTTCTGGCGCCTGATGCGCGTTTCAATCAGTACCTTGCTTATTCTCACGCTTTCGAAACTGGCCGATTTGGCGTTACGCCGGGTCATCACCCGCGCCTTTCGCATCACGCCCGAATTATCCGCGCGCTACCCAGGGTTGGAGGCACGGGCCAATCGCTACCTGCCCGTATTGAAGGGCAGCGCGAGCATGGCGATTGGCGGCATCGCCCTGCTGTTCCTGCTGGAAAGCTGGGGGTTGGAGGCCTTTGCCTGGTTCGGCCATGGCAAGCTTGGCAATCGGTTGGTGTCGTCCCTGGTTTCCATCGCGCTCACCATCACGCTCGCCTTGGTGATCTGGGAAGGTATCAATGCCGCGATCCAACGGCATCTGGAACGGCTCTCGCGCGATGCCAAGGCAGCGCAAAGTGCGCGGGTGCGCACGTTATTGCCCATGCTCCGCACTGCGCTGCTGGCAGTGATCCTGATTTTCGTCGTGCTGTCGGTGCTGACGGAAATCGGCGTGAATGTCGCGCCACTCATTGCCGGTGCCGGGGTGGTCGGCATTGCGGTTGGTTTTGGCTCCCAGCGGCTGGTGCAGGATGTCATCACCGGGATTTTCCTGTTGTTTGAAGATGCGGTCGCTGTGGGCGATGTTGTACAATTGGGCGGGCTGAATGGCGTGGTGGAACATCTTTCCATCCGGTCCATCAAGCTCCGCGCCGTGGATGGCAGCCTGCACATCATCCCCTTCAGCGCCGTCACCAGCGTGACAAACCAGACACGCGACTTCGCCTTTGCGGTGATTGATGTGAATGTGGATTACCGCGAGGATACCGACAAGGTCTCCGACACGCTGCGCCAGATCGCGAGTGAAATGCGTGAAGACCCGCGTTGGCGGCCAGTGATACGCGATGATCTGGATGTGATGGGCGTGGACAGGTTGGGCGATTCCGGCGTGATCATGCGCGTGCGGCTGAAGACCGAACCATCCCAGCGCTGGGCTGTGGCGCGTGAGATGAACCGGCGCATCAAGCGGCGTTTCGATGAGCTTGGAATTGAGATTCCCTACCCGCATCAGAAGCTGGTGCTGGAAGAAAAGCACCCGGCACAAACCGCAAGCGCGGCGCCAGAGCCACCTCCGGCGACGAGTTAACTGCCCTCCACCGCCACTTCCAGCCTGAGCGGCGGCACATCGCGCCCGATCCATTGTTCTGAGCGGATCAGCACGCGATCAGCGGCGCGAAACCAGAAGCGATTGGTGAAATCGGCCGCGCCCTCGCAAATCTCAACGCGTTCGATCACGCCGCCAATGGCGGGTTCCTCAGGCTCTATCCGGCATTGCACCACCTGGCCGAAGCGCATCTGCTCCGGCCGGCCATCCGCGCCTGCCAGATCAAGACTATGCGAAAGCCGCAGCGGCGCGGGACCAAGCGGCGCAGCGCGGCGGAGCGGGTCCTCACCAATCGGGGCGCTGGCCAGCAGCATGGTCGGCAGCCCGGCAGTCGCCACCACCCGCGCGCCTTCAGTCACAAAAACAAATCCTTGATCCATGCGCCAGAAGCGGCGTGGCCCTTCTGCGCGCACCGGGTGGGCGGGCCCGGCATCCTGGCCAAGCTCTGCCCAAAGCGCGCGGCCCGGCGGCGGCGCGGCCAGGGGGGCCAATTGCTCGGGCGGGACCATTTGGCCCGCTGGCGGGGCGCCGCCGATCAGCCCCGCGCCCCCCAAGACGCCGCAACCGCCCAGCATCAGGGCCCATGACAATGCCGCAGCTTTCATGAGACCAGCTTCGCATATTCGCCGAGCGGTTGCGAGAACCCTTGCCATTGACCTGCGTCAAGAATCGCCCGCGCCAATTCGGCTAGAAAAGCCTCACAAGCAGGAGGTTCAGCCCATGTCCAATCTCACCGCCCGTGATCTGATGACGACCGATATCGTCACGGTCCCCCCCGAAACCCCCGTGATCGCCATGGCGCGATTGCTGGCCGAACGCGGCATTTCCGCCGTACCGGTGCTTGGCGCTGACGGCGCCTTGCTTGGCATGGTCACGGAAGCCGATCTGATCCGCCGCCTGGCCGGGGAAGAAGACAAGCCCGCTTCCTGGTTCAGCGGCCTGTTTGGCGACCCGGCGCGCGGTGCCGAGCATTACGCCCGCACCCATGGCGCCAAGGCGCGCGATATCATGACCGAAAAACTGGTCACGGTGGAACCTGACGCGACCGCCGCCCATGTGGCGCAACTCATGGAAAAGCATGGCATTCGCCGCGTTTTGGTGGTCTCGGAAGGGCGGCTGCGCGGCCTGATCAGCCGGGCCGATCTGCTCCATGCCCTGCTGCTGCCGCCCGAAAAGGCCGATGGCATCCCGGATGAGCGTATTCGCGCGGCGGTGATCGCCGCCATGCGCAAGGAACCCTGGGCCGATACCTATTACATCATGGTGGATGTGAAGGATGGCGCCGTAACCTTCCACGGCTTTTCCCGCTCGGATGCCATCAAGCGCGGGCTTAGGGTGTTGGCCGAGGGGGTGCCCGGGGTGAAATCGGTCACGGATGAGACGCAGCCGCTGCCGATGTATCTTTACGCCGCGAGCTAGGCGGGCAACGCTTTCTTGCAGGAATCTTGACCAAACCACCCTCGTCAGCCTAGGCCACCGCTCAAGCCTATGTTAAGGCGACGCCGCCGGGCGGGATGGGGCGCGAGTCTCAGGCCATCGGGCAGCCAGCCGCATTGTTTTGGGGAGCGCGGGCCAAGCCCCGCCAGATGGAGAGTTACGCGATGAGCGATACCGCCGAGAAGGTCAAGAAGATCGTGGTCGAACACCTTGGCGTCGAAGAAGCGAAGGTGACCACTGAGGCATCCTTCATTGATGACCTGGGCGCGGATAGCCTTGACACCGTTGAACTGGTGATGGCGTTCGAAGAAGCCTTCGGCGTGGAAATCCCGGATGACGCCGCGGAAAAGATCACGACCGTGAAGGACGCGATCGACTATATCGAAAAGCACAAGGGCGCCTGAGCGCCCTTTCGCTGGTCCAACGGGGAAACGCGCGTGTTCCAAAAGGGTTTCTCGCCACGGCGTGTTGTCGTGACGGGCATGGGCATTGCCTGCCCGCTGGGTGTTGGCGTTGAGCATGTGTGGAAGCGCATGCTTGCCGGCCATTCCGGCATCGGCGCCATCAAATCCTTTGATGCCTCTGGCCTGCCGGCGCGCATTGCGGGGGAAATCCCGCTTGGTGCGAAGGCTGATGGCGGGCTCGACATCAATGAATGGATCCCCATCAAGGATCAGAAAAAGATGGATCGCTTCATCCAATTCGCGATGGTCGCGGCGGATGAGGCAGTCATCGATTCCGGCTGGATGCCGCAGGATGAAGATCAGCGCTACCGCACGGGCGTGATGATCGGCTCTGGCATTGGCGGGCTTGAGACGATTCACGAAGCGGCCTCACTGATCCTACAAGGCAAGGCCAAGCGCATTTCGCCCTTCTTTATCCCCTCGGCGCTGATCAATCTGGCTTCTGGCCAGGTTTCGATCCGTTATGGCTTCAAGGGGCCCAATCATTCCGTGGTGACGGCCTGTGCCACCGGCGTGCATGCGCTGGGTGATGCGGCGCGGCTGATTTCTCTCGGCGATGCGGATGTGATGGTGGCCGGCGGCGCCGAAGCCGCCGTAGGCGAAATTGGCATGGCCGGCTTCTGTGCCGCGCGCGCGCTTTCCACCAGCTTCAATGATACGCCCACCGCTGCCTCCCGCCCCTGGGATGAGGCGCGTGATGGCTTTGTCATGGGCGAAGGTGCCGGCGTTGTCGTGCTGGAAGAATTGGAACACGCCAAGGCACGCGGGGCCAAGATTTACGGTGAGGTGATTGGCTATGGCATGAGTGGTGATGCCTATCACATCACCGCCCCGGCCGAGGGCCATGATGGTGCCTTCCGTGCCATGAAGGCGGCGCTGGCCAGCGCAGGCGTCACGCCAGATCAGATCCAATATGTGAATGCCCATGGCACCTCCACGCCGCTTGGGGATGACCTTGAACTGGAGGCGGTGGAACGGCTTTGGGGCGATGCCGCGCGCGGGCTTGCCATGTCTTCCACCAAATCGGCTGTCGGCCATTTGCTCGGCGCGGCTGGTGCGGTTGAGGGGATATTCTCGATCCTCGCCATTCGTGACCAGGTAGCCCCCGCCACGCTCAATCTGGAAAAGCCATCGCGTGAAAGCGCGATTGATCGCGTGGCGAAGGAACCCCAGCCGCGCAAGATTGATATCGCGCTGTCCAATTCCTTCGGCTTTGGCGGCACGAATGCCAGCATCATCTTCCGTGGTGCGCCCTAATCACAAATGAGTGAAACGAAGCCCGCACCGCGCAAACGCCGCGGGCGGGCGGCTCTTATCCTGCTTGGCCTAATTTTAGCCCTGCTGATCGGGCTTGGCGCAGCCGCCCAATGGGCACGGGGTATCTACGAAGCCCCCGGCCCGCTGGCCGCAGACAAGGCATTGGTCATTCCACGCGGCGGGACCGAGGCGATTGCAGGCGCGCTCAAGGAAGCCGACATTATCGCCGATGCGCGGCATTTCCTGATCGCGAGCCAATTCACCAAGGGTGCGGGGCCGCTGCGCGCGGCGGAATTCGCCTTTCCTGCGGGTGCGTCACTCAAGCAGGTGCTGGAGATATTGCGCGAAGCGCGGCCCGTGCAGCGCCGCGTGACCATCCCGGAAGGCCTATCCGCCCTGCAAATCCAGGCGCTTTTGGACAAGACCGAAGGGCTGATGGGCGAGGCAGAGCCGATCGCCGAGGGCAGTATCCTGCCTGAGACCTATGCCTTCGAATGGGGCGATAGCCGCGCTGGGCTGATCCGCCGCGCCCAGGCCGCGATGAATACGGCGCTGGCCGAAGCCTGGCGCGACCGCGCGCCCAATCTGCCGCTCCGCAGCGCGCGGGAGGCGTTGATCCTGGCCTCCATCATTGAACGCGAAACCGGCAAGGCCGAGGAACGCGCTTTGGTCGCCTCGGTCTTCATCAACCGCCTCAGGCGCAATATGCCGCTGCAATCGGACCCGACCGTAATTTATGCGGCAACAGGCGGGGCAGCTTTGGAACGCGCCATTACGCGCGCTGATCTGGACCGCGATAGCCCCTTCAATACCTATCGCAATCGTGGCCTGCCGCCGGGGCCGATTGCGAATCCGGGGCGCGAGTCACTCCGCGCCGCCACACGGCCGGCGACCAGCAATTTCCTCTATTTTGTCGCGGATGGGTCGGGCGGGCATGCCTTTGCGGAGACGCTTGAGGCACATAACCGCAACGTGGCCCGCTGGCGGGAGATTGAACGGCAGCGGGGCGCCAGATAGGCAAACAAAAACCCGCGGAAGCGGCCCCCCGCGGGTTGCAATAGCCCGATATGAAAAGGCTTCAGGCGGCCTTGGCTGCCTGGGCGCGTTCCAGGCGACGCTTCAGCACAATGGAATCTTCCGTCAGCTTGCGATCCGGCGTGCCGAGCAGGAAGGCATCAAGCCCGCCATTATGTTCCACCGTGCGGATGCCATTGGTGGAAAGGCGCAGCTTCACCGGCGCGGCCAGGATTTCCGACCAGAAGGAGCTTTCCTGCAGATTCGGCAGGAAACGACGGCGGGTCTTGTTATTCGCGTGGCTGACATTGTTACCTGCCAGAACACCCTTGCCAGTAATGACGCAGCGGCGAGACATAGCGGAAATCCAAACATAAAGGCGCGCAAGCCTTGCCTGCGCGCGGGTTCAACATGGAGCGGCGCTTTTGGCGGGAAGCGGCGGCGGCGTCAAGCCTAGGGGCCAGGTTTGGCGCTAAATTCGCCGCTTTCAACCGAAGCCAGCGCCTGGCGCAGCACCCCGGCCACGGCGCGGTCATCCAAAGTCCGGGTCAGCACCCCAAGCGCCCCTCCCAACAGGGCAGAGGCGATGGATATCGGCTGGATTTGCTGTTCCATCATATACTCGATCGCCTTGTCCACGACCGAACCGGCATGGCTTAAATCCTCGGGCGCGATGCCTTCCGGGTCCATCTGCATGGGCTACTCCTGAATGTAACAGGCACATAGGGAGGCTCAGGTGCCAGGGGAAGGGGGGGCCGCATTGGGGCGCTGCCGGGGCATCTCCAAATCCGCCGCGGCTTGGGCGCGCGCCGCAGCCTCGGCAGCCGCCATGGCCTCCGATTGGCGGCGCCACATATCGGCGTAAAGCCCGCCGGCCGCGATCAGCGCGCCATGGGTGCCGCGTTCGGCAATCGCACCTTCTTGCAGCACAATGATCTCATCCGCTTCCACCACTGTCGAAAGCCGATGCGCGATCACCAGCGTGGTGCGGTTGCGCGCCACATCGCGGAGCGCCGCCTGAATCTCCTGTTCGGTGCGGGTATCAAGCGCGCTGGTTGCCTCGTCCAAAATCAGCAGGCGCGGGTCTTTCAGAATAGTGCGGGCGATGGCCACCCGCTGCTTTTCGCCACCCGAGAGCTTCAGGCCACGTTCACCCACACGAGTCGCGTAACCATCTGGCAGGCGCGTCACGAAATCATGCACCTGCGCAAGCCTGGCTGCGTTTTCGATTTCCGCATCGCTGGCCCCTGGCCGGCCATAGGCGATGTTGTAGCGGATGGTGTCATTGAACAGCACAGTATCCTGCGGCACCACGCCAATGGCGGCGCGCAGACTATGTTGCGTCAGGCCGCGCACATCCTGCCCATCCACCAGCACACGCCCGCCGGTCACATCATAAAAACGGAACAGCAAACGCGAAATCGTTGATTTCCCCGCCCCGGTCGGCCCCACAATCGCGAGCATCCGCCCCGGCGGCACGGTGAAGGAAATACCCTTCAGGATTTCCCGATCTGGCCGATAGCCAAAGCGCACATCCTCAAAGCGGATTTCCCCAGGCCCGAGCGCAAGAGGCGCAGCATTCGGCGCATCGCGCACTTCAGCCGGCACATCAAGCAGCGCGAACATCTGCTCCATATCCGTGAGCCCCTGCTTGATTTCGCGATAGGCGAAACCAAGGATGTTCAGCGGCTGATAAAGCTGGATCAGATAGGTATTCACCATCACCAGATCGCCAATGCTCATGCTGCCATCAGCAATACCACGGCCCGCGAGTAGCATGGTAATGGTAAGCCCGA
>JADCEX010000223.1 GCA_020249825.1 Roseomonas sp.
GAGGGCAGCTTCGGCGTTTCAATGCCGCGCAACAGCGACCAAAGCTGCGCACGCAGCGCCATGGCGCGCGGCTTCAGTGCTTCCGGCACGTAAAGCGCGTAGCGCCCGGCGCGAATGCCAATGCCCTTCAGCTTCTGGCGGAGATCGGGGCGGATTTCACTATCGGTCCGCCCCATGGCCAGGCCCAATTCTTCGCGCAGGCGAAAGGCGGGACCGCGCAGCGTATTATCCTCGCTGGCCTTTTCTTCGGCGGTGAAAATCGCACCCAGATCGCGCTTCACCAAAGCCTCGATCCAAGTGGCCAAACGCGCGCGAATACGTTCGCGCTGCGCGCCATCCAGGAATTCCGAGGGCAGTACTTCAATCAGTGGCTTGCCGGGTTCGGAGCCGGGCTTCAGCTTTGCCACTTCGGCGATATCGCCAAGCCCCGCCGGCATATTCGGCGCATGGGAATAGGCCCAGGTCACGCCATGCTGCGGCGTCAGCGCAAACGCTTCATCCTTCGCGGTTTCCAGCATGGAAACGCGGCGTGGAATTTCTGCACCCAAGGCACGGCGCGCCGCACGCAGCACCACGCGGCGTTCTTCTTCCTTCACCGCCGCCGCATCGGGTTCAAACAGGAAACCCTTCACATGGCCGACCGGATGGCCTTCCACCACCACTTCGCCGCGGCGGGTGACGGCGGAGAGCAATTCCTCATCGCTTTCATCCAGCGCGCGGATCAGATGCGCCGCGCGGCGGTCCACAAAGCGCGCGGTCAGGCTTTCATGAAGCGCGTCCGACACCATGTCTTCCACGCGCCGTGCATCGGCCTGCAAGCCAGCGGCATCATCCAGCCAATCGGCGCGCGCCGCGACATAGGACCAGACGCGAATGGCCGAAAGCCGCGCCATCAGCGTATCAAGATCACCTTCCGCCATGCCGAGTTGCGCGAGGGATGACGCCACCCAATCGCTCGGCAAGCGGCCTTCCCGCGCCAGATGGGTGAAAATGCGCGCGCAAAGCCGCGTGTGGCTATCATCCGCCAGCTTGCGGAAATCCGGCACCTGGCAGGCTTCCCACAGCAAGCGCACGCGCGATGCGGTGTCCGCCAGCCCGCGAATTTCTTCTTCCCGCACCAGCATGGAAAGCGTGATGTGGTCCACCGCATCGTGGCCCTTGGCAAGGCCAGGCAAAGGCGCCGACGCACCAAGACTATCGAGCAGTGTCTCGACCGAGGAAAAATCCAGATCCGAATTGCGCCAGGCGAGCGTCTTCAGCGGTTCAAACGCATGGGTTTCGATCTGGGTGATGATTTCGTCATCCAGTGTCGGCGCTTCCGCCGTGGTGCCGAAAGTGCCATCGCGCATGCCGCGCCCGGCGCGGCCGGCGATTTGCGCGATTTCCTGCGCGGTCAGCGCGCGCGGCTGATGACCATCAAACTTATTGAGCGCGGCAAGTGCGACATGGTCCACATCCATATTGAGGCCCATGCCAATCGCATCCGTCGCCACCAGGAAATCCACTTCCCGGTTTTGATAAAGGGCGACCTGCGCATTGCGCGTGCGTGGCGAAAGCCGGCCCATCACTACCGCGCAACCACCGCGCCGGCGGCGCACGGCTTCGGCAATGGCGTAAACTTCCTGCGCGCTGAAGGCGACGATGGCGGAACGCGCCGGCAGGCGCGACAGCTTGGCGGGGCCGGCATAGCTCAACTGAGACAAGCGCGCGCGGGTTTCGATTTCGGCGCGCGGAATCAGGCGGCGCAAAAGCGGCGCGATGGTCTCCGCACCCAGGAACATGGTTTCCACCATGCCGCGCGCATTCAGCAGGCGATCGGTAAACACATGCCCGCGATCCGGGTCCGCGCAAAGCTGGATTTCATCCACAGCGAGGAATTCCACCGGGCGATCCAGCGGCATGGCTTCCACCGTGCAGGCGAAATACTTCGCCTCGGGCGGGACGATCTTTTCCTCGCCGGTGATCAGGGCGACGTAGCGTTCGCCCTTCATCGCCACCATGCGATCATAATTTTCACGCGCCAGCAGCCTGAGCGGAAAGCCGATACTGCCCGAGGCATGGGCGAGCATCCGCTCAATCGCGAGGTGGGTCTTGCCGGTATTGGTCGGGCCAAGAATGGCGCGAACCCTGGGTTCGAACATGCGGGGGTCAATGTCCAAGAAAGAAAAACGCGCCGCTCCGTGGCATGATGCGGCGCGCTTGTCCATGGTGGCGGCAGCGGGCAGGGTGGCGGGCCTGTCATGAACCCCGCCACCCGCTTCGCCCTGATCTATGCCGCGCAATTCGCGGCCTTTGGCGTGATGATGCCTTTCCTGCCGCCCTTGCTGCTGGAACGCGGGCTGACGCCGGCTGATCTGGGCACGGTTTTGGCCGCCGGTAGCGCGCTGAAATTGCTGGCGGGGCCAGCGGGCGGAAGGGTAGCGGATTGGTTGGGTGATCCGCGCCTGGTGCTGATTTGCTGCACGGGCGCGGCGGCGCTTTTCGCAGCGGGATTCGGGCTGGCTGCCGGGTTTTGGGCGCTGCTGCTGGTGAATCTGGCGCTGGCAGCGGCGCTGGCGCCGACCACCGCGCTTGCTGACGCGATGGCTTTGCGCGCTGCCCGAGAACCCCCCGGCTTTGATTATGGCCGCGCCCGTGCCGCTGGTTCCGCAAGCTATATCCTGGCCGCCGTGCTGGCCGGCGCGCTGGTGGGCGTGCTGGGCGCGGGCAGCGCCGCCTGGCTGATTGCCGCCATGCTTGGCCTTGGCGCGGCAGCGGCCTTTCTGCTGCCGCGCGCTGAGGGCTTTGGCCGAGGCGGCGCAAGCGGCTTTCGTGCCGCACTCGCGCTGCCTTGGCTGCGCCGGCTGATGCTGATTGCCGCGCTGATGCAAGGCAGCCACGCGGCCTATTACGCCTTCGGGTCCATCCATTGGCAGGCATTGGGCTTCAGCGCCGGGGTGATTGGCCTGCTTTGGGCCTGGGGCGTGGTGGCGGAGGTAGCGCTGTTCCTGTGGGGGCGAGGCTTGGTGGAAAGGCTTGGCGTGCGCGGGTTGATACTGCTCGCGTCCGGGGCGGGCCTGCTGCGCTGGCCGATCATGGCGGTGAGTGAAAGCCTGCCACCCTTGATAGTCGCGCAAGCGCTGCATGCGCTGACTTTCGGCGCCATGCATCTGGCAGCCATCAAGCTATTGCAGGAACGCGTGCCGGGCAGCCTGGGTGGCACGGCGCAAACCCTGCTTGGCGCCGCCGTGGGCGCCATGACGACGCTGCTGACCTTGGCCTGCGGGCCTGGCTATGCCGCTTTGGGGGCGGGCATTTTCTGGGCCATGGCGGGGCTTTGTGGGGTGGTCATGGTGCTGGTGATGATGGGTGGCATCCTGCGCAGGTGATGTGCATCCCTGCCTGATCGCCCGGATGAAGGGCAGCGCCGGGATCGGATGATAGCGAAAGATCAATTGAAAACACTGAATTTTTCAAAGCCTTATCCGGCAAGAGGCTCGCTTGACAAGCGGCCTCTGCTAATGATCAAAGCCCGCAGTTCAATTCGGGGAGACACCGCATGAAATGGCCGTCCATGGGCTATGCGCGCGCCAAGAGCCTTGCCGAGCTTTGGTCAGCCCTTGCGGCGCTTGGAGATGGGGGCAAGATCATCGCGGGCGGGCAGACCCTTTTGGCGACCCTCGCCTTCCGGCTTTCCGAACCCGGCACGCTGATTGACATCACTGGCATCAACGAATTGCGCGGCATTTCCACCAATGGCCAGGTGCTGCGGCTTGGTGCGCTGACGCTTCATGCCGATCTTTGTGTTGATCCGCTGGTGAAGGCGCATGCGCCCTTGCTGACGGCCGCGGCGCCGTTGATTGCCCATCCGGCCATTCGCAATCGCGGCACCTTGGGCGGCAGCCTTGCCTATGCCGATCCCGCAGCAGAATTGCCGGCCTGCATGGTGGCGCTGGGGGCGACGATCATCACGGCATCAGCCAAGGGCGAACGCCGCATCCCGGCAGCGGCCTTCTTCACTGATCTGCTGCAAACCGCACTTGAACCGCAGGAAATCATCGCCGCGGTTGAAATACCCTTGACGCAGCGCCTTGGCGCCATTGAGGAAATCACGCGTCGTTCCGGCGATTATGCCATGGCGGGGCTGGTTGCCACCTTGGCATTGGATGCCGGGCGCGTGGTGGCGCCGCGTTTGGTGTATTTCGGTGTCGGCAATATCCCCGTGCTGGCCGCAGCCGCGTCCCGGGCGCTGGAAGGCCGCAGCCTGGACCGGGCGAGCATCAGCGCCGCGCAGGCCGCCCTGGCCGATGATCTGGACCCGCCCCGCGATTTGCATGGCCCGCCGGAGATGAAGCGCCATCTGGCGCGCGTGCTGACTGAGCGCGTTTTGCTTGGTTTTCTGAACCCGAAGGTGCAAGCCGCATGATCCCGATTACACTGACCGTGAATGGCGAGAAGGTGACACGGCATGTGGAACCGCGCCGCCATTTGATTGATTTCCTGCGGCTTGATCTGGGCCTGACGGGTTCACATGCCGGTTGCGAGCATGGTGTTTGCGGCGCCTGCACCTTGCGCGTGAATGGCAAGATCATGCGCGGCTGTCTGATCCTTGCGGCCTCCCTCGACGGTGCTGAGGTGGTGACGATTGAAGGAATCTCCGAAAGTGGCGAAGTTGCGGATTTGCAAGCGGCTTTTGTTGCGCGCAACGCAGCGCAATGCGGCTTTTGCACGCCAGGCATGGTGATGACAGCGGCGGAATTGCTGGCCGAAGGCGGCAGCCCGACACGCGGCGAAATCCGCGAATATCTGTCAGGCAATTACTGCCGCTGCACGGGCTATCAAGCCATAGTGGATGCGGTTGAAGACACCTTGCGTTCCAGGAGCGCGGCGCCATGAACGAGATCACGCCCGCTTCCATCGGCCTGTCGCGCGAGGATTTGCCGAATTCCTATATCGGGCGATCCGTGCCGCGCCCTAATGTGCCGAAGCTGGTGCAGGGCCGCGCGACCTATACGGATGATGTGACCCTGCCGCGCATGCTGCATGCGGCCTTCCTGCGTAGCCCCCACGCGCATGCGAAGATCAGCGCCATTGATACGGCACGCGCCAAGGCGGTGCCGGGTGTGGTGCGCGTTTTCACGGGCCATGATCTGGCGAAAATCTGCGATCCCTGGGTGGCGACGCTTGACCATTTGAAGGGCATGAAATCCGCGCCGCAATATCCGCTGCCGCTCCACCGCGCCACCTGGCAGGGGGAGCCGATTGTGGCCGTGATTGCAGAAACCCGCGCGGCTGCCGAAGACGGCGTGGCCGCGCTGGAGGTTGAATTCGAAGCCTTGCCCGCGCAGACCGATATGGAAACGGCACTCGCCCCCGGCGCGGTCGTGATCCATCCGGAATTGGGCGATAATCTTGTCTTCACCCGTACGGCGGAAAGCGGCGATGTCGCTGCGGCTTTTGCAGCGGCGCATAAGATTGTCGAAGCGCGCTTTGTTACGGGCCGGCATACCGGTGTGACGCTTGAGGCGCGTTCCATCATCGCGGATTACAACCCGGCGGAAGAAACTCTGACCGTGTACCATTCCACCCAGGCGCCGCATATGATGCAGGGTGTCTTCGCCAAGCAGCTTCGCATGAAGGAAGGCGATGTCCGCGTGATCTGCAAGGATGTCGGCGGCAGCTTCGGCATCAAGGTGCATGTCTATCCGGATGAGGTCGCTGTCGCCGCCATGGCACGTATCATGGGTCGCCCAGTGAAATTCGTGGCAGACCGTTTTGAATCCTTCGTGAGCGACATCCATGCCCGCGATCATCGTATCAAGGGCCGCTTGGCGGTGGATGCGGAAGGCCGCGTGCTGGCCTTTGAAATTGATGATCTGACCGGGATCGGCCCCTATTCCGTCTATCCGCGCACCAGCGCGATCGAGGGGAATCAGGTCGTCAATCTTTGCGGCGGCCCCTATGATTTCAAGAATTACCGCTGCACCACTACGGTTGTGCTACAGAACAAAACGCCCACTTGCCAATACCGTGCCGTCGGCCACCCGATTGCAACCGCGGTGACCGAAGGGCTGATGGACTTGGCCGCAGAGGCGCTGGATATGGATCCGGTGGAGATTCGTCGTCGCAATCTTATTCGTGATGACGCCTATCCCTATACCTCACCGCCAGGCATGCGCTTTGAGGCGCTGTCGCATCACGCATCGCTGAACAAGTTGCTGGATATGGTGCCATTGGAGCGTATTCGCGCCGATCAGGCAGAAGCACGCCAGCGCGGCATCTATCGCGGTATTGGCTTCGCGTCCTTCATCGAACTCACTAACCCATCGCCCTTCATGTATGGCATCGGTGGCGCGCGCATTTCCGCGCAGGATGGTTGCACGGTGCGCATGGATCCTGATGGGTCCATTGTGGCTTCCTCTGGCGTCACCGAACAGGGCCAGGGGACCGAGGCGATCCTGGCGCAGATCGTGGCACATGGTGTTGGTGTGCCCGTCAATCGCGTGAAGATCATTACCGGCGATACGCAGACCACGCCTTATGGCGGCGGTACCTGGGCGTGTCGCGGTGCGGGCATTGGCGGGGAAGCCGCGCTGCAATCCGCAATTGCGTTGAAACATCAGATTTTGGAAGTGGCCGGCGCCATGCTGCAAGCGGCACCAGAAACACTTGATATTGCCATGGGCGAAATCACGGATAAGGCCAGTGGCAAGCCGCGGATGACGTTGTTTGAACTGGGGCGCATCGTCTATTTTCGCGGCGATACGCTGCCCAAGGATTTGCAGCGCGAATTGGTGCAAACGCGCCATTTCATCACCAAGGAATACCCCTTCGCCTTCACGAATGGCATTCAGGCAAGCTGGGTTGAGGTAGACCCCGCAACCGGCATGGTGAAGCTTCTGGAACATTGGTGCGTTGAAGATTGTGGCCGCGTTGTGAACCCGCTTTTGGTGGATGAACAGGTGCGCGGCGGCATTGTTCAGGGCATAGGCGGCGCGCTTTACGAACATTGCGTCTATGATGCCGAAGGCAATCTGCTGACCACGACGCTTGCGGATTATCTTGTCCCCATGTCGGCGGAAATGCCGGAAATCCATGTCGGCCATGTGGAAACGCCAACCCGCGAATCCCTGCTTGGCGCCAAGGGCGCTGGTGAGGCCGGCACGGCGGGCGCGCCGGCGGCCATCATGAATGCCATCAATGATGCGCTGAGGCCGCTTAAGGCCCGCGTGCATGAACAACCCTTCACGCCAGAGCGTATCCTGCGCGCGCTTGGCACCATCGCCTGAGAAACCATCAACAGCGTTCACAAAACGCCACAACAGGGAGAATTGAAATGACGACCCTTCGACGGAGCCTGATCCTGGGCGCTTCGGCGCTGCCCTTGTTTTCCATCCATAGCCGCGCGCAAACGGCGCTGAATATCACCATCGCCTCCAGCCATCCGGTTGCGAATTTCTGGGTGGCGATGATGAAGAATGTCTTCCAGCCGGAGGTGGACAAGCTGCTCCGCGATGGCGGCAATACGCATCGCGTCAATTGGCGCGAATCCTATGGCGGCACGCTCTATCGCTTCCAGGACACGATGGAGGCTGTGCGCGATAACATCACCGATATCGGCTATGTCGGCACGCTTTGGGAAGGCAGCACCATGCCGCTGCAGAACGTGACCTATTTCACGCCCTTCGCGACAGGCGATCATGCTTTGGTCGCCAATACCTTTGAAGCGATGAATGAAAATGTGCCGGCGATCAGGGCCAATTGGAACGGCCTCAATATGGTGCCGCTCAGCTCCTACATCACCGATACCTATCACATCTGGTCGAACTTCCCGGTGCGCAGCCTGGATGATTTGCGCAATCGCAAGATCTCCGCACCTGGCACCAGCGCCAATTGGCTGACCGGTACGGGGGCCACGCCGGTGGATGGTGCCCTCACCACATATTATACCGATATCCAGACCGGGGTTTCCGAAGGCGCGCTTTCCTTCTTTGTCGGCATCCTGCCGACGCGCGTGCATGAAGTGGCGCGCTACATCACCAAATGCGATGTGGGCGCGATGTATGTCGGCGGCATTGCCGCGAATAAGCAGCGCTTTGACCGTTGGCCGGAAGGCGTGCGCCGCGCCATGGCGGAAGCGGGCAAGACAACCACGCAGGCGCATATTCGCGATGTATCGGCCCGCATCGCCGCAGCCGAGACGGAAATGACCCGCCAGGGGGCCATCATCAGCACCCTGCCGGCGGCAGAGCGTGAGCGCTGGATTCGCGGCCTGCCGAATATCGCGCGGACCTGGGTGGATAGCTCTGGCCCCGCGGCGCGGGACGTGCTGAATGCCTATTTCGCGGCCATTCGCGCTGCAGGCCAGACGCCGGGGCGCAGTTGGGATCGTGAAGTTTCTGCCTGATCAGAAAGGCACATCAACTTGGCTGATGACATTGATATGGCGGCGCTTGATAGCGCCGCACCATCGCAGAGCTCAGGCCCAATCCAGATGCTGCTTGATGGCCTTGCCGCCATTGGCACCATTTGGACCTTTGGGCTGATGCTGTTGATCTGTGCCGATGTCATTGGCCGATCCTTCTTGAATGCCCCCATCACCGGTGTTGCAGAAGTTGCCGCGCATTCGGTGGTGGGGATTGTCTTTCTGCAGATTGGCGCCACCATCTATCACCGTCGCATGACGCGTGCGGATTTCCTGATCCAACGTGTGCTGATTTGGGCGCCACGTTTTGGGCGCGGGGTTGAAGCGCTGTTTTTCCTGATCGGCGCGCTGGTGATGTTCTTCATCGCACAAGCCGCCTGGCCTGGCATGTGGAATTCCATCAAGTTGCGCGAATTCTTCGGCGTCCAGGGGCTTTTCACCGTGCCGACCTGGCCCTTTCGTGGCCTGATCGTGCTGGGGGGCTTGGCGGGGGGCATCGCCTATCTGGCGGTGTTTGTCGCGGAACTGCGCGGGATGCTGACCCGCCATGGATGATACCTCCCTCGGCTTTGCGCTGATCGGCGTGATGGTGACGCTCATCATCATCGGGCTGCCCATTGGCATTACGCTGATATCTACCGGTGCCATTGGCGTTTGGCTGATCCGTGAAAATCCTGACCTTGCCTTTCGCTTCACAGCCTTGGCGACCTATTCCGGCATTCAGGATTACCTTTTTGCGACCATCCCGCTTTTTGTGCTGATGGGGCTGCTGGTCAGTATTTCCGATGTCGGGAAAGACACGTTTGATGTCGCCCAGAATCTACTGAAACGCGTCAAAGGCGGGCTTGGCATCGCGACCGTTGGCGCCAATGCGGTATTTGCGGCGGTAACGGGCGTTTCCATCGCCTCAGCCGCGGTCTTCACCAAGGTCGCGGTGCCGGAAATGGTGCGCCACGGTTATTCCATGCGCTTCGCCGCCGGCACGGTCGCGGGCAGCAGCATCCTTGGCATGCTGATCCCGCCTTCGCTATTGATGATCGTCTATGGCGTGCTGGCCGAGGTTTCCATCGGCGCCATGTTCATCGCGGGTGCCATTCCGGGCATCATCATCGCCATCGGCTTTGCCATCATGATCTGGTGTTATGCGAGCTTCGCCCCGCAGCGCATCATGAGCCAATCGCCAGCCACGGCAGTAGCCGATGAAAAGCTGATGGGGCCGGCGGAAATGCTTGGCAAATCGCTCCCCATCATGGCGCTTGTGGTGCTGATCCTGGGCGGGCTTTACACGGGCTTCTTCACGCCAACCGAAGCGGGCGCAGTGGGCGCGGCGGGCGCCTTGCTGATTGCGCTGGTACGCCGCCGCTTGGATGCTGCGAAATTCTGGCGCGTTTTGCGCGAAACCGGCCTGGTTTCGGCGGCTATTCTTTTCCTGTTGATCGCGGCCGGGCTTTATTCGCGCATGCTATCCATGGCGGGTGTGCCCAATGCCATTGGCGATTTCGTGGAGCATCTGGGCCTTGGGCCTTATGGGTTCCTGTTCGCTTTCGTCATTGTCATCCTGCTGATGGGGATGATCCTGGACAGTACCTCTATCCTGCTCATCATGGTGCCGATTGGCGCACCAATCGCGACCGCGATGGGGTTTGACCTGATCCATTTCGGTATTGTCACCATCATCGCGGTGGAGATGGGGCTACTGACGCCGCCCTTTGGCATTTCGGTTTTCACCGTGAAGGCAACGCTGGCCGATCCAAAGGTCAGCATTGAAACCATCTTCGCCGGCGCCTTGCCCTTTGTGGTGGTCATGGGCCTGGCGCTGATATTGATTGCCTTCTTCCCCATTCTCGCGACAGCGCTGGTACGGTAGAGCATGCTGCGTTAACGTGGGTTCACGCAGCACGCTCTACCTCGTTGTTTTTCGAGTATCTTCACACGTTCAGATGATTCCATCTGAACGTGATCTGCTGTAAGCCGTCTCCCGCTTGGATAACCCTGCGGAAGACGCCGCGAACAGACTATGGGCGCGCAAACCCCTATCGGGCGATCACGTCACTCCGGCCTCACGCCCGCGGTGCGCAGTACGGCGGCGCTGCGCGCCAATTCCTCCCGTACATAGGCGGCGAAGGCTGGAATGGTCGCGAATTGCGGTTCAATCTCAATGCCAATGTCAACCAGGCGCGGTCTGATGCGTTCCAGCGCCGCGTTGTAGGTGACATTCAGCGATTCCACGATGCTGCGCGGTGTCTGCGCCGGCACAAAGGCACCCATCCAGGCCGCACCAGCCCAGGCGGGCAGCCCGGCTTCAGTGGCTGAGGGAATTTCCGGCAGGCTCGCCACGCGCTGAGACCCGGAAATGGCAATCGGACGCACAGTGCCGGCGCGGATATGGGAAGTGGCGGAAGCGGTCGGGTCCACTGCCATATGCGCTTCGCCTGAAATCACTGCCGCCATGGCGGGGCCACCACCGCGATATTGCACCATTTGCATTTCCACATCCGGCAGCACGGCGCGGAAGACCTCTGAGGTCAAATGATTGGCGCTGCCAATCCCGGCAGAGGCAAAATTGATCTTCCCCGAATTGGCGCGCAACCAAACAATCAGGGATTGCATATCGGTCGCAGGAATATTGCGATTGATCACCAGCACCTGCGGAATGCGGCCCAAATGCGCAACGGGGGCGAAATCTGCAATCGGATCATAAGGCATGCGCGCCACCAGGCTGGGCGCGATCACATGTGCATTGGAATGGATCATGATGGTATAGCCATCCGGCGCGGATTTGGCGGCGGCCTCTGCGCCGATCAGCCCGGCCGCACCGCCGGCGCGGTTTTCCACCACCATATTCTGGCCGAGCATCTGCCCCGCAGCATCGGACACCAGCCGCGCCACCACATCGGTCGCCCCGCCGGGCGCGAAGGGCACGATCACGCGCATCGGCCGATCCGGCCGCCAGGCCCCCTGCGCGCGGGCTGAGGCAAGGGCAGGTGTGGCAAGCGCAAGCGCCAAAGCGCCACGACGAGTAAGCTGCATGAAACGGCGTCCTTCCCGGTTTGAATGCTTCCCTGAGCGGGCGCTTATACAGATTTTGCGGCCTGGCGCCATGGATCATCTTTGGCCCCCGCGCTATGCATTCTTCCAGGAAGGATCGCTGTCATGAAAACCGCTGCTGAAGCCCTGATTGAATTCCTCGCTGCCCAGGGCATTGACCGGGCCTATTGCGTGCCCGGTGAAAGCTATATCGCGCTGCTCGATGCGCTGCATGCCCATCCCAGCATGGATTTGGTAACCTGCCGCAGCGAAGGCGGCGCCGGCTTCATGGCGGTGGCCGATGGCAAAATGACCGGCAAGCCCGGCGTGGTCTTGGTCTCGCGCGGGCCCGGCGCCTGCAATGCCTCCATCGCGGTGCATACGGCGGAACAGGATGCGGTGCCGATGATCCTGCTGATCGGGCAGGTGGAAAAGCGGGATTTGCGCCGCAATGCCTTCCAGGAAATTGACTATGCCCGCATGTTCGGCGGCATCGCGAAATGGGTGGGGGAAGCCACCAGCGCGGACCAGGTGCCGGAATTGATCGCGCGCGCCTATGCCATGGCGATGCAGGGCGTGCCTGGGCCGGTGGTGCTCAGCCTGCCGGAAGATGTGCTGGCGGAACCCTGCGCCGCGCCCATCCCGCCCGCCACCATCGCGGCCCCCGCGCAGCCCGCCCCGGCGGATGTCGCACGCTTGGCGGCCATGTTGCGCGGTGCGGAACGCCCGATCATCCTGGCCGGGCACGCGATTGATACGGCGGGCGGGCGCGAAGCGCTGCTGGCCTTTGCGGAAGCCTGGCAGACTCCTGTTGCGGTTTCCTTCCGCCGGCAGGATCTTTTCCCGAATGACCACGCGCTTTACGCGGGTGATCTTGGCCTGCGTAACCCGGATGCGCAGCGCGCCGCTTTTGCCGATGCGGATTTGGTGGTGGCCCTTGGCACGCGCCTGACGGACATCACCACCCAGGGCTGGATTTGGCCCGCGCCGGGGCAGCGCCTTGCGCATATTTGTGCGGAACCGCGCTTCCTTGGCTGGCATTTCCCCGCCGAATTGGCGGTGGCCGCCGATGCGCGCGCGGTTTTGGCGGCACTCGGCGCGGAAAAGCCGGCGGCACCAGCGGCGCGCGGCGCCTGGGTGAAAAAGCTGCGCGATTTGCAAACTGCTGATTCTCAAGTGGTGCCGACCACGCATAATGATGGCGTCGCCTTTGCCCGCATCGCGAAATTGATCGGCGAAATCGCGGCACCCGATGCGATGATTGCGCTGGATGCCGGCACTTTCGGTGCGCCCTTCTATCGCAAGATCGCCTGGGTTTCGCCGCGCCGCTTGCTGGCGCCAGTGGCCGGTTCCATGGGCTTTGGTGTGCCGGCGGGCGTGGCGGCTTCGCTGCGTTTCCCCAACCGGCAGGTGATTGCGCTGGTGGGTGATGGTGGCGCCTTCATGACCGGCGGAGAATTCGCGGTGGCGGTGGCGCGTGGCGTGCCGATCAAGATGATTTTGTCTGACAACGGTTCCTACGCTTCCATCCGCATCCATCAGGAACGCGCCCATCCTGGCCGCGTGAGCGGCACCAGCCTGGAAAACCCGGATTTCGCTGCCTGGTGCGCGGCTTTTGGTGTCCCGGTGACGCGCATTGAAACCGATGCGGATATGCCGAAACTGGCAGAAGCGCTCGCCGCACCCGGGCCGGCGGCGGTGCATGTGCGGACATCCTTGCAGGCGGTGCTGCCAAACTAGTGGTGCGATGCATGCTGACCTATCCCCTGCCTAAAAAGCCCCCGCGCACCACTAGCCGTATATTTGGTGGGCCGATTCACGCCGCTGTCGGGAACCGACAGCGGCGATCGGACCACTAGGGGCGCTTGTCGCAAGGCAGGGGGCGGGATAGACCCATCTCCCATGTCGCATAACAGTTTCGGCCATCTTTTCCGCGTCACCACCTGGGGCGAAAGCCACGGGCCGGCGATTGGCTGTGTGGTGGATGGCGCGCCGCCGCGCATGACGCTTTCGGAAGCCGATATCCAGCCCTCCCTGGATCGGCGCCGGCCAGGACAGTCCAAATTCGTCACGCAACGCCAGGAAGCGGATCAGGTGCGGATTCTGTCTGGCGTATTTGAAGGCCAGACCACCGGCACGCCCATTTCGCTGATCATCGAAAACACTGATCAGCGGTCCAAGGATTACGGGGAAATCAAGGATCGTTTCCGCCCCGGCCATGCCGATATTGCCTATGAATTGAAATACGGCATTCGCGATTATCGCGGTGGCGGGCGTTCCAGCGCACGGGAAACCGCGATGCGCGTTGCCGCCGGCGCCATTGCGCGCAAGGTGCTGGGCGAAGGCGTGCGCATTCGCGGTGCCTTGGTGGCCATGGGCGGGGATGCGGTGGATCGCGTTGCCTGGGATTGGGCGGCGGTGGATGAAAATGATTTTTTCTGCCCGGATCGTGCCGCTGCCGCGCGCTGGGAAGAACAGCTATTGGCGCTGCGCAAATCCGGCAATTCGGTGGGCGCGGTGATTGAAATTGTGGCCGAAGGCGTACCCCCCGGCTTGGGTGCGCCGATTTACGGCAAGCTTGATGCGGATTTGGCCGGCGCGCTGATGGGCATCAATGCCGTCAAAGGGGTTGAGATTGGCGATGGCTTCGCCGCCGCCGCGCTGACCGGCACAGCCAATGCCGATGAAATGCGGATGGCTGAGGGCGGCCTGGTTGCCTTCCAAGCCAATCATGCCGGCGGCGTTTTGGGCGGCATCAGCACCGGCCAGCCGATTGTGGCGCGCTTTGCGGTGAAACCCACCAGTTCCATCCTGGAACCGCGGCTTGGGGTGGATCGCTTTGGCCAGGATGTGGACATCATCACCAAGGGCCGCCACGACCCCTGCGTTGGCATTCGCGCCGTCCCGGTTGGGGAAGCGATGATGGCGCTGGTGCTGGCAGATCATTTGCTACGCCATCGCGCGCAGAATCCGGATGCGCCAAGCGCGCCGCGCCTGCCGCGCAACTGAAGGCGCCAAGCCCTGCCAGGAACTACATTCTGGCCACGCGAAAGCCGGTATCGTCGCGCCGGGTCGTGGCGGCAACCCCGTAGCGCATCGCCGAGCGCAGAAAGGCCGCCGTATTGCTCCAGGAACCGCCACGCATCGCGCGCCAGGCGCAACCCGGCGTCACTACGGGCTCCGAGGCATCAATCGGCGCATTGGCATAAGTGCGTTCAAGACAATCCTGCACCCATTCCCAGACATTGCCCTGCATATCATGCAACCCAAAGCGATTGGGCGCATAGCTGCCTGCGGGACGTGGCCGATTGACCGCGTGGCCGTAATTGGCTTGGGCTTCAGTGATTGCGTTGCCGGTGACAAAGGCGGTCATGGTGCCAGACCTGGCGGCATATTCCCATTCCGCTTCCGTCAGCAGCCGATATCGCCGCCCGGTACGTTGCCTGAGCCATTCAACATATTGCTGCGCGTCTTCCCAACTGACATCCACCACCGGCTGGCGGCCCCTGCCCCAGCCCCGATCATTGGGGCGGTGGCTGCACCCGCGCGCTGCCACACAGGCATCCCATTCGGCGAAGGTGATTTCAAACCTGCCAACGGCCAGGGGCGTGCGCAGGGCAACATCGCGTTGCGGCCCTTCATTCGAATAGCGACCCTTTTCATGTGCCGGGCTGCCCATGTGAAAGCGCCCGGCGGGGATCACCACCATCTCGGGGCATTCCGGACAGTCACGAAAAAAATGCCCCACCTGTACCGGAAAACCAGGCCCGCTTGGTGCGGCGCTGCGCTGTTGCTGTGCGGGCGCGGGCGCTTGGCCAGAGGCTTTCGGAATCGGGGCGCACAGCATCGCGACCGCCATCATCAGGGCAGTGCCTATGCCAGATCGAAGCCGGTTGGGGGTGGGCATTTGATCTCCTCCAGCCGTAGTCTAAGAACAATATGCACGCTTGGTAAATAAAGCTTTTTTGAGCGCCGTCTTCGCCGCAATCGCGCCATATCCGCCATGGCGCCGCCGTAAAAGTCCTGAAAATACCTTGCCTTCGTCGCAAGGCCGCCTTGACGGCGGGGTCATATGTCCATGCGCACAGTTCAACATAGGAGGACAAGATGCGCTACATGATGAAGACCTCACTTCTCGCCACCGGCCTTGCTTTCGCGCTGACGGGCGCGGCACTCGCCCAAGGGGCGGCCAGCACCGCCCCCGTCCAGGGCAGCCGTCCCGCCGCTCAGGCGCCGGCCGCCGCCAAGCCCGGCGACGCCACCCATGGCAAGGTGTCTGGCCACCAGGGGAATGGCCAGACCCGCGCGGTGACGCCGGCCGCGCCCTCGGGCGGTGCAACCCGCTGAGGTAACAGCCAAACCGGCGGGCGGATGCGCCCCCGCCCGCCGGCCAGCAGGAAGGCCCGCCCCAAAAGGCGGGTCTTTTGCTTTTCCGGCCCGACCCGGGCCGCAAAGATTGACGTTTCGCAAAGCCCCGACGCACATTCCCCCCGATAGCAAGACCCAAACAGGGGGAGGACCCAGGCATGGCTGATGAATTGATCGCGCTGAAACCCGAAATCGTCGCCAAGGCACGTGTGACGGAAGCTGAGCGCGCCGCCATGTATGACGCAGCGGCGAAGGACCCCGATGCGTTCTGGCGCGACGAAGCCAAGCGCATTTCCTGGATGAAGGCGCCGACGAAAATCAAGAATACCGATTTCAACGGCAATGTTTCGATCAGATGGTTTGAGGATGGTGTGCTGAATGCATCCGTCTCCTGCCTTGATCGGCATTTGGCCACGCGCGGGGATCAGGTGGCGATCCTTTGGGAAGGCGATGATCCCGCCGCGGACGCCAAGGTGACCTACCGCGAATTGCATGCGCGCGTCTGCAAACTTGCCAATGCCATGCGCAAGCTTGGCGTGAAAAAGGGCGACCGCGTTTGCATCTATCTGCCGATGATCGTGGAAGCGGCCGTCGCGATGCTGGCCTGCGCGCGCGTTGGTGCGATTCACTCCATCGTCTTTGGCGGGTTTTCGCCCGATAGCCTGGCATCCCGCATTCAGGATTCCGAATGCGTCATGCTGATCACCGCGGATGAAGGTCGCCGCGGCGGGCGGCGCGTGCCACTGAAAGTGAATGCGGATGAGGCGCTGCTGAGTTGTTCGTCCATCAAGAACGTGATTGTCGCACGCAATACCGGCGGCAGCGTTGAGATGATGTCAGGCCGCGATCATTGGTGGGATGCGATCACCGCCGGCCAGCCCGAAACTTGCGAGCCCGAGCCAATGGGCGCGGAAGACCCGCTGTTTATCCTTTATACCTCAGGCAGCACGGGCAAGCCCAAGGGCGTATTGCACACCACCGGCGGCTATATGGTTTGGGCTTCTTATACGCATGAAAAGGTTTTCGATTATCGCGAGGGCGAGATTTATTGGTGCACCGCCGATGTCGGCTGGGTGACCGGGCATAGCTATATTGTCTATGGTCCGCTTGCGAATGGCGCGACGACGCTGATGTTTGAAGGTGTGCCGAGCTGGCCGGATTCCGGGCGTTTCTGGCAGGTGGTGGCGAAGCACAAGGTGAATATCTTCTACACGGCACCCACCGCGATTCGCGCCTTGATGCGCGATGGCGAAGCGCCGGTGCAAAAGCATGATCGTTCCAGCCTGCGGATTCTGGGCAGCGTGGGTGAGCCGATCAACCCCGAAGCCTGGCTTTGGTATTACCGCGTGGTGGGCGATTCTCGCTGCCCGATTGTGGATACCTGGTGGCAGACGGAAACCGGCGGGATTCTGATTTCGCCCTTGCCCGGGGCGGTGGCGCAAAAGCCTGGTTCCGCGACCTTGCCGCTGCCGGGCGTGATGCCCGCTTTGGTGGATAGTGAAGGCAAGCTTTTGGAGGGCGCGACCGAGGGCAATCTGGTGATCCTGGATAGCTGGCCCGGGCAGATGCGCACGGTTTATGGCGACCATGAACGCTTCGTGCAGACCTATTTTTCCACCTTCAAGGGCATGTATTTCACCGGCGATGGCGCGCGGCGTGATGCCGATGGCTATTACTGGATCACGGGCCGCGTGGATGATGTGATCAATGTCGCGGGCCACCGCATGGGCACGGCGGAAATTGAAAGCGCGCTGGTGGCAAACCCGGCAGTTGCGGAAGCCGCGGTGGTGGGTATGCCGCATGACATCAAGGGCCAGGGCATTTACGCCTATGTCACGCTGAAGGCGGGCGTTGAGGCGACTGATGTGCTCCGCAAGGAATTGGTCGCCTGGGTGCGGAAGGAAATCGGCCCCATCGCGACACCTGATGCCATCCAATGGGCGCCTGGCCTGCCGAAAACGCGTTCCGGCAAGATCATGCGCCGCATTCTGCGGAAGATTGCCGCGAATGAGGTGGATGGGTTGGGGGATACCAGCACACTCGCCGATCCGGCTGTGGTTGATGAGTTGGTGGCGAATAGAGTGAGGTAGGGGGGCGGCGCGAGCGGGCCACCTCACGCGTTGGTTTGACCGCAGGCTCCGCCTTTGGTACAAAAATCAAGAATCAGTAAAATCTAGAGGTTGTTCGTGAAGTGCTTAGGTGATGAAAATCACAGCGATGGGACCCCAATTTACCTTAGGGTAGATTTGGATTCATCTGGAGAGTTTTTCATTTCCAATGCTGGAAAAAAGCAGAGTATTTATAAAAGTCCGAATGAGCCCTTGTCTCTTCAATCCCTTCCCGGCGGCTGTTGGCCTGTTTTGGTTCGTATTTCGGGGGATCAGGTAGATCTTTTTTGGACCTATTTCCTGTCATCAACATCGCATGCATGGCGTTTGGATCAAGGTTTCTCGCGCCTTCTGGGTCGAGGCGTTTCAAGAAGGGAGCTTGAGGAATTACAGCATCATTTCTCTTCGAGTAGTTCTGGCTTTCTCAAATGGGCCTTAACTAAGACATCTGGCGAAAGAATATCGTTGGCCTCTCTCGACGACTTAGACCCGGACAATCCGTTTTTTCAACTTGAAGTTGATTTCATTCGGATACTACTATCGTCCCAAGGCGATTCAAACATGAATGCGTCGGCTCTTTTTGAAGCATTTTGTATTTCCTCATTAAACCAAAGTTACCACGAAAAATTTTTGACTGTCTCCCCCGGGTATGATGACCCTTTGAATTTTGATATCTTCCTAACAAGAAAGGGAAGTCATGAAAAGTTCAGCAGAATAACATTTCTTCATCGCCAGTTGTGTGGAGAATTTTTATCGACACTCAGATGGTTGGCCAGCCTAAATTTCTTTTCCGTTCAATTGGGAGGATTTACAGGATTTAGGGATGTTCATTCTGTCGTGATCCGTGTGGAACCCAATGAACGGGTTATCTCTATCCTACTTTCAGAAAAGTTGCTGATTGACTCAAATGTGACAGGTTCAGTTAGCCGAATACGGAGAGGCTTGGGCATGATTTGGCCAGAGATATTGAGGCTTGCCTGTGCTATGAGGCGGCGGTTCGAATTGCCGCTGTCCTTTGGTGATGGGTCCTTCGATGATTTCTTGTGCTTCGATCGGCAAATTGGTGAAGAAAAAAAATTATTACCGGATTTGTATCTACTTGGTGGAATGCATTCGGTTTTGTCTCGTACGCCCTACATTTCGAATCTATCACCAGAAATCTTCAAAGAAAAATTTTTGTTGAAAAAAAACAAATTGTTTTGGCGCGGAAGCACCACAGGCAGGCGCATTTTGTCATTAGGCGACCTCCAAGAGAATCACAGAGTCAAAGCTTGTTTATATATTCGAGATTCTCTCCAAGAATTGGCTGATTGTAAAATTGTCAACTTAGTTCAAATTGCTCCTGAGTCGATCATTGGCGAATGTAAGGATTTACTCAAAAAACTTGGGATTTTCGGTGAGCGGGTCAAAGAAGAATGCTTTTCTGAATACAAATTGTTTTTGGATATACCTGGCAATGTGGCCGCGTGGGGCACTTTCAGGAGATACTTGCAGGGATGTCTTGTTTTTCGTGTAGATAGTGATCGAGAATTATTCTACTATGCTCATCAGACTCCTTGGGTTCATTTTATTCCCGTATCAAGGGATTTGAGTGACCTTGCGGAACATGTTCGGTGGGCTCTCGATCATCAGGAGGAGGCTTCCCGCATCGCTTACCAAGGCAGGAGTCTGATGGTCGATCTAAGTAACAATATTTCTGAGCATGTTTATGGGACCTTTTTGGATTATCTTTCGGAGAAACATGCGAACGAGCTGGGCCGTGATCTCATAAACGGGGTTCCCACGGGCGCGCGGTTCTGACTCAAGGCTTCCGGATGGGGGTCCTTTATGAGCCGTTATGATCTGACCGAATTCGAGTGGCGAGTAATTGCCCGTCTGCTACCGAACAAGCCGCGTGGAGTTGCGCGAGTGGATGACCGGCGTGTGCTGACTGGCATCTTCTGGGTGCTGCGATCTGGCTCACCCTGGCACGATTTACCTGGACGCAATGGCCCCTACACCACCGGCTACAATCGCTTCCGCAGCTGGACCAAAGCGGGCGTATGGGATCGGATTATGAATGCGATTACAGATGCTTACGGCGGTGATGTGCGCATGATAGGGGCAGGTCAGCAGAAACCGCGCGCCTGATCGCCATTGAAGGTGCTACCTGTGCGCTCATGGAGGCGGATGTCTCAAAAGCCCCTTATTACGCGGCAGCGCTGGCAGAAGCGGCCCGGCTCAAGGGTCCGCGCCGATATCGCGGTCAACAATGTCGGCATCTGCGGCCCCGCCAGTACTGCGGAAGGCGTGGCCCCGGAAGCCTGGGGTCGCGCCATCGTCGTGAAAGGCTCACCTCAATCATCCGAACGGCTGGGCGTACCAGCCAGCACGCCGCCATCAATCACAATCGTCTGCCCCGTCATGAAGGACCCGGCGGCTGAACCCAGAAACACTGCTGCCCCCGCGATTTCATCTGGCTCCCCAATGCGCTTCAAGGGCGTGTCCTTGGTGCGCTTGGCGTAAATGCCCGGGTCTTCCCAAAGCGCGCGGGCAAAATCCGTCCGCACCAGCCCGGGCGCGATGGCATTGGCACGCACATTTTTCGGCCCCCATTCCACCGCCAGATTCCGCACCAGCTGCATATCGGCCGCCTTGGAAATGGCATAGGCGCCAAGCACTGGCGAACCGCGAAAGCCGCCGATGGAGGAGATGATAATGATCGAACCCCCGCCCCGTTCCGCCATGCCCGGCGCGGTCATATGCGAAAGCCACAGGTTGGATTTGATGTTGGACGCCATGATCTTATCAAAAATCTCATCCGGCATGGTCATGGCGGGGCCGAAATGCGGATTGATCGCCGCATTGCAGACCATGATATCCACCTGGCCCCAGGCCGCAATGGTTTGGTCAATCAGCGCCTGACATTCATTCTTGCGCCCGATATTGCAGGCAATCGCCATGGCCTGGCCGCCCTTGGCCTTGATGGCATCCACCACTTCCTGGCAGGCATCCAGCTTGCGGGATGAAACCACCACCCGGGCGCCTTGTTCGGCCATTCTTTCGCAAATGGCGCGGCCAATGCCGCGGCTGCCGCCAGTAACCACGGCCACCTTGCCGGTCAGATCGAATAGGGACATGGCGCTTCCTCCTTGAGCCTTTGGTTCGCCAGCGCAGCATGACCGGCGCTTTCCCGCAACCGGGTGCTTGCCCTCAGGCGCGGAGTGCCGGAGACTACCCCGAAAGGGGCGCCAGGCCCCGCCTGAATGAGGGAGAGACGCTTTGGCTGAGAATCAATTCGTGCAGCACGCGGCTATGGGGGATGTACATGTGCTCCGCCTGGCCAATCCGCCGGTCAATACGCTGCGCACCGAAATCCGCGCCGGGCTTTTTGATGGTATGAAGGCCGCGCGCGCCGCCGGCGCCAAGGCGGTGGTGATCATCGGCACGGGGCGCATGTTCTGCGCCGGGGCCGAAATGACCGAATTCGGCAAGCCGCGCGTGCCGCCCTCACTGACCGAAGTATTTGACCAGTTTGAAGGCTTCCCTGGGATCACGGTGGCCGCCATTCATGGCTCGGCGCTTGGGGGCGGTTTGGAAGTGGCTTTGGCCTGCCATGCGCGCGTGGCGGTGGCGGATGCGAATCTGGGCCTGCCGGAAGTGAAGCGCGGCTTTGTGCCGGGCGCGGGCGGCACGCAGCGCCTGCCACGCCTGATTGGCCCGGAGGCAGCGCTGAAAATCATCGTCTCCGGCGATCCGATCAAGGCGACCGAGGCGCATAAGCTCGGCTTTGTGGATGCGATCATTGAAGGCGATTTGGAAGCCGGGGCCATTGCCTTTGCACGCGCCAATCTGGGCAAGAATTTCACCTTGGCGCGCAATCGCACGGACAAGATCGCGGGCCAGGATATGGCGGCGTTTGATGCCGCGGCGGGGGCTTTGCTGAAGCGTTCGCGTGGGCAGGAAAGCCCGAAGGGCTGTGTCGAAGCAGTGCGCGCTTCCTTCACCTTGCCGTTTGACGAAGGCTTGCAGAAGGAACGCGATTTATTCGCAACCCTGGTGGCGGGCGAACAATCCAAGGCGTTGCGCCACATTTTCTTTGGCGAACGCGAAGCGCAGCGCGTCCCCGGA
>JADCEX010000224.1 GCA_020249825.1 Roseomonas sp.
ACACGCAGCGGATTGTATTGAGCCATGGCGCGCAGCACCCGCAATTGCTGGCGATTGCGCCGAAGCATTTGCCCGTCGCTGCCTGCCGCGCGGTGGTGAACAGCCTGATCAAAAGCCGCCTGCTGATTGAGGTTGCCGCACCGCGCGATCAATTGGCGATGGTGTGGCGCAAGGATGCGGATGGCACGCCGATCCTGATCCAGGTGACGGATGAGGGGCTGCGCGCGATTGGCATTGACCCGAATGAGGGGCGCGTAGTGCCAGACACGGCGCTGCAGGGCGGGGGGAGCGAAACACCGCAGGCTGAGGAGCAGCCTTCCGCCGAGCCCGCCCAACCCGCGCCAGAGGCGCCCAACATGGGAAGCGTGAACCTGCGCGAAGCCGCCGAGCGCCTGCTCGCAGCCTGGGAAGAAACGCCACCAGCGAACGCGGATAAAGACCCCATCGCGCAAGCCATGGCCATGCTGCGCAACGCGCTCTCACGACGCGCCACACGCGCCACGGGCGCGCCCCGCAAGCCGCGCGAGGGAACGAAGCAGGAAGTGGTGCTGGCGATGCTCCGCCGCCCTGAAGGCGCGACGGTGGCGCAAATCGCCGAGGCCACCGGCTGGGCGCAGCATACGGTGCGCGGGTTTTTCGCCGGACTGAAAAAGCGCCAGGGAATCACGGTGGAGATTGCTGAGCGCATTCGCCAAGTCGGCCCGAACAAGCAGGGCGCGAAAGGGTCCTACACTGTTTACCGCGTAGCGGAATGAAGCTGCGCAGCCACAGCGGCATGAATGATTGCCAAGCCCAGGGATCATCGCGATCCCTGGCGCTTTATTGCCTTGGCTCACGCGAAACACAGCGCGAAGCGTCCGTCACGCGAAGGGCATGCCGCCCCGCAGGACGGAGAAAGACAATGCAGCAACCGGAAACCGCAAAACTCAAGGGCCTCGCCGAGCACGCCCGGCTCAGCCACGCGCATTGGCTGCGCGAGGCACGCAAGGGTGGCATTGGCAAATATGGCCCGGCCTATTGCATCGAGGGCGCGGGCGTGTGGCGCCGGAGGCTCGGCGAATTGCTGATGCAGATCCGCAAGGCGGAGCCGGCGCAATGAGCGCCGGCACAGAACAGCGCTGGATCGTGCTTGGCACCGATGGGCAGCATGTCTCCCTCGGACGCACCGAGCCGAGCGAGGCGGAAGTGATGGCCGCCAGCGACGCCCTTGCCGCGCAGGGGCTTTCCGGGTGGCTGGCACGCATGCAAGGCGAATACTACAGCCGGGGAAAAGTGACGCTCGAACCTCTCAAGCGCATTGGCGCCGCTCACGAACCAGACTGGCAAGCCGCCCTTGCAGCCTTTCAGCGCTTGCGCGGGTTGGCCCTGGCCCAAGCCGCACGCTGATGGCGTATCTACAATGTTGACACCAAAGCGTGCAAAGCGCTATCCAGGCTTCCTAATCTGAATGGAAAGTCACCACCGTGAAGGTGCTCGTCAAGAAATGGGGCAATAGTGCCGCGCTGCGTATTCCTGCCGCTGTCATGGCTGCAGCGAAGGTTTCGCTCGATCAGCCAGTCGAAGTGAAAGAGGAAGACGGTCGCATCGTCATCACACCCATTCGTGAGCCGAGCTATGACCTTGATACGCTGGTCAATGGCATCACCAAAAAAAATCGACACGATGCGGTTGAAACAGGCCCACCCATGGGGCGCGAAATCTGGTGAGTGGTCGCCGCTACGTTCCGGAAGCTGGCGATATTGTCTCGTTGGAATTCGATCCGCAGGCTGGCCACGAGCAAGCGGGCCATCGCCCGGCTTTGGTGCTTAGCCCGGCGGCCTATAATGTTAAGGTCGGCTTGATGGTATGTTGCCCGCTGACAACGCGCATTAAGGGCTATCCTTTCGAAGTTGCCATCAAGGGGAATCCCTCAAGCGTGGTTCTTGCGGATCAGGTCAAAAGCCTGGATTGGCAAGCACGCCGCGCCACGCGGAAGGGTCGCGTTTCGGCATCGGAACTTGCCGAGGTACGCGCGAAGCTCAAGGCGCTGATAGGCTGATCACTTCCTGAACCCTCACCAACGCGCGGCGGGAGGTCGCCGCCATGGCTGAACTAACACCGTCCACGCGTGAAGCCGCGCGACGCCTCGGCGTCAGCGACACCACCATGCACAAGGCCGAACGCACGGGGCGCATCGCGCGCGAACCGGATGGCCAATGGGACATCACCAAGACACGCGCCCGACTGCTGGAAACCGCCGACCCGCAGCGCTCCCCGATTAGCGGCAGCGCGGCGGCCGAGGGCACGCCATTCGCCCGGCTGAAGGTTGCGCAGCTTGCGCTGAAGGTGGAAGCCCAGCGCCTGGCCCTCGACGAAAGCAAGGGCCGGTTGCTGGATGTAGCGACCGCCAATGCGACGATTGATGAAATCGCCAGCACCATGCGCGACGCGCTGCTGAACTGGCCCGCACGTGTCGCGGGCGTGATTGCCGCCGAACTGAATGTCGAGCCCCATCTGCTGCAAACCATCCTGCAGCAGCACATCAATGAGCTTCTGACGGAGGCTTCCGATCGCTTCGACCCTCCCGGCATCGGCGGCGAGTGAGAGCCGCACGCGTGAGCATGTGCGCCGCCGTGCCGGGGTCATGCTGCGCCCGCCACCGCAACTCACTGTCTCGGCATGGGCTGAGCAACACCGCATCTTGGGCAGCCGTGCCTCGTCCGAGCCCGGCCCCTGGCGCACAAGCCGCACGCCCTATCTGCGCGACATAATGGATGCGCTTTCCGCCATGCACCCGGCGCGGCGGATTGTATTCATGAAAGGCGCGCAGGTGGGCGCGACCGAGGCAGGCAATAATTGGCTGGGCTATGTCCTGCATCACGTGCCAGCACCGGTGCTGGCGGTGCAGCCCACTGTGGAACTCGCTAAGCGTTTCTCCCGCCAACGCATTGACCCATTGCTGGAGGAAACACCGGCGCTGCGGGAACGCGTGGCGCCAGCTCGCGCGCGCGACAGTGGCAATACCATGCTGTCCAAGGAATTCCCGGGCGGCATTCTGGTACTGACGGGCGCAAATAGTGCGGTCGGGCTGCGCTCCATGCCGGCCAGGTTTCTGTTTCTGGACGAGGTGGACGCCTATCCCGGAGATATCGAAGGCGAAGGTGATCCGATTGCATTGGCCGAGGCCCGGGCACGCACTTTCGGCTGGCGTAGGAAAGCCTTTCTGGTTTCAACCCCGACCATTGCCGGGCGCAGCCGGATTGAGCGGGAATATGCTGCCTCCGACCAGCGGCGCTTTTTCCTGCCCTGCCCGCACTGTAACGCGATGCAATGGCTGAAATTCGAAAGGTTGATTTGGGAAAAGGGCGACCCGCGCAGCGTGCGCTATCACTGCGAGGATTGCGACACGCCGATTGAGGAACATCACAAGACGGCCATGCTCGCCGCCGGCGAATGGCGGCCAACGGCGGAAGCGGAGAACCCGCATACCATCGGCTTTCATATCTCAGCGCTCTATTCGCCGGTCGGCTGGCTGTCCTGGGAGCAGATCGCCCGCGATTGGGAGGCAGCGCAGGGCAAGGCCGAGGATCTGAAGACCTTCCGCAATACGGTGCTTGGCGAGACCTGGCAGGATCGTGGCGAGGCGCCGGATTGGGAACGCCTGGTGGAACGGCGCGAGAATTTCCGCCTTGGTGTTGTGGCGCAGGAAGCGCTGGTCCTGACGGCGGGCGTTGATGTGCAGGATGACCGGCTGGAATGCGATATCTGGGCCTGGGCGGAGGGTTATTCCTCCTGGCTGGTGGACCACATCGTCATCCCCGGCAGCCCGCGCGAACGCGCGCCCTGGGATGCCTTGGCGGAATTACTGGCGCGCGATTGGCCGCGCGCTGGCGGTGGCGCGGTGCGCATTGCCAAGGCCTGCGTGGATACCGGTGGGCGCGATACGGCGGCGGTTTATGGCCATCTGAGGCGCCTGCGCGACCCACGCATTGCGCCGACCAAGGGGGTTGATGGTTGGAACCGGGCGCAGCCCGTGCAGGGGCCGACACCCGTGGATGCATTGGTCGATGGACGAAAGCTGCGGCGCGGCTTGAAGCTTTGGACGGTGTCGGTTTCGACCTGGAAGGTTGATCTCTATCGCCGGCTTTGGCTCGGGCGTGGCGAGGCAGCGGAATTCCCGCCCGGCTGGGTGCATTTGCCGCAGGGGATTGAGGTTGAGTGGGTCAAGCAGTTGGTGGCGGAGCAGCTGCACCAGGTGAAAGACCGTCGCGGCTTTGTACGCCAAGAATGGGCCAAGCTGCGGGATCGGAATGAGGCGCTGGATTGTGCCGTGCTGGCGCGGGCGGCGCTTTGGCTCCTGGGTGCTGATCGCTATGGCGAGCGGTTCTGGCAAAGGCTGCGCGAGGACATCGCCAATGCACCTGTGGAAATGCTGGAGCATCCCCGGCCAGAGCCAGCGCCGAACCCCGAACCACCGCCGCTGACGCGTCGGCCTGGCTGGTTGGCGCCGCGTGCAAACTGGCTGCGCTGATCATTTTTTTTTGGGTGATCTGCTACAATGGTAAGGAATGGAAAAGGGGTAACTATCCCCACCAGAAATTGGTATCATTTTCGAGAGCCGGGAGGCACGAGATGACGAACGATACCTCTATTTCGCTCGATGACCATTTAGCCAACTTCATCGACAAGCAGCTTCAATCCGGCCGCTACGATACGGCCAGTGATGTTGTGCGCGCCGGTTTGCGCCTGCTGGAAGAGCATGAGGCCAAGGTGACGGCACTACAGGAAGCGCTCATTGCCGGTGAGGAATCCGGCCAACCGGCACTGTTTCAAAATGATGTATTTCTCGAACGCATGCGCAGCAAAAATTCAGTGTGAAAACGGGGTCGTTTATCTTACACGCTCAGGGTGGATGGCGCCGTGTGCTGGTTGGTTGCGCTGATAGGCTGGAAAGGGCTGTTTCCTAGCCCCGCTTTGGCGCTAAACTGATGTTGGTTGATTGAACCAATCTACTGTCACGGAAGAATACCCGCATGCGCCTTTTCATCATGTCAGCGCTGATCGTGATCGCAGCCAGCTCTGCCATTGCGCAGGGTCTGAGCGTGCCTGGCCTGGGCGGTCAGGGCGGGAGTGCGACAGATGCGCTGCGCGGCGCTTTCGCCGAACAGACGCCGGAACAGCGCCGTGCCTTTTGTGGCCGTGTTGCCCAGGCGGCCGCGAGCTGTGGCACCATTGAAATGACAGCCCTGTCCGCCTGCCTAATCCGCACATTGCCTGCCCAGGATTCTGCCCGCGTCGCGCGTGTTGCCAATGCCACCCGCGGGAATGTCGGCGGGCTTATGCAGGAATGCGGTATTAGCTTGGGCCGCTGATCGCAAAAGTGAGCGAATGACGCGGCGACCCGCCGCGCCGATCCATTTTCGGAGGACAATATGAGTAACGGGGAACTCCACGCGCGCGAGCGCGAGGATCTGGCGTTGCATGTCGAGCGCTGTGCCGAGCGCTACACGGCGGTGCGTGCGGAGATCTGTGGCCTGCGCAAGCAGACACGCCGGATTGAGGGGGCGATTTGGGGCATCGTCGCGGTGTTGGTCGCGCTAGGCGCAGGAGGGGCGCAGGTCTTGCCGATCCTGCGTGCGCTGGCGCGCGGTGCCGGGGGCTAGGGAGGTATGCACGACTGGCATGGGCGGCAGTGGGCAGGGCTGAAGAGCGCCTACCAGGCTGGAAGCGCCTTGTTCTTTGACGAAGCGCAGGGATTAGATCAATAGGGCTAAGCTGCTGAATTTGCGTATCGTGGGGATTTTGTGCACGAAGGGCGTCTGAGAGGAGGCGTTCATGCCCATCGTGACATCGGTCGAATTGCAAAAACATTTTGGGCCGGTTCGGGAAAAGGCGCTTAAGGAACCCGTGACCGTCACACATCATGGTCGCCCCAGCCTTGTGGTTCTTTCGCTAGAAGAATTCAATCGGTTGAAGTCCCTAGACACACGAAAGCATTATTATGCTTGGGAGTTGCCTGATGACTTAGGGGCAGAGCTAGAGAAGGCAGTGCCTGCCCCGGCATGTACACAGTTTGCCCATGAAGATGTGCCGTAGGTTCAAGCTTGGCACTGCCTGAACCAAAGCCCGGTCTTGTCATCCGCTACGCCTATAGGGTCGACGATGAGCGCGGTCAGTGACGGGCGAGCACAGATCCGCTTCCTCGAATTCTTTGCCTCAAACACCCTTCCCGACGCAGCCGTAGGAGGACCCAGGCGAGCAACGTGCCGGAAAAAGACTTTTTATCAGCAGTTTATTATATTTGGGTGCAATTGGGTGCGATTTTGAGCTTGCCTAATTGGGCTTATTTGGGCGTATATTCGGGTATGTCAGATACCGCCCTCAATACCGAAACCATCATCATCACCCCCGAATTGCTCGGGCTGATTGCCGAAATTGATGAGTTCAAAGGGGCGTGGCGCGCGCTCGGCACGCTTGCCCCCGAGAGGCTTTCGGCGCTGCGTCGCGTAGCCACCATCGAAAGTATCGGTTCGTCCACCCGCATCGAAGGCAGCAAGCTTTCGGATCGGGAAGTTGCACAGCTACTGGCCAATCTTGAAATCAAATCATTTGCAACGCGCGACGAACAGGAAGTGGTCGGCTATGCCGAAGTGATGGATCTGATCTTTCGGGCTTGGGAAGATATCGCCATCACTGAAAACCACATAAAGCAGCTGCATCGAGATCTTCTCGCCCATAGCGAGAAGGATGCCTGGCACCGCGGCAACTACAAGACCTCGTCAAATAGTGTTGCCGCCTTTGATGAGGATGGGCGGCAAATCGGCATTGTGTTCGAAACGGCAACACCTTTCGACACGCCACGCCTGATGGGTGAGCTGATCGGTTGGTTCAACAAGGAACGCGAAGCAAGGCGACTGCATCCGCTTTTGCTGATTTCCCTATTCAAGGTAGTTTTTCTGGAAATCCATCCCTTCCAGGACGGAAATGGACGCCTCAGCCGTATCCTGACCACCTTGCTTTTATTGCAGTCCGGCTATGCCTATGTCGCCTATTCGTCCCTCGAGAGCGTCATTGAGCAAAACAAGGAGGGCTATTATCTCGCCCTTCGGCAAACTCAGGGCTCCATCCGCAGTAACGCACCTGATTGGCAGCCTTGGCTGGTCTTTTTTCTGAATGCGCTACTCACGCAGAAGCGACGCCTTGCAGCAAAGATTGAGCGCGAAAGGCTGGTGGCGCCAAGCCTGCCAGAGCTTTCATTGCGCGTCTTGGATCATGTGCGAGATCACGGTCGGGTCAGTATGGGCGAAATCATCCGCCTGACAGGCGCCAGTCGCAACACGCTGAAGCAACAGCTTCGCCAGCTTGTCGAAAAGGGGCATCTGCTTCGTCATGGTGGTGGCCGCACAACTTGGTACACGCTGACGTGAAGCTGGCTGCGCTAAGGAAAATTCTATGGAATCTGCACTCTTCGCCTGGGCGCTCGCACAACCAGCCGGCAGCCGCGCGGCCGTACTGGCTGCCGCCTATACCGGCGGCGTCACGCGTGTGACCTTCGAAGGCCGCACTGTGGAATACCGCAGCCTGGATGAATTGGCCCGCGCCATCGCGGCGCTGTATGGCGCGGAGAATGCTGCGTCCCGGCGGCCGGGCGTGACGCTGGTACAATTTTCTCGTTTGGGGTGAAAAGCTTTGACGGGTTCTGCCTTGCAAGAAGGCTTTGACCGGGACGAAGCCTTACCTCGCGCTCTCGGGAGTCAAAAATGTACCCCAAACGTGCCACATTGCTTTGCAAGGAAATTGGCCATGAGCAAAACCGCAATGATGCGTGCCCGCATCGAGCCGACCCTTAAGATGGAAGCCGAGGCTGTGCTGGCTAAGCTTGGACTAAGTCCAACCGAGGCGATCCGATTGTTTTACCACCAGATTTTACTTCAGGGTGGTTTGCCCTTCGATGTGCCGATACCGAATGCGAAGACCCGCGCCGCAATCAAAGAAGCCCGCAAGAGCAGGAAACTCAAAACCTTCAAAAGCGCTGCTGACCTCATACGGACAGTTGATGCGTGAAGGCTGTGAAGATACCCCAATCGCGCTAGCGCGAAGTCACTTCTCGTCGCGCGTTAGCGCCATGATTTCCTCCGTGCTCATGCCTGAACTGCTACTGCCACGCAGCACGGCAAAACGGTTGGGCTGCCCGCCAGAGGCGCTTTCCTTATCAATCTTGCTGAGATTGACGCGACCATCCTCGGCAAGCGTAAAAGCAACCTCGCTGCCTGCCTGAATGCCAAGCAGATCGCGGATCCTCTTTGGAATAGTCACCTGACCCTTGGCTGTGACTTTTGCCGCCATTCCATTCCCCAGAAAAGCCAAACTAGAACTGCTCCTTGCATAGCGTGCCGATGGTCCGGCTATCCACAAAATTCATGGAAATCACCATGCCCCAAACCCAACACTGGCAACCCGCTACGCTGGCGGCGGCGCTTGGCGTGCCGGAGGAGGCTTTCCGCGCCTTTGCTCGGCTGCGCCAGATCGCCTGGGAGGAGGAACTCTCTCCTTCCGCAGCAGCAAGCCTCGCCCTCGCTTGGGTAGCTGCGGATCGTACGGCCTGTCATGGCCCGATAGCCGAGGCCGCCGGCGCGCTGCTGGATAGCGTCACGGCCCCCGCCGAATGAAGCTCCACCTGCGCGCCGCTTGGAATGCCCTCCGGGGTTACGCGGCTGCGCAGGAGAACCGTGCCTCGACCTGGTCGCCCTCAGGCGGCAGCGCGAATGGCGAGGTCGGCATGGCCGCCGCCAGTGTTGCGCGGCGCGCGCGCGATGCGGTGCGCAATGACCCCTATGCCGCGCGCATCGTGGATCTCTGGACCGGCAATGCAGTCGGTGCGGGCATCACGACGCGCTGGCCCGAGACGGCGCACGGCGCTGCCTGGCAGGCCTGGGCGGATAGCACCGCCTGCGACGCCGAGGACAAGCTCGATCTCTATGGGCTGCAAGCGCTGGCCATGCGCGCGGTCGTCGAAAGCGGCGAATGCTTCATCCGGCTGCTGACCGTGCCGACATCGCTGCGAAACCCGATCGGCCTCAGCCTGCAGGTGCTGGAAAGCGATCATCTGGATACCGCGCGCAATGGCGTCGTGAATGGCGCGCCGACCATTCAGGGCATCGCACTTGGGAATTTTGGCGAGCCGATTGGATACTGGCTTTTCCCAACCCATCCCGGCGCCTGGATGCTGCCGGGCGCGCGGCTGGCGAGCAATTTCATTCCCGCGCGCGATGTGTTGCATGTGTTTCGCAAGCGCCGCCCTGGGCAATTGCGCGATGTCTCCTGGCTCGCGCCCGTGCTGCTTCGGCTGCGGGACCTTGGCGATTACGAAGGCGCGCTGCTGATGAAGGCCAAGATTGAGGCCTGCCTTGCCGCCGTGGTGACCGATGATGGCGAGGAAACACTGACCAAACCAAGCGACGCCAACCCTGGCCTGCTACGCGACGCGCAAGGCCGCGCAGTGGAAAGCTTCGAGCCTGGGATGATCCTGTATCGGCGCGGCCAGGGTGATGTAAGCGTGGTCAACCCCTCGGGCGGTGGGTCGCATACTGCCTTTGCGCGACGCTCACTTGAAGCCGCCGCTGTCGGGGCGGGCCTCACCTATGACCAAGTCTCCGGCGATCTGACCCAGGCGAATTACTCGAGCCTCCGCGCCGGCAAGATCGAATTCCGGCGCCTTTGCGAACAGGTGCAATACGGCATGCTGATCCCGATGCTGGTGCGGCCCATCGCCGAACGCTTTCACACGCAGGGCGCGCTGCTCGGCCTTTGGGGCGATGTGCTGCCCAAGGGTGTCGCGCATGTGCCGCCAGCGCATGAAATGATTGACCCACTGAAGGACACGACCGCGCTGATCGCCCAGGTGCGTGCGGGCTTTGTGCCGCAGCCCGAGGCCGCCGGTGCCTTTGGCTATGATTTCCGCTCGGCGGTCGAGATGATCCGCGAAGCTAATGCTGCGCTGGATGCGGCTGGCATCTCGCTTGATACCGATCCGAGGCGTGTGGCCAAATCCGGCGGCGCGCAGGACGCGGCGCAAATGGCGGCAGTGGAAATCGCCGCAACTGGCGCGGCAGCCTATTCCTCTGCAACGTCCCCCGTTTCAGCATCAGCGCCACCATAAGGTCGGACTGCCTCCGGCGTGCACAAGCTTGGATCAAAGGCGGGCAGCCCGACATATTCATGGGCATGGCTTCCTTCGTGATTTTTCAAGCCTGGCTTAGTGAGACAACCCTTCGGGCTTGGGTAGCTGTCTATCCGTCGTTCCGGACGCTCATGCCATTGCAGGTTCACTGCCCAAAGCTTCGGAAAGAAATACATGGTTGAATAGGGCAGATGGTCATGGATCCACCATGCAAGCTTCTGCCAATCTCCCGGCTGCTGGTACCGATCATGGAACCATGGAACTACGATACAGGCGGTAGCACCCATACCGCCATCACTATCCCGCTTATCCCAGATATGGGCCGCATAATTCGCCTCATTCGACGCACAGTTATGACCTTTTTTGTTCCCTTCCTCATTCACCATCTGCGAGCGATAGGCGGATCTAATCGCAATTCTACCGAAGTGATTCTGTATCGGTTCCAGTAATTCCTGGCAAAGGCGTTTGCCTGCCTCGATAGCGAGATCGGGATCGTCAGGCACGTTCGGGATGCCGTGTATCTGCGAGATGTCGGAGTAAAGAAAATCCCTCATGAAGAAGGATTTAGACAGTCGCACGCGACCGAAATTCTCGAGTGTTTCGACCGACATTGGCTTGCGCATACGTATGTTTCTTTCGCTATGATCGCCCCTGAGTTCGCCGCATTTCTGCAATATTTGCAAGACCGCATCCTTCACCCCTGCCACTGAGCCCAAGATTTGTAAGCCCCCCGCTAGGGGTGCAGGCGCCAGTATCCTCACAGGAGGTTCCATGACCGAAACCACCGACCCGGGCGGGAGCGATCCCGCGCCGGCTGATCCCGCTTTGCCCGATCGACTTCCCTCCGAAGGGCAATCGATCACCGCCCGCCGCGCCATCACCGCACCCGCCACCGTGGATCCTGCCGCCCGCACGGTCGAGGTGGTCTGGTCCACCGGCGCGCGGGCGCGCAACTTTGTCCCGTCCCTCGGCGGCATTACCGAGGAATTGGATATGTCGCCCAATGCGGTGCGCATGGCGCAGCTCGGCTCCGGCAATGCGCCGGTGCTGAACACCCATCGCAGCAGCGATGCGCGTGATGTGCTAGGCCGCGTAGTCGCCGCCCGGCTTGAAGGCGGGCGCGGCCATGCGCGGCTGCAATTCTCTGCCGCTGCTGATGTGGAACCGCTCTGGCAGCGCATTGCCGATGGCACGCTGCGCGCTGTGAGTATCGGCTATCGCGTGCATCGCTATGACCAGCGTCCCGATCCGGTGAGCGGCGAGATGATCTACCGCGCCGTGGATTGGGAACCTTTCGAGATCTCCATCGTGCCCATCCCCGTTGATCGGGATGCGCAAGTGCGAGGCGCGGCGCCGCAGGGCGCGCCGTCCTTTGCCATTGAACCTGCCCTGGCTGATGAGGAACCACCCATGACCGAGACGACGCCGGAAACCCCGGCAGCCCCTCCGGCGCCGCCTGCCGCGTCGCCGCCCGCAACCACCACGGTCGAAACGCCGCCTGACCTGGAAGCTTTGCGCGCCGAGGCGCAGCGCGCCGAACGCGAGCGCATCGCTGGTATTGATGGCGCCATTGACGCCGCACGCTCCCTGGTCGGCACCGAGACAGCCGCGCATATCCGGCGTGAGGCTGTCGAGCGTGGCTGGCACCCGGACCAGGCGCGCCGCTCCTTGTTCGACGCCATGGTGAAAAGCGCCGCGCCGCCCGCCATCCCCGCGCGACCGGGAACCGGGCCGGGCCATGACTCGCCTTCGGAAATCCTGGACGCCATGGCGGAAGCCTTGGCCGCACGCAGCATGCCTGGCTATCAGCCGCAAGGCACGGGGCGCCACGCTGAATTCATGGGCTGGCGGCCCTCAGACATGATCGGCGAATTGCTGCGCGTCCGCGGTGAACGCAATGTCCCGCGCAACCCCACACTGCTCGCCGAGCGCGCCTTCCACACCACTTCGGACTTCCCGCTGCTGCTCTCGGCGGCGGCGAACAAAATGCTGCTGGCGGCGTATCAGCCGGCAGCGCCGAGCTATCGGCAGATCTTCCTCCGCCGCGATTTCCGCGACTTCAAGCCGCACCGTCATCTGCGCGTCGGGGATTTCCCGACGCTCATGCCGCTGATGGAGAATGGTGAGATCCAGGCTGGCACCATGTCGGAAAGCCAGGAAATCGTCCTGCTGCAAACCTTCGCGCGG
>JADCEX010000225.1 GCA_020249825.1 Roseomonas sp.
ACGCGCGTGGCCGATGTGAAGGACATTCCCGGCGCGGTGGCGGAATATCTTTCGCAACAGAACCTCGCACCACGCTTTGTCATGGCGCCGCATCCGGAATTGCAGGCGCTGCCCTGGTCCGATCGCGCGATGCTGGAGTTTGAAACACGTCGTGCTGAGGCAAGCGATCTGGTCTCTGTCCAGCATGGCTATGCCGGCATTGCGGAAACCGGGACGCTGATGCTGCCATCCGATCCCGCGCGTCCAACTACGCTCAATCTATTGGCGGAGACTGAGATTGTCGTACTCCGCGCATCGCGTATCACCGGGCCTTATGAGGATGCCTGGGATATGCTGCGCGCGGAACGGCAGGACCCTGTCTCGGGTGGTTTCATGCCACGCAATGTCATGCTGGTAACGGGCCCGTCGCGCAGTGCGGATATTGAACAGACGCTTGAACTTGGTGCACATGGGCCACGGCGGCTGCATGTGATTGTGGTGGATGATGATCCCGCCGCACTGCCGGGATGAGCCTTTCGCGTCGCCGCGCCCGCGCGCTGAGTGCCGCGGATCGTGCCCTGTGGCAGGCCTATGTCGCGAGTGTGGAGCCACTCCCCGGTCGTGCGCTGCCACCGCCCGAAGCGGCTGAGGCGCCCCCCGTCATAACCGCGCCGCAGACAGTTCTTCCGGTGCAGCCCACTGCACCCCAAGCCTGGCAGCCGCCGCCCATTCAGGTGAATGTCACGCCCGCGGGCTTGGATGACAAACGCTGGCGCGCCCTGCGCAAAGGCCGCATGAAGCCGGAACGCACGATTGATTTGCATGGCCGCCGCGCGCAGGAAGCGCATGATGCGGTGCGCGGCTTCTTGCAGGATGCTTTTGCCGATGGGCTGCGCTGTGTTGCCGTGATCACGGGCCGAGGTTCATCGCCGGAAGGTGGCGTGCTGCGGCGCGAATTGCCGCATTGGCTGAATACGCCGGATATGCGGCGCATGCTGCTGGCGGCGGCGCATCCACACGCAGCGAATACCGGCGCGGTGCATCTGATGCTGCGGCGGCGCAAATGACCCCCTTCGGCGCCAGGCTGCGCGCCTTGCGTGCCGAACGCGGCGTTGCGCTGAAGGACCTTGCCGCGGCCTTGCAGGTTTCTGCCGCTTATCTTTCGGCTTTGGAACATGGGCGGCGCGGTCAACCCTCGGCCGGGCTTGTGCATCAGGTCAATGAATTCTTCGGCCTGATCTGGGATGAGGCAGAGGAATTGGCACGGCTGGCACGACAATCCCATCCGCGCGTGGTGCTGGAAACTGGCGGGCTTTCGCCAGAAGCAACGGCGCTTGCCAATCGCCTCGCGCGGGATTTTCGCAGGCTGACACCGGATGCGATTACGGCGATAGAAGTCGCCCTGGACAAGCTACCAAAGGAAAAGCGTTGATGCCGATGCAAGCGATATCGGCGGGGCTATTGGCGGGGGTGGTGGGTTTTGCCTCATCCTTTGCTGTGGTGCTGCAAGGCTTTGTGGCGATGGGTGCCACGCCATCCCAGGCAGCATCGGGCCTGATGGCGGTTTCCATCGCCATGGGGCTCTGCGGTATTCTGCTGTCGCTTTGGAAGCGCATGCCAATCAGCTGCGCCTGGTCCACGCCAGGTGCGGCGCTGATGGCAGCATCCATCATGCCGGCGGGTGGCTTTGCGGAAGCGGTAGGCGCTTTCATCATCTGCGCCTTGTTGTTGATCCTGGCAGGATTGTGGAAGCCCTTGGGGCGAGCGGTGGCGGCGATTCCAGCCTCACTCGCCAATGCCATGCTCGCGGGGATTTTGTTTGGCTTATGCTTGGCGCCGGTGCGCGCGGTGGCGGAAGCGCCCGTCGCCGCACTCACCATCATCGCCGCCTGGATCATTGCCGGGCGCTGGCACAAGCTGGCGGCGGTGCCGGCGGCGGTGATTGTCGCAGGCGTGATCATCGCGTTTCAGGCACCGTTGCCTCAGGGCAATTGGGCGCCAAGCCCGGAATGGGTGACGCCGGTGTTTTCGCTGACGGCCATTACGGGGCTCGCGCTACCGCTATTCATCGTGACCATGGCATCGCAGAATATTCCAGGGATCGCTGTGCTGAGCGCAAACAACTATCGCCCCAATCCTGGGCCGCTATTTTCGACCACCGGGGTCTTCAGTCTTTTCGCAGCACCTTTCGGTGGACATGCGGTGAACCTCGCTGCCATCACGGCTGCGATGTGTGCCGGCGATGGCGCCGGGCCTGATCCGGCGCGGCGTTGGCCGGCGGCCGTGATGGCGGGCCTGGTTTACACGGCGTGTGGCCTGGCCGCCGGTATGGCGAGCGGCCTGGTTGCTGTCGCACCACCAATCCTGATCGAAGCCGTTGCCGGCCTGGCCTTGCTGGGTTCCTTTGCAGGCGCGTTGATGGGCGCGGTGCGGGAGGATAAGGATCGCGAAGCGGCAGTGATCTGCTTCCTGATCGCGGCTTCTGGTGTTGCCTTTCTTGGCATTGGCGGCGCCTTTTGGGGCTTGCTCGCGGGGGGCGGCATGCTCGCCCTATCGCGCTGGAATCGTTAACGTACGGACATGTTGCGCGCGAGGAATTCCGGCACGCGGCGCAAGGCATCTTCGCGTGCTGCGGGATGTGTGCCGATGGTCGCTAGGCCGCTGCTTGTGGCGCCAACGCCGAGCAGCACGCGTTGCGGCGTATCAGGCGCGTCAAAATCATGATGCGCGCCGGGATAGGTGTGCGCTTTCAAACGCGCGCCGGTGCGTGTTGCGAGTGTCACGCAGGGCGGCGCGGGCGTCCAATCATCCGCCTCACCTACCAGCAACAGGATAGGTGCCACG
>JADCEX010000226.1 GCA_020249825.1 Roseomonas sp.
AATCCCACTCACCGACGCAAGCGACGCCGCAGAAATACCGCCCGCCGCAGCACCCGCATAGGATAGCGTATCATTGCCGCCGCCATCCCCAATCCGAAGCGTCAGCCCCGTCGCGCCAGCAATATAGACATCGCCATCCGCGCCGCCCGCAAGGCTGTCACCAGCCGCATCCGCAAGCAGCGTATCCGCACCAGCATCGCCCGTCAGCGTGTCACTGCCAGCACCACCATCCAGATAGTCACTGCCATTGCCGCCAGTCAGCACATTGGCAAGAGTATCACCCAAGAGGCTGTCATTGCCCGCACCAGCCAGAACATTCTGAATATCAACAAGCGTATCAGACCCAGCCGATCCCGTCGCACGGCCCGTGGCAAGATTCACCGTCACGCCCTGGCTTGCCGTCAACTCCGCATAGCTGACCAAGTCCAAGCCAAGACCGCCATCGATCGCATCATCACCAGCGCCGCCGTTGATGAAATCATTGTCATTGCCACCAAGCAGGCTATCATTGCCGCCAAACCCGGTAATCGTATCATTGCCGTTATTGCCAAAGATGGTGTCGTTGCCGTTGCCGCCAGCCCCAACATCATTGCCGGGTCCAAGGTCTTGACTCACTTCAGACATGGCAATTTCCTTTATATGTGGCCTTCAGCGGACGGTTATGGGGCGCAGGACGGTACTGAACTATGGCAGCGTAAAAAGGGGGCCGCGGGCTGGCACTGGGCGCAGCGCAAACTGCATGGCATGAAGCCGCAAAGGGCCAGCCACCACAGTCAGAGACCGAAAATTCGGACCTTTGAGAACTGAGCCTTACGCTCACACCCGCTCCTTTTTAACTTCGGTAAAAGTAACAAAAATTGAGTGTAAGTCAACAATTGCTGTTTCCTAAAGAGCAATTTACACGAGTTTTTCATGCTTTTTGCGCCCGTGCCAGGCCTTGCAACCAGGGGTTGTTGTTGCCTCTCCCGACCCTTCCTGGTGCGCTTTCGCCTTTCAGGAAACCACCGCCGATCAGCGCGCCTGGCTTTACGCCTTGCCGGAACGCCTGACGCCCGCCCCCGGCATCCATGCCTGCCATGGCACGCCTTCTTCCGATCTGCACAACCTGTTGGAAGACCCACGCCATGGGGTGCTGATGCCATCGCCGCTTTCGGCCATTCGGGAAAGGCTGGGCGCAGATGGCATGGCCGCCCGCGTGGTGCTCTGCGGCCATAGCCATCAATCGAGTGTCATTCACATGCCCGGCGATGGGCCGCTTGTGGTCAATCCCGGCAGCCTCGGCCTGCCCGGCTTTCTTGTCACACGCGGCCTGGTGGTGCGATTGACCCTGCTATCGGGGGTCGACAGCAGCGACCGGACCACTGGCAGGCAGAGGTAGCGGTGCCCTTTTCATCTGATTCCGAGCCATTTTTTGCTCGCTCAAGGCTGCCACTGCGCAAATAGGGCGTTTATCTCGGCAAGGGTCACATTACCCACCAGGACGACATCATCACCCGCGCCGCCATGAATCACATCACCAGCACCGGCATAAATCGTATCGCCGCCACCACCGCCATTGATGGTGTCACTGCCCTCCGCTCCATCCAGCACATCATTGCCATTGGACCCCAGAATGCTGTCATGCATCGTGCTGCCGATGGCGGCTTCGAAATTCAGGATGGTATCCGCAGCCCCGCCGTAATCCGTCGCGCGGCCCGCGGCCAGATCAATGGTGACACCGGTGAAGGAAAGCTGGTTCTGTGCCTCATTGAACACATAAACCTGAGTGTCTGGGCTAAAACCGAGGGAGTATGAAATGGTATCCTGCCCAGCTGCTGCATCAGCAGAATCCGCGCCAGCACCCAGCCCGATCAGATTACCCTGGCCATCGCCAATCACCGTATCATTGGAATAGCTGACCCAAACGCCCTCAATCCCGCTCAAGCTATCCGTTCCACCATCACCATCACTGGCCTGCCCAAGCGCAAGATTAACAGAAACACCGCCGGTCGGATTGCCATCGTAGGAGATGATGTCAAGGCCATTCCCACCGCTGACTGTATCGTTGCCGCCACCGGGAGAAAGCCAATCATTGCCTGCCGTCCCAATCACAGTATCGGCAAAGTTACCGAACATTATGGCACCACGGATATCGACCAGCTGATCAACCCCGCCCAGCCCATCATTCACGCTGCCGGATGCCAGATTGACACTCAGCCCCACAGTCTGGGAGCTATAATCCGCCACAACAAATTCGCCATCAATACCCACCAGCGTGTCGCTACCCGCATCACCGCGCAGGCGCGACGTGGCCTGGCCCTGCTGCCCAACGCCGACCAGATAGTCATTCAATTCACCGCCATAGGCGTTTTCGATGGAGGTAAAGCTATCAATCCCGCCCCGGCCATCACTCGCTGTCCCGGTGACAAGGTTGACCGAAACGCCGGACGTTGCTGAGGGATCAAAATACTCAATGCGGTCAGACCCAAGCCCGCCATCAATGCTGTCATTGCCGGCCAGGCCGCGGAAGGCTTCGCTGAAAACATTGCCAAGCAGCGTGTCATTGCCGCTACCGCCGCGCGCATTTTCGATACTGATCAGGGTATCGGTACCGCCGCGGCCATCATTGGCAAGTCCTGTGACAAAATTGACGCTGACCGCCTGGCTTGATGAATTAGTGCCATAATCCACCATGTCAAACCCGTCGCGGCCATCCACGATGTCATTGCCCGCATAGGGCCGGAAGCGGTCCTCAAAAGCGGTGCCATAAATTGTGTCATTCAGGGAAGTCGCGGCTATGCCGCGCACGCCAACCAATCTATCCGTGCCTGCGTAATCCGTAGCGCTGCCAACAGGCCGGCCGAGCGAATCATTACTGATCTGCAAATCAACGGAAACTCCACGGGTGAAACCAGCGGTCGGATTGGCTGCGCTGAAGGCATCATAATCAGCGAAAACATTGCTGTATGGGCCATAAAGATCAGCAGAGCTTTCGATGGTATCATTTCCACTACTACCGAAAACAAACAGGCTCATGTAGAAGGTTGCCGCGCCGCTAATGAAGAATGTATCATTATTGGCGGTGGCGTTGATATACTCAAAATTGATGGCCGAATCAGTTCCCTGCGTGGCCGTTGACACCGTTGCGATATTGGAACCGCCCCTGACAGGGCCAAGAAGGCTGATACTCGCCGTTATCGCTTCGGCGCCGGTTACGTTGTAGCGAATAACATCGAAGGTGCCCACACCGCCATCAATTGTATCATTCCCAGATTCACCATAAATCACGTCATTGCCATTCCCGCCCGCAATGCTGTCGGCACCACTGCCGCCGTAAATTATGTCATTGGCATTACCGCCCGCCAGCACGTCATCGCCGGCATTGCCCAAGAGGCTCCCAGCGCCATCGCCGCCCGAAATCGTGTCATTGCCGGACCCGCCATCAAGCGTATCCGCGCCATCGCCGCCAAGCAGGCTGTCATTGCCAGCATTGCCAAAGACACCACCAGCACCAAAGCCGTCAATGATGGTGTCACTGCCAGCACCACCCCAAACATTTTCGATGCTGGAAAGCGTATCCGTGCCACCCTGGCCATCATTGGCGCGGCCCTCCAGCAGATTGACGCTGATGGCTTGGCCGCTTGCGTTATTGCTGTAGTCCGCAATGTCTATTCCGTTCCCGCCATCAATAGAATCGTTGCCACCATTGCCACGCAGCAATTCACTGCCATTGCCGCCAATAATGGTGTCATTGCCCAAACCGCCGCGCACTTGTTCAATGCCAATCAGCGTATCCGTCCCACCCTGACCATCATTGGCGCGGCCTTCCGCCAAATTTACGCTGATCGCTTGGCTGGATCCAAGATAGTTGTAATCAACCAGGTCGGCACCGCCACGGCCATCCATGTAGTCATCGCCCTGACGGCCACGGAACCGGTCATTGAAACCAGACCCCAGAATAATGTCATTTTGATCGCTGCCATTGATCCCGCGCACGCCGACAAGACTATCCGTACCGAATGGATCAAACGCAGTGCCGGCCTGCAGATCAACGGTGACACCCCCAAGCGTTGATCCATGCTGGTAATCCGCCAGGACTGCAGGATCACCCGTATTGACAATAATCGTGTCATTGCCGTTATTGGCGAATAAATGAAGCAAATTATTCGCAGTCGCGGCTGAATTCACCGTAATAAAATCGTTGCCGGTCGTCGTCACCAGGATCTCAAAGCCCATGATACTGTCGGTATCTTGGGTCGCGGTTGAAACCGTTGCGCGATTAAAGCCCGAACTGCTGCCGCTATTCGAAATCTCAACCGTGACAGGGTCTGAACTGGCAAGATCCCCATAGAGAACGCGATCGCTGGTCCCCGAACCCGCATCTATCGTGTCATCGCCAACCCCGCCATAAAGCCGGTCATCACCATCGCCGCCCAAAATACTGTCATCGCCGGCTTCGCCATAAATCGTATCACCGCCGTTGCCGCCATCAATGGTATCATTCCCACCATTGCCCAGGACCGAATCGCTGCCACCAAGGCCAAGGTAGCTGTCACTCCCTAACCCGAGAGAGGTTGAATCATTACTTTCAGTACCCGAACGCGTTTCGCCCGGCACATCGGATAGCAAATTATCCGCAACCAGAACTGTCGCCGCGCCATTGGTGAAACTGGTGAAGCCACCTGAGGAGGTGCCTTGGACCCATCCCGTCAAATCAACATCATTGCCACCCAAACCGGAAACACGAAGCGTTCCCGCATCCGTCAACCGAAGGACATCGGCGGCGGAAAGCCGCAAAGCCTGATTGGTGCCCGCCAAGACAATGTGATCAATGCCAGAAGCTTGGTCAGAACCAAGATCTGCCAGATCAATCGTCTGATTGCCCGCAAGGAATTCAACCCGATCGGTTCCCGCGCCGCCAATAACGGTGTCCGCGCCTCCATCAATAACGGTCTCCGCGCCTCCATAAAGCCGGAAGACATCATCGCCGGCGCCACCATCAAAATACACGGCAAAGGCGCCACCCGCCGTTGAATCGGCCAGGAAACTATCATTACCGCCTTCGCCAAAAACCCGGTCATTGCCCGTACCGGCCAGCAAAAGGTCATTGCCCGTGCCGCCATAAATCGTGTCATCACCATTGCCGCCATTGATGGAATCATTATCATCGCCGCCAAGCAGGCTGTCATTGCCGCCCAAACCGCCAAACGCGTCGTTCCCGTTACCGCCAAGGATGGTATCATTGGAATCGGTACTCGCAGCACCGGTATCGTTTCCGTCTCCAAGGTTTATAAATACTCCGGACATCACAATTTCCTTTGCGTGCGGCCTGTAGCAGTCGCTTATGGGGGCGAGGCGGATTTTGGGCGCATGAGGAGAAGCCACACATCTCGGCCGGGGGCCCGAAGCAGGGTCCCTGGACACTCGGGCAAGATTTGATCGTTAACCCCATCCATGTGGGTCAGATTAGCAAAGATTAAACCAAGATCAACAATTACCTTCTCCAGAAGACCTTTTCTAAACGAATTTTCATGTTTCTTGCGCCTTACGGGACATTGTAAGGGCCTATCAGTAATTTTGTGCGCGGGGTCATATAGATGGAATGGAAGGACCCATCGATATGGCAATCGACAAAGCGCTACTGGACCAGCTTCTGGCTGGGCGAGAGCCGCAAGACCTATTCGCCAAGGGCGGCCTGATTGACGATTTAAAGAAGGCCCTTTCGGAGCGGATGCTGGCTGCCGAACTGGAAGATCACCTTGAATCAGAGGCCGAGGCGGGGCTCGGCAATCGTCGCAACGGCAGTTCGAAGAAGACGATGCTGACCGGCTCATCGAAGCTAACACTGGATATTCCGCGCGATCGGTTGGGCACCTTTGATCCCAAG
>JADCEX010000227.1 GCA_020249825.1 Roseomonas sp.
AAGCAGCTTGTGGCGCCGCCCTTGGCCATGGGTTTCCGGGTCAGGCGCCCGTGGTTGCCCGGCACACACACCGCATGCACCTTACCAAAGGCTTCAGCCAGGCGCAGCAGCGCGGCATGTAGGCGGGAAACACACCAATTCGCCGCGGTAGGCGGCGCGCACCAATCCGTCCTGAACAATTCTTCATGCAGCCAGCCGGAGACAAAATCCCCGCCCAGGATCACAACAATCCCGGGATATTCAGGCGTCTTCACATGATGAAAGGCCAGGTGCAAAACCCGATCAATCACGGATTTGACGCGCCGATCGGCGATCGCCGCGTTGAATTCATTGGCGCCATGCACCTGCGCCGAATCAACCGTCTCCCCAATGTGCCAATCGGAAAGCATCAGCACCGGCACGCCCGGCGCATCCTTGCCCGCGGGCACGCGAACGGTCCATTTCGGCGGGGGATGGGGGCTGTCATGCAGTTCAGCGGACAACGCGCGGAATTTATCGGCCTGGGCTGCCTTGGCATCGGCTTCAGCAAGCAGCCGCGCCAATTCCCGGTTTTTGCTTTCAAGGGTTTTGTAGCGCACCCGATCTTCCAGGCTCATTTCCGGCAGGCGCTTGGCGCCGCCATCCTTATGCCCCTGGCCTGGCGCCACCTTCAGCCCGGCTTCACGCGCACGCCGCAGACGATTGTGCATGGCGTTGTGCCCAATGCCCAGCGCCAGCGCAGCACGCGCCTTGTTATGGCCGGCCTTGTCATAGGCCCGCACGGTCTTGACCAATTCGGCACGGCTCAGCGGGGGCGGCGCCATTACTTGCTACCCCCGAACCGTTTCTCAAGCATATCAAGCGCGCGCGTGCCGAGCGCGCCGGCCAAGCCTGAGAACCCCGCAAGGCTGAAGATGCGCCACGCGCTATCGCGAAGGGTAGGGTCTGCATAAAGCATGGCACCCGCTGCAATCAGGCCAAGCGCCGCGCCCACAACCGCTTCAAGCACCAGCCGCCACCCCCGCGCGCCAGCATGTGCGGCAATGGTTACGCGCGCCGCCGCACCCGCGCCAGCCACCAGCGCCGCGACCTTGGCGATCATGTCGAGCGATTCTTCAGCCATGATGGAATTCCTTACGGAGAACAGATCAGATCGGCGGCTTCAACCGCGCCACAACGCCAAGCCAAAGGCCGATGCCAGCGGCCAAAACAGACACAATGAAAAGCCGGTCATGGTCGCCAGCGATGGCTATGGCCAGCGCCGCGCCAGCCGTCACGAAAAGCGCGTCTTGCACACAGTCGCGCGCATTGGCCCAGGTGCGGTTTTGCAGGAAATCAGGCACTTCTTTTGCCAGCGCATAGCCCAAACCGGCCACGCAGAAAGCCCACCACGCCGAGATGAAGAACATCAACGTCCCCGCCAACACCGCACCGATCAAAGCGTGGGCCATCTGGGCAGCGCACCAGAGAAACCACTGGTCACGCTGCGCCGAGGGCGTGTTAATTTCGGCCAGGATCAGGCGGAGCGTTTTCATCACACGCCAATCGCCGCCGCGGCGATGAACATCTGGTCAAGCTGCGCGTCAGTAAGCCCAAGCTGCGCGGCCAGCGTGGCGATAAGCTGGCTGTTGCGCGGGAATATCGTGGTGTATTCCCAGGCCTGCCATTCCACCCCGCCAAGTGCGCGGAGCTTATCATCCACATCTTGGAACAGGCTGCGGCCATCAGCACTGCCCGGCATATTCATCAGCAGCGCGCGGGCTTGGAAATTGGTAACTTCGCGCGGGACAACGGGCGGCGGCAGCGGTGGCAGCGCCGCAATTTCTTCTGGCGTTAAATCCACCACCGTCAATTCACCAGTCATAACGTCAACGACCATTTTTGTCGGAACCATGATTAGAAACTCCAAGAGATGTTGAAAATGCAGTCATTATCGAACGTCTGCGAACCAATTACCGTCGTGATCCGAAGGCGGTCCAAGATGCCGCTTAGTGTCACGCCACCGCCAGTTAGAAAATTACAGTCGCTGTTCGGCCAAATCATTCCGGCGCCAGTTGAAGCCCACCTCAAATTGGTTGTCGCGCTCAAAATAATTAGTCCATCTATGGTATCGGCTGCATTTAAATGGTTCACTCCAGCAATGCCGGCAGAGAGGCTGAAGCCACCCACAGAGCTTTGCCCAACTCTGCTGATAAATGCACGATAACCCGATGTAAGAAAGCTACCCGATCCAAGCTGGATAATGACTGGCGACGCGCCGTTTGTGCCCACATTGCTGAGACCAACAACAATCTGACGCACCCCAGCCGGGATATTCAGAAAATCCACATTAACCGGCGTGCCGCTGATAACTTGTTCCGTGCCGCGATTGATGCCGATTGAGAATGCAGCAGCAGGATTGGCGATTGGGATTTCTTCAATCGCGCCGCCGCCTGCCGCCAGCCGCCCAAGAACGCGCGAAGTGGCAAGCGTAAGGCCGGAACCTGTCGCGGCGCCAGCGCGCGCATAGCCGCCTACGGGCAGATAACTTTCAATCACCCAATTCCCAGACCCCAGCGACCGCGCCACCGCATTGTCACCCGCCGCCGTAATGATGTTCGCCAACCCCGGCGTTTGAAGGCTGGTCGCGTTATAGGTTATGGTCAGCACAGCCGCAAAGGTCAGAAAACGCCGCGTGCCAGCGGGAGCAGTACCAAGGCTGGTGATAGCCGTTGTGCCGGTAATCCGCACATTCGGCGAAGTGGCGGCACCGAGATTCGTGGTGGCCGCGCTGGCAATATCAACTGGCGCGAAGGAACCCTCTGCCACCGAAAAGACATTGTTGAGCACATCCAGCCGGCCAATTTCAATCCAATCCGCCCCGTCGTAGCCCCTCAGCGTCCAAATACTGGCCGATGGCGTGTCATCATCCCACCAGAACATGCCCGCGAAAGGCACCGGCGGGGCGTTCGGCCCCTTCATGTTGCTGCCCAGCGCAGCCAGGGCATTATTCGCGTCCGCTCGGAACGCCGCGCCGGAACCATTATCCAGGATCAAATCATGCTGGGGCATCAGACCACCTCATCCGCTGCCACGCGAAGCTGCGTGACTTCGATGTTGTATTCGGGTTGATAGGAACGAAGCTGCGCGCGGAACTGAAAGGCGCGCGCATTGAATTCGCCACTGTCCAGGCGCTGCCAGGCAGACCAGGTGGGCGAACCAGACGGGTTGTCATTGGTGCGGCGGGCCTCCACCCAGGCATCTGCCTCGCCACCGAAAACCCCATCTATCGCGCCCCAATCATCAATATTGGAAACGCGCTGATCAATGTTGGTACCGAAGGAAGCGACAGAAGCCAGGATATGCGCCGAAAGCCGAACGGGCTTTACAGTGCCAAGGTCAATCCCGCCGCTGAAGGCGTAACTGCCGCTTGCCTTGGTAAAGCCCATGCCATCAACATTCGGGATGGCATCCACCGATGCCGCTGCATCCCAATTTCCATCATTGTCCAATTTCAAAGCGCCGCCAGTTGCCAGCGTATCTGTCCGGGTGCCAGTAAAGCCAGCATCTTCCTGCACGCTGGCGACATTTGCGAAAGTCAGCGCTGTTGCCTGGATGGATTGGATGGACGCGACCGCGCCGTAATTGCCGCCCGCATCCACGGCGCGGATGAAGTATGTACCGGCGCGCAGCGGTACCGGCGCATAGGTTGCTTCGCCATTCA
>JADCEX010000228.1 GCA_020249825.1 Roseomonas sp.
ACGTGAAACCGTCACGCAGCGGCTTGCCGAAATGGCGCGGCTTTCGGAACAGATCAGGGCGCTGACGGCGCTCCGCGATGAATTGGAACGCCGCGCCGCGCAGGAACAGCGCGGGCGCGAACGCGCTGAAGCCGAAGCCGGTGAACGCGCGCGGCTTTCGGAAAGTGCCGCCGCGCAAGTGGCACTACTGACGCGCCAGACGGAAGCGCTGCGCGCGGAATTGGCCCGCCTCTCTCGCGCGCTTGACCTCGCGGAAGCGGAAGGGCGGGATCGCAATGCGCAGATCGCGCTGCTCGGCCAGCGCCTGAACGCAGCGCTCGCAGCACGGGTTGAGGAATTGCAGCGCTATCGCAGCGATTTCTTTGGCAGGCTGCGCGATGCTTTGGGCGAAAGACCGGAAGTGCGCATTGTGGGGGATCGCTTTGTCTTCCAGGGTGAGGTGCTTTTCGCCCCGGCGAGCGCGGAATTGTCCGAAGCCGGGCTCAGGCAAGTGCGCGCATTGGCGACAGTGCTGGCCGAAGTCACGCCGCTGATCCCCGCCGATGTTGCCTGGGTGCTGCGCGTGGATGGTCATGCGGATCGCAACCCCATTCGCAGCGCGCGCTTCGCCAATAACTGGGAATTGGCCGCTGCACGCGCCATTGCCGTGACACAGATGCTGATCGCCGAGGGCCTGCCGCCCAATCGCGTGGCCGCCACCAGCTTTGGCGATGCGCAGCCGATTGACCCGGGCGATTCACCCCAGGCGCTGGCGCGCAATCGGCGCATCGAATTGCGCCTGACGGATCGGTGAAGGCGCCAGGTTTTCGGCTTTGCCCCCGGCGCCTTTTCAGGCCAAGTGGCGTCGCTTGGCAGCCCGGCGCCGGCCGGGCGATCAGTGGCGGATCAAAGGAATAGTCAGCAACCGCAAGAATTCGCAGCACCATGTCTGGCCGAGGCGTTTCATGCTAGCCTTTCCCAATCCAAAACTGCCCCCGCGCACCGACAGCAGCGACCTGACCAATAGCCGCAATATTCTTCAATGCCGCCCATAAGAAGTTACGGCGCCCATCACGCATTCCCGCCATCCACGGACAGCACCTGCCCCGTCACCCAACCAGCATAGGGGCCGGCAAGAAAAAGCACCGCATTGGCGATATCCTCAACCGACCCAAGCCGGCGCATGGCAAGCCGGCCGATCAGCGCCTTCTGCCCTTCTTCACCATAGCTTTCGAATTGCTTGATGCTTGATGGATTGGACAGCACAAAGCCCGGCGCCACGGAATTCACCGTAATGCCATAGGGTCCAAATTCGCGCGCCAATTGGCGTGTCAGCCCAACCAGACCATGCTTGGCTGAGCCATAGGCTTGAATGCCGGTCAGGCTTGCCTTCAATCCAGCACCAGAGCTGATGGTGACGATGCGCCCCTTCTGCGCCTTCTTCATGCCAGGCGCCGCAGCACGTGCCAGCGCAAAGGCCGCATGCAAATTGATGTCAATGATGGCGTGCCAATCCTCATCGCTCACTTCCTCGATCGGGCGCATCACTTGGCCGCGCACACCGCCTGCATTGGAAATGAGGATTTCGATGGGTCCGCCGGTGGTATCTTCAATGCGCTTGATCCAGCCAGCAGCGGCGCCCTTCGCCGTCAGGTCAAAGGCGTCGGTGGTGATGGCCCCTGGCGCCTTGGCGGTCTCGGTCAATTCATTTGCAGAAAGATCGCAGGCAAAGACCCGCGCACCAAGGGCGGCGAAGGCACGCGCAATGGCCTGGCCAAAACCATGCCCGGCACCCGTGACAGCGACGGTGACATTGTCAAAGCGGATATCCATGGGGCGGGTTCCTTATTTGGCAGGGGGGAAGGCGGTGCGCTTCACACCATGCAATTCGCGCAGCAAGGCAACCCAGGCAGAAAAGCCTTCAGAAATGGAAGATTCACGCCAGTTTTCATTGGGGGCGTGAAAATCCTCATCAGCGGTTGCGAACGAAAACATGATGGTATCAATGCCCGCGACATTGCGCGCGATATCCGCAAGCGGCAGCGTTGCCCCCATGCGCACGCGCAGCGGCTTTTGGCCCGTGGTGCGTTCCAGCGCTGCCTCTGCCGCCAGCAACAAGGGATGCGACGCGGGCAGCGAATAGGCATAAGTGCCGTCGCGCGTGTTGCTGATGGAAAGCTTAGCGCCCTTGGGGCACTGGGCGCGCAGATGTTGCGCCACGGCTTCACGCGCAAGAGCCGGACCTTGGCCGGGCACGAGGCGCATGGAAAGCTTAGCATGTGCCAGCGCGGGAATAACGGTCTTGCCCCCAGCGCCCGTATAGCCGCCCCACATGCCATTCACATCAAGTGTCGGGCGCAGCCAAAGCCTTTCCAGAAACTCCGCCGCTGTATGATTGCTTGGTGCGATTCCAATGGACGCATCATGTGCCGCCACATCGAAAGGAATGCGCGCCAATTCTGCGCGTTGTTCGGGCGAAGCTGTTGTGGCGCCGACCCAAAAGTTTTCCACGGCAACATTGCCATCCTGATCATGCAGTGTCGCGATCAGCCTTGCCATGGCATGCAGCGCATTCGGTGCAACACCGCCATAGCGCCCAGAATGCAGATCCTTGGCCGCACTTCGCAGCGTGATTTCCATGCCCGTATTGCCGCGCGTACCGACCGTCATGGTCGGCAAATCCGCCCGCCAGCGCGCACCATCGGCGGAAAGCACCGCATCCGCCGCAAGCAAGTGGCGATACTGCGTGAGCAGGGCGCCAAGCGTGGCTGAACCGCATTCCTCCTCACCTTCCAACAACAATGTCACGTTGACGGGCAACTTGCCTTCAACGGCAAGAAAGGCGCCGAGGGTTTCAACCGCCAAAAGAAACGGCCCCTTATCATCTGAGATGCCTCGCGCATAAAGCCGCCCGTCACGCGCCGTCAGTTGAAATGGCGGTGAAGCCCAGTCATCTGCGGGATCGGGCGGCTGCACATCATAATGGCCATAGACCAGCAAGATGGGCGCCTCAGGCCCCGCGCCATGCCAGCGCGCGGTAACAGCCGGATGCCCACCCGCCGCTATTTCCTGCGCATCCTGAAAGCCAAGCGCCGTCAAGCGTGTGATCAGCCAGCGTCGCGCCGCCGCCATGCCATCCGCATAGGCCGGATCGGTCGAAACCGATGGGCAGGCGACAAGTTCCGCAAGCCGCGCAATGAATTGCGCCCGTTCAGCGAGCAGCTTTTCCAGGACAGCGTCAGTCAAGCAATGGCATCCAACAGAGCGTTGAAACTTTCCGGTGACTGTTCCCGGCGGCCTTCTTCAATATCCTTGATCAGGCTACCCAAAGCAGTCAGGGCTGGTGTCGCGATGCCCTGTTGCGCGGCTAGTTTCGGCATGATCATCAACTGCGCCTCAGCTTCCGTCTTGCGTTTGCGCACGGCCAGGTCACGCCATATGCCGGAATGAGTCTTTGCGCCAACCGCGGTGTAGTCACGCAGCCATTCAACAACCTTGATCCCATCCGCATCAGCGCGCCCCGGCGCGAAGGCCATGGGGTCAAAGGATCCGAAGCCGCGCGGAGTCACCCCGCGGGCAAGTGCGGTTGCTACCACCTCTCGCCCCAAAGCGAGCCAGACAGGCATGCGGCGCGTATCGGCGAAATTTTCGCTCATGGAATCATGGTTCAGCGCGGTCGCGAATAGCATGGCGCCATAGGCCATCTTGCCCCACAGGTAGGACCAGATATCGGTGGTTAAAATCGCATCCGGTTCGAAGGATTGGCAGATGGCATGCATCGCGCGGGTGCGGTCGCGGATCACGCCATCAATCTCCCCCACCACGAAGGCGCCGCGATTGCCGAAGAGAATCTGCCCCGGCGCATGCCAATCCGCACCAAAATTGACAAAGCAGCCCATGGTGCGCCCAGCGCCGACGGCTTCAGCGATTTCCAATTCATTCAAGCCATTCTGCGCAGAAAAGACAAAACCATCCGGCGCAAGATGCGGCGCCAAAATGGGCAGAGCTGCTTTGGTGGCTTGTGCCTTGACCGCGAGCACAATGCGCGAATAGCGGCCCGTGAGTTCATCTGGCGTGACGGCTGGAATGACTTGCGTGAATTCGGTAACCGGGCCGGAAATGGTCAAGCCCTTGGTGCGACAGGCTTCGACATGTTCGGCCACGGTATCCACCAGCAGCACCTCATGCCCCGCGCGCGCCAGATGCGCGCCCAGCGTGCCGCCAATCGCGCCGGCACCCCAAATGACTAGCGGGTCGGCCATGGTCCCTCCAAAGCGGCGCGGGTTTCTGCGACACCAGCTTGCCAAAGCCGCAGCATATCCTCATCCGGCTTACGCCATTCACCGCCGAAGGAACCATCGCCCAGCATGTCGCGCACCTTGGCAGGCGGGCTTGCCTTCATCAGTGCCGTATCTATCCCGGGCTTGGAACCAGAAGGCGATGGTGTGTTGGCGAGCCGCGTCCAGGGGAAGTTTTCCATCCAATTGCCATGGCTGCCGGAACGATCAATGGCCATGGCGGTTTCCCAAGTCCGTGGCTGATTGTACCAATTAAGGAATTTGATCGACAGCGCCGGATTTTCAGTCATCATCTGCAAGGCCAGCGCGCCCACAGGCGCATTACCGCCATGGCCATTAACAATCAGAATGCGGCGAAAGCCTGCGCGCGCCACGCTTTCAATCAAGTCACGCGCCACCGCCAGAAGCGTTTCCACCTTGAGCGAAATGCTGCCCGGGAAGGCAGCGAAATAGGGCGCAAGACCAAAGGGCATCGCGGGATAGACTGGAATGCCGAGAGGCTCGGCGGCTTCCACCGCCACTTTCTCGGCCAGGATTGCATCCACACAAAGCGAAAGCTGCGCATGCTGTTCAGTGCTGCCAAAAGGCAATACGCAGCGGTCATCATGGCGGAGGTAAGCCTCCACCTGCATCCAATTCATATCCGCGATGCGCATGACCCGAAGCTTCGTGCTTAATGGCTGACCGGGCTTACATCCCAGGCATAGGTTTCCTCATCACTGCGGCCAACGCGGAGTGTTACGCGATCACGCCGCATGGCCCAGGCAGAAGCCACCGCGGCGAGGGGAATGACAACGCGCTTTTCATTCCAAAGCGCGCCAACCTGTTGCAGCAATTCTTCGCGCTTCTTGTCGTCCAATTCCACATTGGCGGCTTGAATCAGCCGATCAATTTCCGGATCGGAAAAACCATTCCAATTGAAGGCACCAAGGCGAAGCTGCGCGTTATTGGTATGCGCATTGGCGGCGTAATAGTAATTCGCCTCACCGGTCAGGGTGCCCCAGCCGGCCATGATATTGGAAAGCTCTCCCCGCGCACGCGCTGGGAAGATCACCGCCGCCGGCTGGCCGGCCGCCTGCACTTCAAGGCCGATGCGCGCCAGCATTTGGGTCATGGCCGCGCCAACACCAGCATCGCCAGGCAGGCGATTATTGGTGAAATTCAGCACCATGCGAAAGCCATTGGGATAGCCCGCTTCAGTCAATAGCTGCCGCGCGCGATTGATATTGGGCGTTGGGATCGTCAGCGCCGGGTTGAAGCCGAAAATACCCGGCGTAACCATCTGGCTGACTGGTGAGCCAAGGCCTTCCATTGCAATTTCCGCCAGCGCGCGCCGGTCAAGGGCAAGGTCAATCGCTTCGCGCACACGCGCATCACGATAGGGGTTAGCGGGCAGACGAGAGCCATCGCGCGCCGTCACTTGCGGCGTTGGTTCGCGTTGGTCCAGGGCAAGGTTGAAGACATAGACTGTTTCTGCCTTCAGCACGCTGATATTGCGGTCACGTTCCAGGGTTGCCACATCGGCCGCCGGCACGCGCACAATCATGTCCACCTGGCCGGTGCGAAGCTGCGCCACGCGCGCGGCGGGGTTGGAGATTTCACGCCGCACCACGCGGCCCCAAGCGGGGCGACCGCCCCAGTAATTGTCGTTGCGCTCCACCGCGAATTGCTCGCGCGGCGTCCAGGATGAAAACCGATAGGGCCCGGTGCCGATGGCGGCGCGGCCGCTATTGAAGGCCTCATTGGCGTTTTCTGGCGTCAGGCCGGCAGTGGCGCGGGCCGAGGTGATGAAAAGCCGGATGAAATCATTGGGCAGTGTGGGCGCGGGGCCATCGGTGATGATCTGGATGGTGTGCGGATCAACAATGCGAATTTCCTGCACGCGGCGCACATAAATGCGTGTCGGGTTAGGCCCTGATAATAGCTGCATGCGGCGGATGGAAGCGGCGACATCTTCCGCCGTCATATCCGACCCATCATGAAATTTCACACCGCGACGGAGGCGAAATTCCCAGGTGGTGGGGTCCACAATGCGCCAGGATTCCGCAAGCCCAGGTTCGATCTGCAGCTTGTCGCCCGAATGCGTCAGCGTATCAAACACATGTTTCAACGCTTCGGAATGGGTGCCGGTGGCGGTGAAATGCGGATCAATGCTTTCGGGACCCGCAATCACACCCATGGTGAGGGTCTGAGCGGAAGCGACACTGGCCATGCAGGCCATGCCGACCGTAGCAAGGGCAAAACGGCGGTAATTCCAGCGCATGTTGATTTCTCCCATCAGCCTTCTGTTGTTTGGATGCTAGGAATAGCTTGCGCTTGCTGTCAAATGCCCGATAAACGCGTGTAATGCTTGGGTATATCATTCAACGCCTCATTCAGGCTGGCTTTGTCATGCTGGCCATGTCCCTGCTTGTCTTCCTGGGCGTCTATGCCATCGGCAATCCGATTGACGTGCTGATTTCCCCCGATGCGACCCAAGATATACGGGAAGCCACCATTCGCCATTACGGCCTGGATCAGCCACTTTGGCAGCAATACCTCGCCTTTCTGGGAAGGCTTCTACAAGGCGATCTGGGACGGAGCTTTGTGCTAAACATCCCAGTGCTGCAACTGGTCCTGAGCCGCTTGCCGGCGACGCTGGAATTGGCGCTGGCGTCCGTACTTATCGGCGCCTTCATCGGCATACCGCTTGGCATTTATGCTGGCTATCGGCCGGAAAGCCCGGCTTCCAAAACCATCATGGCGGTATCAGTTTTGGGGTTTTCTGTGCCAACCTTTTGGGTAGGGCTGATCCTGATCCTAACCTTCGCCGTCAATCTCGATTGGCTACCGGCCGGTGACCGAGGCGAAACGGTTGAGGTGTTTGGCGTTGGCTGGTCTTTCCTCACCTGGGATGGCTTGCGGTTTCTGGCGCTGCCGGCGCTGAACCTGAGCCTGTTCAAACTTGCCATGCTGATCCGCCTGTCGCGTGCCGGCACGCGAGAGATTATGCTTTCCGATACGGTAAAATTCGCCCGCGCGGCGGGGCTTTCGGATTTCACCATCCTGCGCAGGCATGTGCTGCGCCTGATTTCCATTCCTCTGGTGACGGTCTTTGGTCTGGAATTTGGCTCCACTTTGGCATTTGCTGTGGTGACGGAGACAATCTTTTCCTGGCCGGGCGTTGGAAAGCTGATCATTGATTCCATCACTTCGCTCGATCGGCCGGTGATGGTGGGGTATCTTATTCTGGTGGCGTTTCTGTTCGTCACCATCAATCTGGTTGTTGATCTTACCTACGCCGTGCTTGATCCGCGCCTCAGGCGCGGAAGGCGGGTGTGATGGCAGGTTTTTGGCGGGACTATCGCGAAAACTGGGTTGCCACCTTGGCCCTTGCGGTGGTGGTGCTGATTGTTGCGGCCGCGCTTGCCGCACCGCTGATTACGCCCCAGGACCCGTATGATCTTGCCAATTTGAATTTGCGGGATGCGCGCCGTCCACCAGGCTTTGTTGGGTCTGGCGGCTATGTGCATTGGCTTGGCACGGATGCGCAGGGGCGGGATTTATTCTCGGCTATTCTCTATGGCTTGCGCATTTCCTTGCAGATGGGGATTGCGGCCGGGGCGGTGGCTTTTGGTATCGGTACCGCGCTTGGCATCATGGCAGCCAATATCGGTGGCAAGATCGAACAAGGGATTATGCGGTTGGTGGATTTGCAGCTTTCTTTCCCTGCCATTCTGCTGGCGCTTGTGTTGGTTGCGGTGCTGGGTCAGGGGCGGGTGCCGCTGATCATTGCCCTGGTCACGGCGCAATATGCCTATTTCGCCCGCACTGCCTATGGCGCCGCAACAGCGGAACGGCAGAAGGATTACATTGAAGCCGCGCGCGCCAC
>JADCEX010000229.1 GCA_020249825.1 Roseomonas sp.
AGGGGAGAGAAAACATGTGCGACAAGGCAAAGGAGCGCGGGCTTGGCTGGCGCGGTTGGATGCCGCTGCCACCTCGGCAGGAAACAACGCCGCTCGGCCCGTGGTTGGACCTGACGCACCCGATAGATGAAGCCATGCCGCGTGTGCCGATCTTCGGCCCGCCCAAGGTGAAGAAGCTGTTTTGCCTGCCGGCTGATCCGTTGACCGTGACGAGTTTTGAAATGGTGGTGCATACCGGCACGCATGTTGACGCGCCCTGCCATTTCTTCAGCGATGGCCCCAGCATGGAACAAGTGCCTTTGGAGCGCTGGAATGGCCCGGGCGTTGTCTGGCGTTTCGATCTGCCGCCCAATAGCCTGATTGAACCGGAACATCTGGAAGCCGCGCACCCGCTGCTGCGCCCGGGGGATATACTTGCGCTGGATACCGGTTCTTCGCCGCATATCAATACACCCGCCTATGATGCGCACCCTTGCCTTAGTTTGGCGGCGGCGGATTGGATTGTGGCGAAGCAGGTGAAGCTGCTCGCCTGTGATTTCCCGACACCTGATCTGCCCGTGCATCGCCGCCCCGTCGAGGGCTTCACTTGGCCGGTCCATCAGCGGCTTTTGCGTGATGGCGTGCTGATTTGTGAGCATCTGCGCGGGCCCCGTCCGCTCGCCGGCAAGCGTGTGGAATTCATCTTTGGCGCGCTGGCCATCACCGGATCGGATGGTGCGCCCGCGCGTGTCATGGCGCGCGAAATCGCCGCATGAAGGCCGCGCTATCGGCCACGCAAAGCCTGGCGCGTTTCGTTGTGGAATCACGCTTTGAATCCCTGCCTGAGGCGCTGCGCCATGAAGGGCGGCGTTCCATCCTGAATCATATCGGCTGCGCCTTGGGTGTCGCGCGTGATCCGGCAGTGATGACCGCACTCGACATCATGGGCGAAAGCTCCGGCAAATCCGTCGCCAGCGTTTATGGGCAGCGCGAAAAACTCGGCGTGATGGAAGCCGCTTTCGTCAATGCCATTGCGTCCAATCTGCTGGATTATGATGACACGCATTTGCGCACCGTGATCCACCCAAGCGCGCCGGTTGCCCCCGTGGCCTTTGCGCTTGGCGAGGAAACCGGTGCGAGCGGGGCCGAGGTTTTGCATGCCTTTCTGTTGGGCGCGGAAATTGCCTGCCGCATCGGCAATGCGGTCTCACCTGGGCATTACGCGCGGGGCTGGCACATTACCGCAAGCTGCGGGATTTTCGGCGCGGCGGCGGCAGCAGCGCGGCTGATGCGGCTATCGGCAGAAGAAACCGCGCATGCGCTTGGTATCGCCGCCAGCCAATCAGGCAGCATCGTCGAAAACCTAGCGACGGCGGCCAAGAATATCGGCGTGGGCAATGCGGCACGGAGTGGCATTTTGGCCGCGCGCTTCGCCGCCCGCGGTTATCGTGCCGCGCCACTTGCCATTGAAGGGCCATTGGGTTGGGCGCGCGCTATGGGTGATGAGCCGGCGCTGGCCGAGATCACTGAGGGGCTCGGCCAGCGCTGGGAAATCGCGCGCAATACCTACAAGCCCTATGCGGCGGGCATTGTGTTTCATGCGGTGATTGATGCCTGCCTGACGCTGCGCGAACAGCTTGGCGCGGCGGTAGCGCAGATTGCGCGCGTGACGGTTACCGGCGATGCGCTTTTGCTGGCGCGAGGGGATCGCGTGGTGCGCAATGAACGCGACACGCGCGTCAGTATCCATCACTGCGCCGCCATTGCGCTAGCATTGGGCCGCGCTGATGTGGCGGATTTTGAGATGCCAGCGGTGCAAGACCCTGCCCTTGCGGCACTGCGCGAAAAAGTGATGGCGGAATGCGATGCCAGCCTGCCGCGCGGCGCGGCGCGCGTGACCGTCACGCTTGATGATGGCAGCACGCACCAGGCTTATGTGGAACATCCGCGCGGCAGTGCGGAACGCCCGCTGAGTGATGACGAACTCGCGGCCAAATACCGCGCCAATGCCGCACTTGGCGGCACCACTGCCAATGTGGAAGCGCAGATCGCGACACTTTGGGCTTTGGAAAAATCAGCTTCCATTGCGCCTTTGATGGCTTTGCTCAGTAGCCCGGCGCGCAATGCAGCAGGGTAAAGCCGGCCGAGGTGATCACCAGATCAATCTTGTCCGGCGTGGTCCAGCCGATGTCCTGTTCCCCACTACGCGGATCCTGATCATCAAATTCCGGCAGCCCGAAGCGTGCGATCAGCCTTTGGCGCAGTACATCGCCCTGCGCCGCAGTACCTCGGCCTGAAACACATGCCAGACCGCCGGTTTTTGTATCAAAGCCGAAGGCAATATTCATGCGCAGCCCCTCCACGCTGAAGGTGCCACGTGCGCGATATTCCACCCGCGCATCCATCATGCGCCGTTCCGCCGCCGGCAGGCTGCGAACCGCGCGACGCGATGCGGTTACCGCCTGCGCTTCCGTCATGCCCCAGCGCGTATATTCCCAGGCCGCGTCAGCGGTTGCGGCAAACACCAGCAGCATCAGGGCGATCAGGCCATGGCGGGCCAGTTTCATGCGGTACTTCCGGGCAGCGCCCGACCTCTGACTTTTCTTGCCTGCCTATAGCGCGAAATGCATGATTTGGCGCGCGTTGCAGCGAGCGGTTTGATTATGCGCTTGGCGACGCTCACGGCCAAACAGGCACGCCCTCCAGCCCAGCCGTTTCCGGCAGGCCGCAGATCAGATTCGCATTCTGGACCGCCTGGCCTGCTGCCCCCTTGCCGAGATTATCCACCACGCCCATCGCAATCACCAAGTTTCGCTCTGGGTCCGTTGCGTAGCTGACTAACGAAAGGTTCGACCCGGTCGCCCATTTGGTCTGCGGTGGCTTATCGGTCACGCGCACAAAAGCCCGCCCGTCGTAGAAGCGCCGCGCCGCGTCCAGGCATTGGTCCGTGGTAGTGCGACCGCGGCAGTAGATGGTCGCGAGTATGCCGCGGGTCATCGGCACCAAGTGCGGCGTAAATACCAGCCCGGCCGAGCTGCTGTCGCTCAGCCGCTCAATCGTTTTGGCCATCTCGGGCATGTGCGTGTGCTTCAGCAGACCATAGGGCACCAAATTCTCGTTGGTCTCGGCAAAGCCGAACTTTGTGTCGCCGCCGCCCCGACCAGCACCGGAGATGCCGGTCTTGGCATCAATCACGATGTTGCCGGGTTCGATCAACTTATTGGCCAGCAATGGCGCGAGTGCTGTCAGCGCTGCCGCTGGAAAACACCCGGGATTGGCAATACGGGTCTGACCCGTAATCTGCGCCGGCCAGACATCGGCCAAGCCATAAGTCCAACCCTCAGCGTAGCGATGGTCACCACCGATATCGACGATCTTCACGCTTTTGGGGATACGCGCCAGCGCCTCGGCGGAACTGCCCGTAGGCAGCGAAGCGAATAGTACATCAAGCTTCGGGAGCATCGCCGGGTCCCATTTCTCGATCACCATTTCGGCCAGTTTGGCTGGCACACCGGGGAAGCGATCCCCCAAGCGGCTGCCGGCGCTGCCCTCACCTGCGGCGTAGACCAGTTCGAAAGCCGGGTGGTTTGCGACCAGGCGCATCGCTTCGCCTCCGCCAAAGCCGCTGATAACGACAATGCCAATACGAATGCTCATGGTGATGTCCTGTTGCTGGAGTGCTCGTCGGCTGCGGCGTCGAGGCGCTTGCTCATATGCACGGCGATGCCAAATTGCGGATGCTGCTCCTCGCGGTCCACCCGGTAGCCAAGCCGGCTATAGAGTCGCAGATTCTCGGCAAAGAGCGCGTTGGTGTAGAGTCGCATTTGGCTCAGGTTGAGGGATCGGGCAACCTCCTCTGCATGCGCCATCAATGCACTGCCGTAGCCCTTTCCCTGGTAGGTTGGCGCGACCGCAACATTGACGATCAGCAGATGGTCAGCTTTGGGCGCCATCTCGATCAGCGCCGCAGCTTCGCCGTCCACCTGTAGCAAGTCTATCAGGTGGTCGCGCAGTGCCGCATCGTAGTCGGCGATCATCGGCCGCGGCTCGCGCCCGAGGACGGGGACCCACTTCGCGTAGGCCGCGCGGGTCAGTTCGCGGACGGTCACCGCATCAGCGATGGTGGCGCGTCGAACTGTTTTGTGCCCGGAATCTTTGGAGGTTTGTGAAAGATCGGGATGGGTGTAGTTGCTGTTTTGCACGGTGTTTTCCTGTGATCTAGGCAAAGAAAAACCCCCGAGGCCAGGGGCTGCGGGGGTTCAAAGATGCGGGCTGATGCCGCCTCAGGGGTGGGCCGCTAGGGGGCGGCACTCACCAGGGGAGGGGCTTGTCTGCACGCAGCCATGGAAGCCGCCGCTGAAAAGCAGCGACGGCGTCGGTTAGCGATGCGGCGGCAAGGTTGATCCATGAACCAAACGGTAGTGGTTCGCCTGAAGGTATGTCAACGCGGATTTTTTGCCGCGCCCCTACTTGGTGTGAAAATGCACTAAACCCGCCCGTGGCAAGCCTTGAACTTCTTCCCGCTGCCGCAAGGGCAAGGCGCATTGCGTGGCGTACCCGCCCAAGTGCTTGGGTCATTTGGGTCCACCGCTGCGGGTAAGGAACGCGGCGCTGCCGTGCCGATGGGCGCGGTAATCGGCGGGCCATCCACTTCCATCATCTCGGCCCCGGCCAATGTCGGGTCAGGGTGGCGCATGTCAAACACGCCAATGCCTTCCGGCGCGGGCGGGGGCGCATCCGGTCGGATTTCAATGCGCAGCAATAGGCTGGTCACACGTTCCCGCAGGTTTTCCAGCATGGAATTGAACAGGCGGAAGGCTTCGCTTTTGTATTCATTCAGCGGATCACGCTGGCCATAGGCACGCAGCCCAATGCCCTGGCGCAAATGATCCAGCGACAGCAAATGTTCCTTCCAGGATTGATCGAAAATCTGCAGCAGCAGGGATTTTTCGATCTGGCGCATGATCTCCGGCCCCACATTGGCCGCACGAGACGCATAAGCCTGCGCCGCCGCCTGCATCAGGCGTTCGCGCACCGCATCATCATCAATGCCTTCTTCGCGCGCCCAATCCGCCACGGGCAGATCAAGGTTCAGGATTTCCTTGACGTCACGATCAAGCTTTTCGAGATCCCATTGTTCGGGATAGGCGTTTTCCGGAATGGCGCGCGCGACGATATCCGTGATGGTTTCCTCGCGCATTTCCGTGATGGTTTCAGCAACCTCATTCGCCATCATGAAGGCGCGGCGCTGGGCATAAACTTCCCGGCGCTGGTCATTCATCACATCGTCGTATTTCAGCAGGTTCTTGCGGATGTCGAAGTTGCGCGCTTCAACCTTTTTCTGCGCGCGTTCCAGGGCCTTGTTGATCCAGGGGTGGACAATCGCCTCCCCTTCCTTCAGGCCGAGCTTTTGCAGCATCCCGCCCATGCGGTCAGACCCGAAGATGCGCATCAGATCATCTTCCAGTGACAGGAAGAAACGCGAAGCGCCGGGGTCCCCCTGGCGGCCGGAACGGCCACGCAGCTGATTGTCAATGCGCCGGCTTTCATGGCGTTCGGTACCAATCACGAAAAGCCCGCCGGCAGCGCGCACGATGGGTCGCGCCTCATCCACCTCGGCCTTGTGGCGCGCCAAAGCGGTCTCAAATTCTGGCCCTTCGGAAGCATTGGCTTCCTGGCGTGCCAGCATTTCCAGATTGCCGCCCAATTGGATATCCGTGCCGCGGCCCGCCATATTCGTCGCAATCGTCACCGCACCGGCGCGCCCGGCTTGGGAAATGATGGTCGCTTCCTGTTCATGGTAGCGCGCATTCAGCACCTGATGCGGGATGTTCTTTTTCTTGAGCAGGGCTGAGATCAGCTCCGACTTCTCAATGCTCGTGGTACCCACCAGGCAGGGCTGGCCGCGCCCGCGGGCTTCTTCGATCAGCTTTGCAACGGCTTCGTATTTTTCTTCGGCGTTACGATAGACCTCATCATCCTGATCAAGGCGCGCGACCGGCACATTGGTCGGGATTTCCACCACATCCAGCTTGTAGATTTCGGCGAATTCATCCGCTTCAGTCGCCGCCGTGCCGGTCATGCCGGCAAGCTTTGGATAAAGCCGGAAGTAATTCTGGAAGGTGATGGAAGCCAGCGTTTGATTCTCCGGCTGGACCGTCACATGTTCCTTGGCTTCCAAAGCCTGATGCAGGCCATCGGAATAGCGCCGGCCTTCCATCATGCGACCGGTGAATTCATCAATGATGATGATCTTGTCCTGCCGGACAATGTATTCGACATCGCGCGTGAATAGCGTGTGCGCCCGCAAGGCCTGGTTCACGTGATGCACCAAGGACACGTTTTCCGTGTCATACATATTGCCTTCGGTCAGCAGGCCGTATTGGCGGAGCAGTTCTTCCACCCTTTCGCCGCCCAATTCGGTCAGGCTCACGGTGCGCTGCTTTTCGTCCTTCTCAAAGGTGTCCTGGTCCTTCACCAGCTCCTTCATCACCTCATCGGTGC
>JADCEX010000023.1 GCA_020249825.1 Roseomonas sp.
CGCAGCCCCATCTCCACGCCGCTCAGCGTGCCGGTCAATTGCAGGTCGCCGAAATCGCCGAGATGGCCAATGCGGAAGACGCGATCATTCAATTGGCCAAGGCCATTCCCAAGGCTCATGTTGAAGCGTTCCAGGATGGTGGCGCGCAGCGCATTGGCGCTATGGCCTTCCGGCAGGCGCACCGCCGTCAGCACGGATGAGTAATGGCGCGGATCGGCGCATTGGATCTCAAAACCCCAATGGCGTACGGCGCGGCGCGCCGCTTCCGAGTGGCGATCATGCCTGGCGAAGACGTTATCAAGGCCTTCTTCCAGCAGCATATCCACCGCCGCATCCAGCCCGTACAAAAGATTGGTCGCGGGTGTGTAAGGGAAATAGCCTGTCGCGTTGGAGGCGATCATCGGCTGCCAATCCCAAAAACTGCGCGGCAGCTTGGCGGTCTCACTCGCCTTCAGCGCCTTGGCGCTGATGGCGTTGAAGGACAGGCCCGGCGGCAGCATCAGCCCCTTTTGCGAGCCCGATACGGTGACATCCACGCCCCATTCATCATGTCGGTAATCCATGGACCCGAGTGAGGAAATGGTATCCACCAGCAACAGCGCCGGATGGCCGGCGGCATCCATGGCGCGGCGCACTTCGGCAATGCGGGAAGTGGCACCGGTGCTGGTTTCATTATGCACCACGGCCACGGCCTTGATGCTATGGGCCTTGTCTTCGCGGAGCTTTGCCTCAATCGCTTCCACATCCGCGCCGCGGCGCCAATCGGTCCGCACGTAATCGGTCACGATCCCAAGGCGTGATGCCATTTCATGCCACAAATGGGCGAACCAGCCCGTTTCGCACATCAGCACCCGGTCGCCGGGGGAAAGCGTATTAGCCAAAGCAGCTTCCCAGGCGCCGGTGCCGCTGGCGGGGTAGATCACCACCGGGCCTTTGGTCTTGAAAACATGGCGGATTTTCTCAAGCACCCCCTTGCCGAAGATGCCAAAATCCGGCCCGCGATGGTCCATGGTGGGGTTGTCCATCGCGCGCAGCACGCGGTCTGGCACATTGCTGGGCCCTGGGATTTGCAGGAAATGGCGCCCGGCGGTGGGCTTGGATTGGAAGTAAGCCATGATGGAATCCTTGTTTGAGGCCCCTACATGGGCGAAACCCCCCATTCATGCCAAGACCACCCCTGCAGAAGCTGTTTTGGACCCTAAAGAATGAATGCCCTGCCCCCTGGCTGGATCACCCCCGGAGACCCCCGCCTGGCCGCGCGCCTCCGCCGCGAGACTGGCGCCGAGGTGCTGTTCCGCCCCGCAGATCGCGGCCGCTATGCCACTGATGCTTCCATCTATCAGCAGGAACCGATCGGGGTGGTGGTGCCGCGCTCGCTGGCCGATGTGGAAGCGGCTTTGGCGATTTGCCGGGAAGAAGGCGTGCCGCTTTTGCCAAGGGGCGGCGGCACCAGCCAATGCGGGCAGACCGTCAATCGCGCCCTGGTGCTGGATTGCACGAAGTACCTGAGGCGCGTGCTGGAGGTTGATGCCAAGGCGGGGGTGGCGCGGGTGGAGCCCGGCATTACCTTGGGCGCCTTGAATGACGCGCTGAAGGCGCATGGCGTTTTCTATCCGGTTGATCCTTCCACCTGGCAGCGCTGCACCATTGGCGGCATGGCGGGAAATAATTCCTGCGGATCGAAATCCATCCGCTATGGGCTGATGGCCGATAATGTGCTGGCGATTGATGCGCTGCTGGCGGATGGGTCTCGGTTTCGCTTTGGCGATCTGCCGGACAATCTTGGCGCCGAGGTGCCGGGCGGCATTGCTGATCTGATCCAGCGCTTGCGCGCGCTCGGCGCGCGCGAAGCCGAGGAAATCGCCGCCCGCTTCCCCGAACAGCTGCGCCGCGTCGGTGGCTACAACATCGAAGCGCTGACACCGGCGGCGCGCGCCGCGGGGCGCGGCAATCTGGCGCGGCTGCTGGTGGGATCGGAAGGCACCTTGGCTTTCTCGGCGGCGCTTGATCTGAAGCTTTGGCCTATCAAGCCGCGCAAGGTTTTGGGCATTTGCCAATTCCCAAGCTTCCGCAAGGCGATGGAAGCATCGAAGCATCTTGTCACCTTGATGCCAGAAGCGGTGCAATTGTTGGATCGCACCATGATTGATCTGGGTCGTTCCATCCCGATCTATCGCGCGACGATTGACAAGATGCTGATCGGCGAACCGGATAGCCTGCTGATCGTGGAATTCCACGGCCAGGAAGATGGCCCGCTGCTGCGCGATTTGGCGCGGCTTGATGAGATGATGGCGGATCTTGGCCATCCCGGCCAGGTGGTGCGCGCCACCGATGCCGGTTTTCAGGCCGCGATTGCTGAGGTGCGTGAAGCTGGCCTCAATATCATGATGTCCATGAAGGGGGACGGGAAGCCGGTTTCCTTCATTGAAGATTGCGCGGTCGGTTTGGATGATCTGGCTGATTACACCGAAAAACTGAATGAGGTTTTCGCCAAGCACGGCACCAAGGGCACCTGGTACGCGCATGCTTCCGTGGGGTGCCTGCATGTGCGGCCTGTGTTGAACATGAAGGACGGCGCGGAAGTTCAGAAAATGCGCGCCATTGCCGAGGAATGCTTCGCGCTGGTGCGCGAGTATAAGGGCAGCCATTCCGGCGAACATGGGGATGGCATTGTGCGGTCTGAATTCCATCGGCCCATGTTTGGCGACAGGATTGTCACTGCCTTTGAAGAAGTGAAGGACGCGTTTGACCCGCGCGGTTTGCTGAACCCCAATCGCATCACACGCCCGCCACGTATGGATGATCGTTCGCTGTTTCGCTACGGGCCTGATTACGCTGCTGATCCAGCAATAACACCCGCGCTGGATTGGTCTGATTATCCGGGGCCTTTGGGCGGCCTGCTGAGCGCGGTTGAGATGTGCAACAACAACGGCACCTGCCGGAAGTTTGATGCCAATGTCATGTGCCCATCCTATCGCGCCACGCGAGATGAGGCGCATCTGACTCGCGGGCGGGCGAATACGCTGCGCCTGGCCCTCACGGGGCAATTGGGGCCGGATGCGCTGGCGGGGGATGAAGTCGCTGCCGCCATGGCGCTATGTGTTTCCTGCAAGGGCTGCAAGCGGGAATGCCCAACCGGCGTGGATATGGCGCGCATGAAGATCGAGGCTTTGGCCGCGCGCGCCAAGCGCCATGGCGTGCCGCTGCGCGAGAAGCTGATTGCACGCCTGCCGCGCATCGCGCGCTTCGCATCCATGGTGCCTTTGCTGTTCAATTTGCGCGATATGATCTCTGGCCTGCCGGCACTGTCGCAGAGCATGCTGGGCCTGGCGGCAGAGCGGCCCCTGCCGCGTTTTTGCGGTGATGTCTTCCATGATTGGGAATTGCGCGCCCCGGATGGCCGGGCAGGCGAGGTGATCCTGCTGCCCGATGCCTTCAACCGCTATTTTGAAACAGAAAATCTACGCGCTGCCATCCGTGTGCTGCGCGCGGCCGGCTATGATCCCGCCGTGGCGCGGCCACCACGTGGCATGCGCCCACTCGATGAAGGGCGCACCTTGCTGGCTGCCGGGATGGTGGAGGAAGCGCGTGTTGAAGCGCGCCGCGTGATCGCGGCCCTGGCGCCCTTCGCATCGCCGGTGGTGGGCATTGAACCTTCATCGCTGACCACCTTGCGCGATGAATTCCTGGTGCTGCTGCCTGGCGAAGAAAGCCGCGCCTTGGCCAAGCGCGCCTTGCTGCTGAGTGAATTGCTGGAACGCGACAAGCCAGCGCTGGCCCTCAAGCCATTGGACGCAACTGTTCATATCCACGGCCATTGCCACCAAAAGGCTTTTGGTGCCTTTCCAGCGGCAGTGGCTTTGTTGAAGCGCATCCCTGGGGTGACCGTGAAGCCCATCACATCTTCCTGCTGCGGCATGGCGGGGGCCTTTGGCTATCAGGCCGAAAGCCTGGAAGCATCCAAGGCCATGGCGGAATTGTCGCTACTGCCGGCGGTGCGGGCTGCTGCCGCCAATGATTTCATCATTGCTGATGGCACATCCTGCCGACATCAAATCGGTGATCTCGGCGGGCGAGAGGCGATCCATTCGGTGCGGTTGCTGGACCGCGCCTTGTCATGAGCGATGCCGAAGCCATCCGCGCCTTCTGGTATGCCGAAGGGCGCGACACCTATCGCCCGATCTGGTTTCAGAAGAACGATGCTTTCGATGCGGAAATCCGCGAGCGTTTCGGCGCACTGATCCGCCCAGCACGCGAAGGTGCTTTCGATTCCTGGGCGGCTTCACCACACGGCGCGCTCGCACTGCTGATCCTGCTGGATCAATTCCCGCGTAATGTCTTGCGCGGCAGCGCAGAGGCCTTTGCGAGTGATGCGCATGCCCGCGCCATTGCGCGCAAGGTGGTACTGGAAAAGAGCTTTGATCTGCAACTTGGTCCTTTCGAAAAGCCTTTTGTCTATTTGCCCTTTGAGCATAGTGAGACGATGGCGGATCAGGATTTGTCTGTGGCGCTATTCGAAGGCTTGCGCGACATCCCGCATCATGCGCGCGAAAAAGGTGCCATTGACTATGCTTGGCGGCATCGCGTGGTGATCCAGGAATTTGGACGTTTCCCGCATCGCAATGCCGCACTTGGGCGAGTGTCAACGCCCGCGGAAGAGGCCTGGCTTGCTGCCGGGGGCGGCTTCTGATGGCGCTACCGATTGCCATCATTGGCGCCGGGCTTGCCGGCATTGCGGCGGCGCGTACTTTGATCGCGCGCGGCCATAAAGTAGTGATGTTTGACAAGGGCCGAGGCCCGGGCGGGCGCCTCGCGACGCGGCGGATTGAAGCGGAAGGGCGCAAGCTGCAATTCGATCACGGTGCGCAATATTTCCGTGCCGAAAGTGCGGCTTTCGCTTCTGCCTTGGTGGAAGCTGGAACCGCGCCCTGGCCTGATGCGGCGCGGCGCGTTGGCGTGCCTTCCATGTCTGCCGTGCCGCGCGCCTTGCTTGGTGACATTCCTTGTGTTGCCTTACGCCATGTTGGGCAAATCACCGGGAGCCCCGGCGCCTGGATGCTGCGCCATTGGGATGCGCGGCTGGTGCGCCCGGGCAAGCCCTTGCCGGATACCGCGCCGGAAGAAGCCGGGCCTTTTGCTGCGGTGCTGCTGACCATGCCGGCGACACAAGCGCGGGAGGTTCTGGGGCAACACGCGCCAAGGCTGCATGAAGCACTTGCCGCCATTCGCTACGCGCCGTGTTGGACAGTAATGGCGGCCTTCAACGCGCCGCTAGCCCTGCCGGAGACGCTCCGCCCCGAAGCGCATGCGATTGGCTGGGCGGCGCGCGATTCCGCCAAGCCAGGCCGCGATGCAAGCCAGGAAAATTGGGTGATACAGGCCGGCCCCGCCTGGACGCGTGCGCATCTGGAATTGACCGCGGAAGATATCGCGGCACCGTTATTGGCGGAACTGGCCGGCTTCAGTGCTGCACCACTGCCGGCGCCCTTCATGGCGGTGGCGCATCGCTGGCGCTATTCGCTGCTGGAAGCGCCTTTGGGTGAGCCCTGCCTTTGGGATGCCACAACGCGCATCGGCTATGCCGGTGATGGCTGCATCGGCGGGCGTGCTGAAGCGGCGTGGCAAAGCGGTGCGGCGCTTGCCGCGCGGGTGCTGGCATGAAACCCGCTCGGCCCGCTTTCGCCGGCGACATCACGGCAAGCCTGCACGAAGCCTTTCGCCTGCTGGCTGATGCTGTCCCGAACCGGCGAAGCCCCTTGCACACGCCAACCATCGCCAGCCTGGATGATGCCGGCGCGCCGAGCCTGCGCACGGTGGTTCTGCGCGGCTTTGATGCCGAAGCGCGACGCCTGCGCTTTCACACGGATCGGCGCAGTGACAAGGCGCGCGGCATTGCGCGTGATCCGCGCGTGATGATGCATTTCTATGACGCTGCCCTGCATATTCAATTGCGCGTGGCGGGTCACGCGGCGCTTCATCTGGATGATGCGGTGGCGGATGCCGCCTGGGCCGCGAGCCGATCCAGCAGCCGCATGTGCTATGCCGCGCCCGATGCCTCTGGCGCCGTTGTACCCGCCCCGCCCGCTGCGCCGCAGGATGCGGAAATCGGTCGCCCGCATTTCGCCGCGGTGGTGATAGGCTTTCATCGGCTGGAATGGCTCTGGCTTGCCGCCGCCGGGCATCAACGCGCGCGCTTCATCTGGGATGAAGCGGGCCAGCTTACCGCCGATTGGATCGCGCCATGAATATCGAAGCCATCACCGCTGCCATGCTGCGGATTGCCGCTGAACGCGGTCCGGAGAAAAGCATGTGTCCCACCGATGTGGCGCGCGCTGTTTCCGCTGAGAATTGGCGACCCTTGCTGGGGCCGGTGCGCAAGGTGGCCGCCGATCTGGCGCGCCAGGGCAAGATTGAAATCCTCCGCAAGGGCAAACCCATTAACCCCGACGACATGCGCGGTGTCATTCGCTTGAGGGCCACATCATGATCTCCAGCCTGTTTTCGCGTGGTGCCGAAGGCGTTCCAGCACCGACGCCGCTTGATTTCGCCACTCTGCAATTGCCCCCCTCGCCCAATACCTGCCTGCTGACGCCACGTGTCGCACCTGGTCAGGGGCATCTGCACCGAGACCCGCTACCCGCTTCACCGGAAGCGGTGATGGC
>JADCEX010000230.1 GCA_020249825.1 Roseomonas sp.
AGGGCCAGAGAGGTTTCCGAAATGCTGGGCTGGGTGATGATCCAGGCTGCGGCCTCAACCTCCTCAGCGGTGATCGGCAGGATGCCCATTTCGGTGCGCAGCCCATAATCCGCGCCACGGCGGACGGTTTTGACATTGGGGCGCACACGGAAGGCGGGTGTGCTGCCGGTTTCGGTTGTGGGCGCCGCGCCGCGTGCCGCCAGCAGATCATACCCGCCGCGTTCATAGCGGTAATGCGCGAGGAAGTTTTCAACGGCCTGCAGGAATTTCGGATCGCGCGACCATTCGCCGATGCGTCGGCCCAGCAAGGCGGCACGTTGCGTCAGCGCATATTTCGCTGCCGCCGAGCCATCCTGCCGCGGCAAGGGCTTGCGAAACTCCGCATCATGAAAGGCGCGCTCGGTCAGCAGCCCCATGAAATCAACACCCATCGGTGCATGCACACCGTAAGCGATATGCACTGAATTGGGCGCTTCGGCCAGGGCATCATGGTACCAGCCACGCGGCAGATAGAGCAGATCACCCTTTTTCAGATGCGCTTTCACGCGCAAGGCGCCCTTGGCTTTTTCGTGAAATTCCTGACCCTGGCTACGAAATATTGCATGCGCCACCGGCCATTCCGCGCGGCCTTCCCAGATGTTCCAGGTCTTTTCCCCTTCCACCTGCACGGCCCAGACATCATGCGTGTCATAATGCGCGTGAAACGCCTTATGGCTCTGCCAGGAGATATAGACATTAGCCTGCGCCTTGCCGAGGCCAGCGCCTTCCAGCGCATTGGAAACGCCGGCCAAACCTGGCGTCAGGCTATCCACATCATTCATCACAATGGAAGCGCCACGCGCCACCCATTCCTGCACCTTGGCGGGGATGGGTTGCAGAGTGGTGGCGCCATCGCGCGACATCTCGCTTTGGCTATATTGCGCGGCGGGGATCGTGGTGCTGTCCAGCACCACCTTCAGGCTGCGTTCGGACCAGATATGCGTCATGCCCAGCAGGCGATTAATGCCGGCCCAATCCAGCACATGGGCGAATTTCTCGGCAGCGCCCGGCAGATGCAGCGGCTGCTGGTCGTAGTATTCTGCAAAGAAACGGTCCGGCGACATGGGCGCCAGAATATCGGTCAGGGTCGTGGTCATACCGTCTTATATCAGAGGAAACGGGGCATGGGAGAGGGGCCGGGGGATGGACGGGGCGCGGCGAATCGGGCGCTATGGCCCAGCACATCACGGGGGCTGCGATGAGGCTTTGGTACCAATCCCTGACCAGGCCGGATGCCTGGCCGACCTATGCCAAGGCTTTGCGCCGGCTTTTGGATGCCGCGGCCGATCCGGGCACGGAAATCGCCATCCATGGCATTGAAAAACGCGGCGGCATTGGCGACCAGTATCGCTATCTGGAATTCATCGAAACCGGTGAGGTACTGGAAAATGTCACCCGCGCCGAGGCTGAGGGCTTCGATGCCGTGCTGCTTGGCAATATCGTGGACCCAGGGCTGCGGATTGCCCGCGAAATCGCCGGTATCCCCGTTCTAGGCTTATGCGAAGCCTCGCTGCTGACCGCCTGCCAGATGGGCGCTGCCATCGGCATTGTCTTCTCAAACGACAAGCACGAAGCGCGCGTGGCCGAGAATATCCGCGGCTATGGCCTGGCGGGGCGCGTGGCCGCGACAGCGCGGATGGATGTGGCGAAGCTGACCGATCTTGAAGCCGCCTTTTCGCCTGGTGCGGTGCGCGATGCCGTGCTCGCGCAATTCTACAAGGCGGCCGAGGATTGCGTGGCGCGCGGGGCGGAGGTGGTGATCCCGGCGGTTGGTGTGGCGATGGTGTTGCTTTTTGAAGCGGGCGTGCATGAAACCGCACGCGGCGCGCCAGTGCTATGCGGGCCTTTGGCGCTGGTGCAGCAGGGCCAGGCGGCGGTGAAGCTGAAGCGCGCCATGGGTGGGCGCTTCACCAGCCGGCGCGGCGCCTATGGCCAGCCGCCACCTGGGCAGATTGCGGAACTGCGGCGGTTTTATGGGGGGGTTTATCCGGGGGTGAAGGAATAACGCGCTTCAATGCCCCGCAATAATCGCATCCGCGATTTTCTCCGCCGCCATCAACGTCGGGAAATTCGTATTCGCGCAGGGCACCACCGGGAAGATCGAAGCATCCACCACGCGCAGCCCCTCAATCCCCTTCACCCGGCCATTGGTATCCACCACCGACATCGGGTCTTCTGGCCTACCCATGCGGCAGGAACAGGAAGCATGCCAAACGCCAATCGTCGCCTTGCGGATGAAGGCTTCCAAAGCCGCGTCATCTGTCAGCACCTGATCAATCCGGAAGCCTTCCACCACAAAATTGTCAATGAAATAGCTTCGCAGGAAGGAAGGCCCATCCAGCACCAGGCTGATCATCTTGGTCAGCATGCGGTTCTTGTCGTTCACAACGCCAAGCTTGCGCACGCGGTCGCTATAGCTGGCGGGGAAGTGGTTATCCGTAACCTTGCCCAATTCATCGCTCATCTGAATCGCGGCCATCATGCGAAAGCCGGTCATCAGCCGGTCCAGATCGCGCTGGTCTGACAAAAGATTGAATTCAACAATCGGCTCATCACGCCAATTGCTGGACGCAAGCTTCAATTGCCCGCTTTCCGAATAGGTCTTGTTCACCCATAGCAGCATGGAGGCCACTTGTTCCCCCACCGCATGCCAGGCGGATTTGCTGACCACGGCGGCAAACATATCACCCGCCGGCACGCCTTCCAGCTTGGATGAATAGCGCAGCCCAAGCAGGATATGCCGCCGCGTTTGATTATCCACCCGCGCGCCGCGCTTCAAAAAGGAAGACAGCGCAATGGAAGGATGATCCATCAAGCCCTGGCCAACGCCAGGCAGAGCCATGCGCACCGGAATGCCAAGATCATGCAAATGCCCCACAGGACCGATACCTGAACGCAGCAGATGCGCGGGGGAATGAATGGCGCCGCAGGATAGGATGATTTCGCGCCCCATGAAGCGCTGTTCCTGCCCGCGCACCAAAGCCACCACGCCGATGCAGCGCTGGTCTTCGAAGATCAACTCCTTCACCTGGGTTTCGCAGGAAATCGTCAGGTTCTCTCGCGCGCGGGTTTCGCGGTCCAGATAGCCCATGGCGGCGGAAACGCGCTGTTCTTCCGCATTGGAAATGGTGATCGGGAAATAGCCATCCTCGAAAAACCCGTTCTGGTCTTCCAAAGCCTTGAAGCCGGCGGCGGCGAATGATTTGGCTGCGGCCTTGGCGTGGGTGTTCCACTTCTCGGGCTTGATGCGGCGCACCTTGATGCGCCCATCCTTGCCATGAAAGGGGCCATCGAAATCAAGATCGTGCTCAACCTTTTTGAAATAGGGCAGCACCGCGTCCCAATTCCAGCCGGTCGCGCCACGCGCTTCCCATTCATCGTAATCCGTCGGCGCGCCGCGATTGGCCATTTGCCCATTGATGGAAGAACCGCCGCCCAAAACCCGCGCCTGTTCGTATTTGCGCAAGGGCGGGCGTTCCCCAGGGTTATTGTGAGAGACAATCTGCGTATGCACGCGGAGTTCAGTCCAATGAAAGCGCGGATCGAAATAGGCGGTGCCAGGGTAGCTGTCGCGGATTTCCTTCGGTTCCTCGCCGGGCGGTGCGTCGGGTCCCGCTTCACACAGCAGCACCTTATGGCCGCTCCGGGCTGAGAGCCGATGCGCCAGCACTGAACCGGCGGAACCGCCGCCCACAATAATCGTATCGAACATCACGCTTCCTCTTCTTATTCTCAGCCTTGCGGAATCATGCGGCCTAATGGCCGGCCGGCGCAGATATGCACATGGAAATGCGGCACTTCCTGCCCGGCATGCATGCCCATATTCATCAGCACGCGATATCCATCCGCTTCCAGCCCCAAGCCTTTCGCCACCTGGCCCACGGCGCGCCAAAAGCCGGTGATTTCATCAGGCGTCGCGCTGGCGCTGAAATCAGCAATGGAGACATAGCGCCCCTTCGGAATCACCAGCACATGCACCGGCGCCTGCGGGGCGATGTCGTGGAAGGCCAGCGCATGATCATCCTCATGCACCTTCTTCGCGGGGATTTCGCCGCGCAGGATGCGCGCGAAGATATTGCTGTCATCATAGGGGCCAAGGCCATTGACGGGCATGGTTTCGCTTCCCTCGTTGATATCACTATCCCCACCATGCCATGCGTGGCCAGGATTGGAAGCCCGCTCAGGCTGAACTGAGCCAAGCCGCCGCCGCCTGATCCGCCCCACTCGGCAAGGGCGCATCGCGATCGGCCATCCAGGCCAGGATATCCCCGGCCACCGCGGCACCGCCCAAATCGCGAAGTAACATATGATGACCTTCCGGGTAGAAGGCCACGCGCTGGGCAGCACCCCTCGGCAATTGCGCCAGGGCCGCGCGAATCGGCTTGGGTGGCACCAGCTCATCCTTGGCGCCGTAGAGCACCAAAGCGGGCGCGGTGAAGCGCGGCAGGGCGGCGGTGGCGGCATCCATCAGATCAACCAGGCCGGCCACGGCATCCACCCGCGTTGCCTTGATCAATTGCGGGTCGCGGGACCAGCGGCGCCAGGCTTCCAGATTATCTGTCGGGCGAAAGATCGGCGCGTTGGATGAAAGCTCCAGCCCCGGCACCAGGGCGGCCAGCACATCCAGCATGGCAAGCGCCGGCCAGCCAAGGCTGCTCCGCCCGCGCAAGGCCGGGGCGGAAAGCACGAAGCCATGAGCCATTGGGGCCTTGCTGCCGGCCAGCACCAGCACCGCGCCGCCCATGCTTTCGCCCAACATGTAAAGCGGCAGACTGGGGTGGCGGGCGCGCATCAAACCAGCGGCGGTAATGGCATCCTGCGCCAGAGTCTCATGCCCCGGCCAAACGCCGCGTGGCCCCGTGCCGCCAAAGCCGCGCTGGTCATAGGCGTAAACAGCCACCCCGGCAGCGTTGAACCAGGGCGCGGCATCTTCCGCATAGGATCGGCCATATTCATTCATGCCATGCAAAGCGAGCATCACGGCGCGCGGTGGCCCTTCCGGCTGCCAGACATGCAGCGGCAGCCGCAGCCCATCCGCCATCACCAGCGCATCGTCCAGCACGGCGGGCCTGGTCACCATCGGCCCCATCGGCGCGCGCGCCTCGGCACAGCCGGCCAGGGCCAGGCCGGCCAGCAGCGCCCGGCGCGGCGTTATGAAGGGCTTCGTGGTCATGGGTTTCAGATAGGGTGCCAGGCAAGGCTGGTCCATCACCCCCTGCCCCGGTATGATCTTCCAAAGACCAGCGACGTGAGGACCCAGATGCGCGACCAGCAAATGACCGGCTATGGCCCAAAGCCCGTGATGGGCGTCACCCCCGAACAGCGCGTCACGGTGCATAGCCGCAAGGTGGCTTGCGATGGGGAAGCGGCAAGCGGGCTCGGCCATCCGCGTATTTGGCTGCATATTGAAGGGCATGATGTGACCTGCCCTTATTGTTCCATCACCTATGTGCTGGCCGAAGGCGCCGGCGAGGATCATGGCCATTGAAGACGGCGCCGGCCCTTCCGCCGAACGCCCGCATGGCAAAGCCTTGAGCGAGTCAATTGCGGGGGCCGAGGGCCTGCCGGAAACCAAGCCCGGCGAACGCCATCTGATTCTGGTGGATGGTTCTGGCTATATTTTTCGCGCCTATCACGCCCTGCCGCCGATGACGCGGCCGGATGGCACGCCGGTGAATGCGGTTTTCGGCTTCACGAACATGCTCTCGCAATTCCTGCTGCGCCACGCCGCAAGCCATATCGCCGTGGTGTTCGATGCCGGGCGCAATACGTTTCGTAATCAGATTTACGCGGCATACAAAGCGCATCGGCCTGACCCGCCGCCAGAATTGGTGCCGCAATTCGGCCTGATCCGTGATGCGACAGATGCTTTTGGTGTCGCGCGGGTGGAACAGGAAGGTTTTGAAGCGGATGATCTGATCGCTGCCTATGCCAAGGCGTTTGAGGCAACCGGCGGGCATGTCACGATTGTTTCTTCCGACAAGGATCTGATGCAATTGATCCGCCCTGCGGTGCAAATGCTCGATCCCATGAAGCAGAAGCCGCTGCGTGCGCCGGAAGTGATGGAAAAATTCGGCGTGGCGCCGGAAAAAGTGGTGGATGTGCAGGCACTGGCCGGCGATGCGACAGATAATGTGCCAGGCGTGCCGGGCATTGGCATCAAGACCGCGGCGCAGCTGATCACCGAATATGGTGATCTTGAAACCTTGTTGGCCCGTGCGGGCGAAATCAAGCAGCCGAAGCGGCGTGAGGCGCTGTTGGAAAACGCCGAAATGGCGCGGATATCGCGTCGGCTGGTGGCGTTGGATGACAATGCGCCGCTGCCGTTGGACATTGCCGCGCTGGAAGCCAAGGCGCCGGGCGATGGCAAGCTTGAGGCCTTTCTGCGCGCGCAGGGGTTTCGCTCCATCCTGGCGCGCATGGGCTTTGGCGAGGCAAGCGGCGCACCGCATCGCACGGCAAGCCGCGCCTCAGCGCCCGAAGCAGAAGCGCCCAATGTTGCAGCGGCATTTGGTCCTTATGATTGCGTGACGGATGAAGAGAGCTTGGCCCGCTGGGTGGCGCTGGCGCGTGAAGCGGGCGTGGTGGGCGTGGATACGGAAACCGATAGCCTGGATGCGCGCCGCGCCACGATGGTTGGGTTATCGCTTGCCATCGCCCCAGGCCGCGCCTGCTATGTGCCAATCCGCCATGGCAGCACAGGCGATATGCTGGCCGCGCCAGCCCCGGCGCAGATTGCGCCGGAAGCCGCCTTTGCGCTGCTGCGCCCGCTATTCAGCGATGCTTCCGTGCTCAAGGTTTTCCAGCACGCGAAATATGATCTGGAAGTGCTGGCGCGGGCGGAAAATGGCGGCTTCGCTGAAATAATGCCGATTGATGACACCATGATGCTGTCCTACGCCATGGAAGCCGGTCGGCATGGTCATGGCATGGATGAGCTTTCGGTGCTGCATCTGGGCCATAAGCCCATCAGCTTTGATGAGGTGACCGGCACCGGCAAAGCCCGCCTGCCCTTCAGTGAAGTGCCTTTGGACAAGGCCACGGCTTACGCCGCCGAGGATGCGGATGTGACGCTGCGGCTGTGGCTGTTACTGCGCCCGCGCCTGCGTGCCGATGGCGCGCTGGCGAGTTATGAGCAGATCGAGCGCCGCATGATCCCTGTGCTGCGCGATATGGAAGCCGCCGGCGTGAAGGTGGATGGCGCGGAATTGGCGCGCATTGGGGAAGATTTTGCGGGGCGCCTCGCAGTGTTGGAAGCAGCCATCCATAAGCTTGCGGGCCGCGCCTTCAATGTGGGTTCACCCAAGCAATTGGGCGAGATTCTGTTTGACGAAATGGGGCTATCCGGCGGGCGCAAGGGCAAGACCGGCGCCTATTCCACTGATGCGGCGGTGTTGGAAGAACTCAGCGCGCAGGGCGTGGAATTGGCTGGCAAGGTGCTGGAATGGCGCCAATTGGCCAAGCTGAAATCCACCTATGTTGAAGGGCTCGCCGCGCAAATCGATCCAACTGATAAGCGCGTGCATACCTCCTATCAGATGGCGATCACCTCGACCGGGCGGCTTTCGTCAACCGATCCCAATTTGCAGAATATCCCGATCCGCAGCGAAGAAGGCATGCGCATCCGCCGCGCCTTCATTGCCGATAAGGGTAATGTGCTGCTAGCTGCGGATTACAGCCAGATTGAACTTCGGCTGCTGGCGCATTTGGCTGATGTGCCAACCTTGCGCGAAGCCTTTGCGGGTGGAGAGGATATTCATGCCCGGACCGCGTCCGAAATTTTCGGCATTCCGCGCGACAAGGTGGATAAGGAAGCGCGGCGCCGCGCCAAGATGATCAATTTCGGCATCATCTATGGCATGTCGGCCTTTGGACTGGCGACGCGCCTGGGGATTCCGCCCGGTGAGGGGCGCAGCATTATTGATGCCTATTTCGCGCAATATCCGGGCATTCGGCAGGAAATGGAACGGCTGAAGGAAGAAGCGCGCACCCATGGCTTTGTGCGCACGCCCTTTGGCCGCAAGCTCTGGATTCCGGATATCGCCACGCGCGACCCGGTGCGCCGCGCCGGGGCGGAACGTGCCGCGATCAATGCCCCCTTCCAGGGCGGCGCGGCGGAGATCATCAAGCGCGCCATGGTGCGCCTGCCGCGTGCCTTGCGCGATGCGGGGCTGAAGGCGCGCATGCTGTTGCAAGTGCATGATGAATTGGTGTTCGAGGTGCCGGAAGCTGAGGTGGAAGCAACCAGCGCCCTGGTGCGGCAAATCATGGAATCGGTTGCCACATTGCGCGTGCCGCTTTCGGTTGAAGTCGGGCAGGGCCATTCCTGGGCAGAGGCGCATTGACCATGGCATCGGTTTGGAGCGCGGCTGAAAAAACCACGCTGGCGCAAATCTGCGCCGCGCATTTCGTCAGCCATTTGCATATCCTGATTCTGCCGCCGCTATTCCCGCTGCTGCGGGAATCGCTGCAAGTTTCCTATATCGAACTCGGCCTGGCGCTGACGGTCTTCAATATTGTCTCGGCCTTTACGCAGGCGCCGATGGGCTTTGTGGTGGACCGCATCGGCCCGCGCAAAATGCTGGCGGCAGCGCTGATGTTTGGGGGTTCCGCCTTCATCCTGCTTGGGTTGTTTCCAAGCTGGCCCATGCTGATGGTGGCCGTCGCCATGGCGGGCCTAGCCAATAGTGTTTATCACCCGGCGGATTACGCGGTGCTAGGTTCGGATATCAGTGAAGGCCGTGTAGGCCGCGCCTTTTCCTTGCATACGGCATGCGGCTTTTTGGGTGGCGCCATCGCACCCGCCTTCATGCTGGGTGTTGCTGCACTCGGCGGCATGTCCTCCGCGATGATTGCCGGCGGTTTGGTTGGCCCGCTGGTCGCGATACCGCTGATTTTTGCCGCGCGGCGCGATGCGGCCAAACCCCGCCCGGCAGCAGCCACGCAGCGCACGGCGGAAACAGGCGGCGTGCGCCGTGTGCTGACCCCGGCCGTGATGGCAATGATGGTATTCTTCATCATGCTGGCGCTGGCCAATGGTGGCATTCACAGTTTCTCGGTCGCCGCCTGGGTGGCGCAGGGCATGACCCTGGAACTCGCGAATGGGGCTTTGACCGGCTATCTGTTCGCGAGCGCGATTGGCGTTTTGATGGGCGGCTATATTGCGGATTGGACCAAGCGCCATGGGTTGGTCGCGACCTTTGGCTTCATCGCCGCCGCAAGCATGATGCTGTTGATCGGCAATGGCACTTTCCAGGGCTTTGCGCTGGTGATCGCCATGATCGCGGCGGGTTTGCTGACCGGCATGATCATGCCATCACGCGATATGCTGGTGCGCGCCGCGGCCCCGCCCGGGCAAGCGGGCGCCGTGTTTGGCATTGTTTCCACTGGCTTCAATATTGGCGGCATGGTGGGGCCGCCGCTTTTCGGCTGGCTGCTGGAAGCGGGCGAACCGCGGCTGATCTTCATCACCACCGCCGGCTTCATGTTGCTGACGGCCATCATGGCGATTGGGCAGGAATGGCGGCTGGCGCGCCGTCGCCGCGCGGCACTCACCGCCGCGGAATGATCATGCCTTGAAGTAGGCGAGCAACGCGGAAAGTGTTGCGATGGATATCAGCGTAGAAAGCAGCACCGTCGCACCCGAAGCGCCCACGCCGGTTTCGTAACGCCGCGCCAGCAGAAAGGCATTGGCGCCAGTGGGCAGGGCAGAGCTCACCACCGCCACCGCCGTTTCCAAGGGCGAAAGCCCCAAGGCCCAACAAGCG
>JADCEX010000231.1 GCA_020249825.1 Roseomonas sp.
AACCCATTGAAAACTGGTGCCGACTCGGGGAATCGAACCCCGGACCTACTGATTACGAATCAGTTGCTCTACCCCTGAGCTAAGTCGGCCCAAAAACCACGAACCTTAGGAACCGGCGCGTCATACCCCCTGCCAAGCCTTCGCACAACCATCCCCTATCCCCAGGTCCTGCTGCCCCGTGAACCTGAGGGGGAGCCAAGCGGTGAGTGTCATGTTAGGCTGACAACATGCGTGCCCGGATCATCATCCCGATAGTATTGCTTCTGCTTGGCCTGGCAGGCGCCTGGGTCTGGCGCGGCCTGCCGCCAGCGGTTGCCGTCGCCTCCGCGACCCTCGGCCCCGCTGTTAAGGCGGTTTATGCCACCGGCAATGTGGAGCCAGTGCATTGGGCCAGGGTTGGCCCGGCGGTGCGCGCGCGCATCACCGCCGTGCTGGTGGAAGAAGGTGCGCGCGTTGAAGCTGGCCAGCCCATGGCGCAGTTGGATGACCGCGAAGCCCAACACCGGGCGGAGGAAGCCGAAGCCCGCGCCCGTTTCGCCCAGGAAGATTTGACGCGGGTGCGTACCTTGGTCGCACGTGATGTGGCCTCTCGCGCTTCGCTGGACCGGGCCGAGGCTGAGGCCCGCGCCGTGCGCGCGGTGGCGGAAGCGACGCAGCGCCGGTTGGATGACTACATCGTGCGCGCGCCAACTGCCGGCCTGGTGCTGCGCCGCGATGCCGAGGTGGGTGAGGTGGTGGATACCCCCGCCGCACTTTTCTGGATTGGCGAACCCAGGCCCTTGCGTGTGACTGCTGAGGTGGATGAGGAAGACATCGCCCAAATCCGCGAAGGTCAGCGTGCCTTGCTACGCGCGGATGCTTTCGCGGGCCAAGTATTGAACGCGACGGTGGCGCAAATTACGCCGAAGGGCGATGCCACGCGCAAGGCTTATCGTGTGCGCCTGGCGCTGCCCGATGACACACCGCTGATGATCGGCATGACGGTGGAAGCGAATATTGTGCTGCGCGAAACCAATGCCGCGGTATTGATCCCGCCTGCGGCCTTGCGCGGCGATCATGTTTTCTTGGTGCAGGGCGAAGTGGCGCGGCGGCGCCAGGTGACGGTGGGCGTACAGGGGCCACGCGCCGTTGAAATCCGCCAAGGGATAGCGGCGGGAGATATCGTTGTGCTTGATCCGCCGCAGAGCCTGAAGGATGGGCAGGCGATACGGCTAAGGCCATGAACCTGATTTTCGATCTAGCGCGGGGTATGCTTTCCCGCCGGCGTCGGCAAACCCTGGTATCCGTGATGGGGGTTGCCTTGGGGGTGGCGTTCTTCATCGCGATCGCCTCACTCATGCGCGGGTTTCAGACCTATTTCATTGAACAGGTCATTGATGTGCAGCCACACATCATCGTGAAGGATGAAACCCGCCGCCCATTGCCACAGGCGGTGGAAATCGCCCATCCTGATGGCGCGGTGGCGCTATCCGGTTTGAAACCAACCGAACGCGTGCGCGGTATCCGTGCGAGTGCCGAGAAAATGGCGATATTGGAAGCGATACCGGGGGTGTTTTCATCGCCTATCCTCACGGGCCAAGCGCTGCTCCGTTACGGGTCACGCGATGTTTCGGTTTCCATCACGGGGATTGAGCCCGCGCGCTATCGCCGCGTGTCCAATCTGGAAAAGGATTTGATCCAGGGACGGATGGAGGATTTGCGCAGCACCGCCAATGGGCTGATCATTGGCATAGGGCTCGCGCAAAAGCTTGGCGTTGCCTTGGGCGATACGATCATCGCGGTCTCCCCCAAGGGTGTCAGTCTGCAAATGAAGATTGTGGGGATTTTTCGAACCGGGCTCACCACGCTGGATAACCAGGCGGGTTATACGCTGCTGAAGGTCAATCAAATCCTGCAAGACCGGCCTAATGTGGTCAATCAAATCCTGCTGAAGCTGGATGATGTGACCGGGGCTGAGGCTCTCGCACGGCAGATCGAAGCGCGGTTTGGCGACAGGTCCGAAAGTTGGGAAGAACAGAACCGCAATGTGCTGACGGTTTTCGTGATCCAGAACGCCATCATGTATAGCGTGACCGGCGCCATTCTGTTGGTGGCGGCCTTTGGCATCTACAACATCATCTCAACCGTGGTGTTTGAGAAAACGCGCGACATCGCCATTCTGAAATCGCTTGGCTTCACGGAAGGCGATATTCAATGGCTATTCCTGTTGCAGGGAATGATCGCGGGGTTGCTTGGTGCCGTGCTTGGCTGCGTGCTCGGCCAGATCATGATCGAAGGGCTGGCGCAGATCCGCTTCAATACCGAAACGCCGGCAGGCAATGACCGGTTTCTGCTTGCCCATGATTGGCGGATTTTCGCTGTCGCTTCCTTCTTTGCGCTGCTATCGGCGAGCATCGCCGCCGTGGTGCCGGCACGCCGCGCGGCGCGGCTTGACCCCGTGCAGACCATTCGTGGCGCGGCATGAACAACGCCGCGCCACCGCTGCTGGAAGCGCAACACATAACGCGCCGCCTGCCGGAGGGCGTGACGCTGGTGGCGGATGCGTCGGTGAAGGTGGAGCGCGGCGAGTTCATCGCCATCACCGGGCCATCCGGTTCCGGCAAATCATCCTTGCTCTATCTGCTGGGATT